>CAYPYF010000032.1:0-23654 GCA_964414675.1 uncultured Dehalococcoidaceae bacterium
GCGATGCCGCACGTGGAACTGCCGACGGGGATCCGGATCCGGTACGACGAGCGCGGGGCGCGCGAGGCGCGACCGCTGGTGCTGGCGCATGGGTTTTCGGTGAGCCTCGAGATGTGGTTCCCGCAGATGCACCTGTTGTCGCAGGACTACCGGCTGATCACGTGGGACGCGCGAGGGCATGGCGGGTCGTCTGCGCCGGAGGACGTGGAGTCGTACACGATGCCGGCGCTGGCGGAGGACCTGCGCGGGCTGCTCGAGGAGCTCGACGCGGTGGATGGCGCGATCATCGGGGGGATGTCGTTCGGGGGGCAGATCGCGCAGCAGTATGCGGTGGACCATGCGTCGGACGTGCATGCGCTGATCCTGAGCGACTCGACGACGCGCGGGAACTCAGGGACCGACCCGATCCGGTCGCAGGAGTACCCGGAGTGGGCGGGCGACCCGGGGATGGAGGGCTGCCGTCGCGCGATGCGCACGCGGCCCGACCTGACCGACGCCCTCAAGGACCTCGAGGTGCCGACGCTGGTGATCGTGGGGATGCAGGACGGGATGATCCTGCCGGGGCTGCACCGGCTGGACGGGCTGCCTCGACGTCGTATCGCGCGCCTCGACGGGTGCGTGCACGGGACGAGCAGCCAGCGCCCGCGGGACTGGGCGACGGAAGTGCTGCGCTTCCTCGCGGACGTGGACGCCGGGCACCCCCTCGGCGAGGACGAAGTGCTCTAGGGCTGCTCGGAGCCCGATAGACGGGACTGACCATGCTCGCGTTGCGGAGCATCATGGTGATCGACGCGCTGGACGAGGGCGCGATGAAGGCGGCCGTCCGGACGGTGGCGGACGCGGTCCTCATCGACCTGGCGCATCCCTCGATGCACGGACAGCGCGACGAGGCGCGGCGACTGGCGAAGCGCTACGCGCAGGCGATCGCGAAGGCGGGGCGTCCGGTGCTCGTGCGCGTGTCGGACGCGCGGTCGGGCGAGATGGCCGCGGACGTCGAGGCGATCGTGGGGCCGTGGCTGACGGGCGTCGTGGTGTCGAGCGTCGAGGAGCCGCAGGACCTGCGCGACGCGGACGTCCTCGTGCGGAAGTTCGAAGTGCGCTCGAAGCGGGTCCCCGGTGAGACGGACCTGCTGCCCGAGCTCGACAGCGCCGAGGGGCTGGTGGCGCTGCCGCGCATCCTCGCGGCGATCGACCGCGCCCGGGCAGTCGTGCTGAGCGTCGACGGGCTGCGGCGCGACCTGCGGCTGGGGTCGGGTGCGGGCGCCCTCTACGAGCACGCGATGTCCGAGGTGGCGATCCACGCGGACGCGGCGCGGCTGCCGTGGGTGGTGCACGTGCAGCATCACCAGCCGGGGGCGGAGCGCTTCCCGGTGCTGGCGCATGACTTTGGGGCGGTGGGCGTCACCGTGCATCGCGAGGGCGAGGCGCAGGGGATGAACTCGCTGTTCGCGCCGGGAGCCTCGGAGGTTGCGATCGCGCGGGCGATGGTGGCGGAGTGGGACCGGGTGCGGCGGCGCGGCGGGGTCCTCGGCGTGGTGGCGGGCGAGGCGGTCGAGGCGCCGGGGTATGACCGGCTGGTGGACCGTCGGACGGTGCGGCGGGCGCGGGTGTTGCTTGAGCTGGTGGAGGCGATCGAGCGGCGGGTGGCCTCGGGGGGTTGAGTGTGGGCCTCGGGCGGCTCGGGTGGCCTCGGAGTGCTGGGAGCGCAGGGCTGTGGTGGGTTCTGGTGTGGGGTTGTTGGCGACCGCGTCACCCCCACCCCAACCCTCCCCCCTCAAGGGGGAGGGGGTTTCGGATCTCGGGCTCGGTGTGTAGGTATGCCTCGTGGGCTGGGTGTGCCTCGACGGGTTGGGGTGTGTCGACCCTCTCCCCACTCCTCCCCCTCTGGGGGAGGAGTGGGGAGAGGGTCGGATCAGCCGTGCAGGATCTCGTCGAGGCGGGCGCGGGAGGCTGAGGGGCCGACGACGGCAAGGGAGAACTGCGGGGAGCCAAAGAGACGGGTGGCGACGCGCTGGACGTCTTCGGCGGTGACGGCGCGGAGGCCCTCGACGGTGACGTCGGCGGACTCGAGGGCGCCGTCGTGGAGGAGCTGGGCGCCCCAGCGTTGCGCGAAGGACATCGGCGTCTCGAGCGAGAGCCGGAACGAGCCCGCGGCGTAGTCCTTCGTGCGGTTGAGTTCCTCGGTGGGCATGGGCTCGTCGACGAGGCGGTGGAGCTCGGCCACGATCACCTCGAGGGCTTCTTCCTGCTGTTCGCGGGTGACGCCGGCGGAGATCGAGACCGTGCCGGCGTCCTGGTAGCGGGTGGAACCGGATCCGACTGAGTACGCCAGGCCTCGACGCTCGCGGACTTCCTTGAAGAGGCGGCTGGACATGCCGCGACCGAGGGCGGTGTTCATGATGTCGATGGCGAAGCGGTCCGGGTCTCGGCGTCCGATGCCGTGGACGGCGAGGGCGAGGTTCGTCTGCTCGATCTCGCGCGGCTCGATCGCGAGGTAGTCCTCTGCGAGCAGGGGGCGGCGGTCCTCGACCGGCGGCGTGAGCGCGGGCTTGCCGGTGGTCATCGAGGCGAACTCGCGGTCGGCGAGGGCGACGACCGCGTCCGGGTCGACGTTGCCGGCGATGGAGAGCACCGAGTTGGCGGCGGTGTAGTACTCGGCGAGGTGGGCGAGGAACTCCTCGCGGGTGACGCCCTGCACCGTGTCGATGGTGCCGGCGACGGGCCAGCCGATCGGCTGGTCACCCCAGGTGGCGGTGGAGAGCAGCTCCGAGGCCTTCGAGCCCGGCGAGTCGTGGGAGCGGCGGATCTCCTGCTGGACGACGGGGCGTTCGCGCTCGAGCTCGGTGGGGTCGAAGAGGGAGCGGAGGAGCATGTCCGCGAGGACCTCGACGCCCGTCTCGACGCGCTCGTACGGGAGGTTGTTCCAGTAGCAGGTGACCTCGCGGCTGGTGAAGGCATTGAGGGCGCCGCCGGCGCCCTCGATGGCCTCGGAGATCTCGGGGGCGGTGGGGCGTCGCTCGGTGCCCTTGAAGAGCATGTGCTCGATGAAGTGGGAGAGGCCGTTGGTGCGCTGGTCTTCGTGGCGTGAGCCGACGCCGACGAAGAAGGAGACGGCGGCGGCCTGGGCGGTCGGCATGGGGGTGACGACCACTCGGAGGCCGTTCGAGAGCGTCGTGATCTGTGGTTCGCCGGGCACGCTGTCTCCTCTGGTAGTCGAGTGAGACAGGGTACCCCGGAACTGGTTTGCTGCCGTTGGGGTGTCGTGGTGATGCGTGCCTCGGTGGGTGCGGTGGGTGATGCGGGGCGGGAGACCCTCACCCCAGCCCTCTCCCCGTGTGGCGAGAGGGGGCCGGAGTCGGTGGGGTGGAGTTTGCCGTTGCGATGGTCTGTCGACCCTCTCCCCCACCCTCCCCCAGAGGGGGAGGGGGCCGGATGACTGAGGGGCCGGATGGTGTGGGGGCGGATCGCGTGGGGGAGACAGTGGAGCGAGAGGCGGAAGTGTGTGCGCGGCTCCCTGTATGGTTCTCGTGGGGGATAATCGTGTGCACTCAACGATGTGTGCAGCCGCTATAACTAAGGGATGAAGTCGGTGATTGCCCATCCCCTCCGTCACCGTCTCGCCGGGACGCGCTGGGCCGCTATGGCGGACCGGGTTGCCAGTCCATCACAGACCTGGCAGGAGATCCGTGCGGAGATCGCTTCTGGTGGCCGCACCGGTGGGGTGATCCTGGCGCTAACGCTCGGCATCGCGCACCTGGCGCTCGCGCAGTTCGTCCTGCGCGTGAACGACCCACAGCAGGTGGGGATGAACTTCTGGCCGGCGGCGGGCCTCACCCTGGGCGCCCTGCTGATCGTGCCGACGCACCGATGGCCGTGGGCGGTGGGCGCGATCGCGGTCGCCGAGGCGATCAGCGACACGCTGGTGGGCTACACGCCCGGGATCACGTTCTGGTTCGTGGCGTCGAACTCGCTGGAGCCGCTGGTCGGGGCGACGCTCATCCGTCGCTTCACGTCACACCGCGGCGCGCTGGTGCCTGTGCGCGGACTGCTGGAGTTCATCGCGTTCGGGGTGATGCTCGCGCCGGTCGTGGGTGGGGCGCTCGGATCGATCGGGACGACGATCGCGGGGGGCGACTTCCTCGACTCGTGGCCGCGGTTCATCGTGGGCGACTCGCTGGGCGTGCTGGTGGTGGCGCCGGTGCTGCTGAGCGTGAACCGCTGGAAGAACGACCGGCCGGTGCGGACGGCGATTGCGCCGGCGCTGGCGACGCTGGTCGTCTCGGCGTTCGCGTTGCACTCGTGGCCCGGTGGGTGGGACACGGTGACGCCGTACCTCGTGATCATCCCGCTGACGTGGGCGGCGCTGCGGTCGGGCGTCCGAGGTGCGGCGTGGTCCGTGCTGGCGATCGGGCAGGTCGCGAACTTCGCCGTGGCGACGGGGACCGAGCCGTTCGTGGCGACCTCGGACACCGGCTACACCGTGACGTTGCTGCAGGCTTACCTCGGCATCGTGGGGGCGTCGACGCTTATCCTGGCGTCGGCGACGAGCGAGCTGTCGGACCGCGATGCGGTGGAGGCGGCGCTGCGGCAGCAGGCGCTGCACGATCCGCTGACCGGCCTGCCTAACCGACTCTTGCTGGTGCAACGGCTGAACGAGTACCTCGACGTTGCGCAGCCGGACGACGAGCCGCTGGCGATGGCGGTGGTGGACCTGGACGACTTCAAGCGGGTGAACGATACGCACGGCCATCCGGTCGGGGACGAGCTGCTGGTCGCGTCGGGGCAGCGCTTGCTCGCCTCGGTGCGTGGGTCGGACCTCGTCGCTCGCATCGGTGGCGACGAGTTCGTGCTGCTCATCGAGGGCGCGAGCGACGCGGCCGTGGAGGCGATCACGTCGAGGATCATCGAGCGGTTGTCCGCGCCGGTGATCGTGTCGGGGCGCACCGTGCGGACGACGGTGTCCGTGGGTGTGGCGTTCGCGACGCCGGAGATCACGCCGGACACGCTGTTCCGGAACGCCGACGCGGCGCTGTATCGCGCGAAGGCGCTGGGGCGGAACCAGGTGGCGCGGTTCGCGCTCGCTCCCCACGAGGTGTAGCGCGCGAGCGTTGACGCAGCCCACCCCCCGGTCCCCTCCCCAGGAGGGAGGGGGAGACAGAAATTGTTGTGTGAAACCCCTCCCCCAGCCCCCTCCCCCTTCCGGGAGGGGGCTTCTCGGATGTCGGTGGCGGAGCAGGTGGCGGGGTTCGTCCTCGCACCGCGCGAGGGTCGGAGGCTGCGCCTACCCCCGGCCCTCCCAGGGACGGGGAGCCACTATCAGAGTGACCCTCTCCTCCAACCCCCTCCCTTCCTGGGGAGGGGGTTCGGATGTCAATGGCGGAGCAGGTGGCGTGGTTCTTCCTCGCACCGCACGAGGTGCAGCGGCATCGCGCGCAAGGTGCGCAAGGTGCGCGGGGGGCGTGAGGTGGCGGTCACCCCGGGCCCGTCCTTCGGATGGGGCTTTCGGATTTCGGGGGCGGCTAGTTGTTGTTGCGGAACGCTGCCTCGACATCCGCGATGGCCTGGGTGATGTGCTCGTCCTCGATGAAGGCGGCCTGGGCCGCCTCGCGGAGCATGGCGGCGCGTTGCAGGACGAGCGCGCGCGGCATGCCCGGCGGCGGCTCGATGCCCCACGCGGTGAGGGTGATGAGGACGCCGTTGGGGTCCTCGAGGAAGACGAGGCGCTCGAAGCCACGCTTGATCTCCTCGGAGCCCTGGACGCCGGCCTCGGACATCTGGTGCCACATCTGCTGCATCTGCTCGAGCGAGACGGTGAAGGAGAGGTACTGCATCGAGCCGATGCCGGGGGAGGCGTTGGCGATGTTCACGGTGCCGGGCTGGGCGGGGCCGACGAGCTGGACGAAGGTGTCGTTCCCGCCGCAGTAGAGCATGGCGACGATGGACTCCGGGTCGTCGCGGTTGGCCTCGACGTAGAGGGGCTTGAGCCCCAGGCGCTCGTAGAAGCGGATGGAGTCTTCCATGTCGCGGACGATGATGGCGGGGTAGCTGAGTCCCAGCGCCTGGAGCATGCCTCGGGCCCTTCGGTCTCGCGCTCTTCGATTCGATGTGGGGGCGAGGAGCGTGGGGAGGGTACACCGCGGGTGCGGTGTGGCGTTGGTGGGTCGGGGGCCTCTGGTTGTTGGTGGCTGGTGGTGGGGTTGGGGTCTCGGACGGTGGTTGGGCGTTCGGGCGTTCCGAGGGGCTCGCCCTTCGACAGGCTCAGGGTGAGCAGGTGTTTGCGTTGGGCGAGTGGTGGTGCCGGGCGGTGTTTGCGCCGGGCGGTGTTTGCGCCGGGCGGGTGGTGGTGCCGTCCTGCTCGCCGGCGGAGCCCTCACCCCAGCCCTCTCCCCGTGTGGGGAGAGGGGGCCGGATGGGCGGGAGGCGATGACTCGGGACTAGCCCTCGGCGAGGGCTTCGGCGGAGGCGCGGATGACGAGGGCGCGGAGGTCGTCGTAGACCTCGCGGGTGCCGGCGCAGACGACGACGTGGCCGTTGCCGTCTGCGCGGGTGGGGACCTCGGGCGGTTCGATGCGCTCGGCGATGCCGCCGGCTTCGCGGATGATGACGATGCCGGCCATGGCGTCCCAGTGGTTGATGCCCTGCTCGAAGAAGGCCTCGAGGCGTCCGCAGGCGACGCCGCAGAGCTCAAGGGCGGCGGAGCCACCTCGGCGGAGGTCGCGGACGCGGCCGATGATGTGGGCGAGCACCTTGCCCTGGTAGATGCGGTAGTCGGCGCTGTAGCCAAAGCCGCTGCCGGTGAGCGCCATGCCGAGGTCCGTGACCTGGCTGACGCGGATGGGCTCGCCGTTGAGCCATGCGCCCTGGCCGCGGATCGCGGAGAACATCTCGCCGGCGCTGGAGTCGTAGACGACGCCGACCGAGGGGATGCCGTCGACCTCGACGCCGATCGAGACGCTGAAGTCGTGGCGGCGGTAGACGTAGTTCACGGTGCCATCGAGCGGGTCGATGTACCACTTCACGCCGGAGGTGCCGACACGGTCCGCGCCCTCCTCACCGACGATGGAGTCGTCCGGCCTCGCGGCGACGATGCGCGAGACGATGAGCTCCTCGCAGGCCCTGTCGACCTCGGTGACCGCGTCCGCCGGCGACGACTTCACCTCGATGGTGCGGGGGAAGTTGATGCGGTCCTGGTGGATACGGCCGGCCTCCTCGGCTGCGCCGAGGGCCAGGTGGTAGATCTCGCGGAGGTCAGGGGTGGGGGGCATCGGTGGCTCCGGTCGAGTCGTTGGCGTGTGTCACATCGTCTTCGAGATTGGCGCTGCGGGCTGTAGGTTCCTGCGGTCAGGAACCGATTGACAGGGCCGCGCGCGGCGTTGATGATCGAGGCATACCCCCCCAGCGGCCTCGGCTGCTGGGTGCGAGGCCCCCGGTCACGGGGGCTTCTGCGTTTGAGGACGAATGTCTACGTCGACGGGTTCAACCTGTACTACGGCGCATTGAAGCGTTCGCCGAGCAAGTGGTTGGACCTGCTCACGCTGTTCCGGTACCTGCTTCCCCGTGACGATATCCAGCGCATTCGTTACTTCACGGCAATCGTCCAGTCTCGCCCCGATGATCCGCAGGCGGCGCAGCGCCAGCAGGTGTACCTCCGTGCGCTCGAGACCATCCCGTGCCTCTCGATCCACCTCGGGAGTTTCATGGCCAAGACGAAGGTACGTCCGCTGACCAGCGGCGGGGGCTACGTCGAGGTGCACGACACGGAGGAGAAGGGGTCCGACGTGAACCTCGCCACACTCCTCGTCCACGACGGCTATCGCGGTGACTACGAGCAGGCCGTGGTGGTTTCGAACGACTCGGACCTGCGTATGCCGATCCAACTCGTCCGCGACGAGCTGGGGCTACAGGTCGGGTTGCTGAACCCGTACAAGCGCGTGGCGTTCGGCCTGGCGGACACGGCGGCCTTCTACAAGCCGATCCGGAGGGGCGTCCTTCGGAAGAGCCAGTTTCCCGACGAACTCACGGACGCCGATGGGACGTTTCACAAGCCGCCGTCCTGGTAACGCCGTCCCTACCCCAATTCCGCCAGTGATGCGCGCAGCCCGTCGAGGCGGCCCTGTTCCGTCTCGAGGCGTTCGCGCTCCTTGGCGACGACGGCTTCGGGGGCCTTCGCGGTGAAGGACTCGTTGGAGAGCTTGGCGTGCTGGCGGGCGATGGAGGCTTCGGCTTCGGCGATCTGTTTCGTGAGGCGTTCGCGTTCGGCGTCCTGGTCGAAGAGGCCGGCCATGGGGAGGACGACCTGGCCCACGGCGAGGACGGCGGTGACGACGCCCTCGGTGGGGGCGTCTGCCGTCGAGGCGACGACGTGGAGCGGGCGGACGCGGCCGAGCATCTCGATCGAGGGGGCGAGGGCGCGCGCGGTGTCGGCGGCGTCCGCGCCGACGATGTAGCACTCGACCCAGCGGCCGGCGTCGACCTTCTTCTCGGCGCGGACGTTGCGGATCGCGCGGACGAACTCCTGGACGGCGGTGAGCTGACGCTCGGCCTCGGGGTCGCGACGGGAGGCGGAGGCCGGAAGGCCCTCACCCCTGCCCTCTCCCGAAACCGGGAGAGGGGGTCCAGAGGGGGAGGGGTAGGCGGCGACCATGAGGGCGGGGGCGCCGTCCGGGTCCGGGCGGAGGACGTTGAGGCGCTGCCAGATCTCCTCGGTGACGAACGGCATGAACGGGTGGAGGAGCCGCAGGACCGAGTCGAGGGTGTGGACGAGGACGGCGATGGGGGTGCGGTCGCCGCCGCGGACGCGGACCTTCGAGAGCTCGATGTACCAGTCGGCGAACTCGTCCCAGAAGAAGTCGCGCACCTGGCGGACGGCCTCGGAGAGCTCGAACGCGCGCATGAGGCGGTCGACGTCCGTGGTGAGGGTGTCGAGGCGGCTGAGGATCCAGCGGTCCTCGATCGCGC
This sequence comes from uncultured Dehalococcoidaceae bacterium, assembly GCA_964414675.1. Taxonomy (GTDB): domain Bacteria; phylum Chloroflexota; class Dehalococcoidia; order UBA2979; family UBA2979; genus W-Chloroflexi-9. The sequence continues at coordinate 8,959 of CAYPYF010000032.1, forward strand.
CGGTTCCGGGAGCCGGGAGCGTGAGGTCGTCCGTGGGCTCGACCATCTGGAGGACGAAGCGCGAGGCGTTCCAGAGCTTGTTGGCGAGGTTACGGGAGGCCTCGATGCGGTCGTCGGTGAGGCGCTGGTCGTTGCCGGGGGAGTTGCCGGAGAGCAGCGCGAAGCGGAGCGCGTCCGTGCCGTACTTCTCGGAGATCGACAGCGGGTCGACGACGTTGCCCTTGGACTTCGACATCTTCTGGCCGTCGGGCGCCCTCACCAGGCCGTGGAGGTAAACGGTCTCGAAGGGGACACGGCCGGCCATGTTGTAGAGGGAGAGCATCACCATGCGGGCGACCCAGAAGAAGATGATGTCGTAGCCGGTCTCCATGACCTGCGTGGGGTAGAACCTCGCGAGCTCCGGGGTGTCCCTGGGCCAGCCGAGGGTGGAGTGCGGCCAGAGGCCGGACGAGAACCAGGTGTCGAGGGTGTCCTCGTCCTGGCGGATCTCTGCCGACTGGCAGTGCTCACATTGCGTCGGGGTCTCGATGGCGACCGTGACGCCCTCGCAGGAGTCGCAGTACCAGACGGGGATGCGGTGTCCCCACCAGATCTGGCGGGAGATGCACCAGTCGCGGATGTTCTCCATCCAGTGCAGGTAGGTGCGCTCGAAGCGCTCCGGGACGAACTTGACCTCGCCACTGGTGACGACCTCGATTGAGGGCTGCGCGAGGGTCTTCGCGTCCACCCACCACTGCATCGAGATCAGCGGCTCGACGATGGTGCCGCTGCGCTGGCAGTGGCCGACGGGGTGCGTGTAGGGCTCTTCCTTCTCGAGGCGGCCGGACTCGATCAGGTCCGCGACCACGCGCTTGCGCGCCTCGAAGCGGTCGAGTGTGACGTACTGCCCGGCGAGCTCGTTCATCGTGCCATCGGGGTTGATGATCGAGATGATCTCGAGGTCGTGGCGCTCGCCGATCTCGAAGTCGACGGGGTCGTGGCCGGGGGTGACCTTCAGCGCACCTGAGCCGCCTTCGATCTGGACGGCGGTGTCCGTGATGATCGGGACGAGCCGCCCGTTGGTCGGCACGGTCGCCCTCAGGCCGACGAGGTGCCGGTAGCGGTCGTCGTCCGGGTTCACGGCGATGGCGGTGTCTGCCGGGATCGTCTCCGGTCGGGTGGTGGCGATGATGATGTCCTCGCCGGTGGGCGCGCCCTCGGCGTCCACGACCGCGTAGCGGACGTGCCAGAACGCGCCGGGCTCGTCCTCGTAGTCGACCTCGATGTCGGAGATCGCCGAGCCACAGTCGACGCACCAGTTGATGAGGCGCTCGGCGCGGTAGATGAGGCCGTCGTCGTAGAGGTGCTTGAAGGTGGTGCGGACGGAGAGTTCGCGGTCCTCGTCCATCGTGAACGCCTCGCGCGACCAGTCCGCCGATGCGCCGAGGCGGCGGTGCTGGAGGGCGATGCGGCTGCGGCTCTTGCCCACGAACTCCCAGGTGCGCTCCAGGAACGCCTCGCGGCCGATGTCGTGGCGTGAGATGCCCTCGCGGGCGAGGTCGCGCTCGATGATCGCGTTCACGGCGATAGCGGCGTGGTCGACGCCGGGCTGCCAGAGGGTGTCGTCGCCGAGCATGCGGTGCCAGCGGGTGAGGGCGTCCTCGATCGCGGTGGTGAGGGCGTGGCCCATGTGCAGCTCACCGGTGAGGTTGGGCGGCGGCATGATGATCGTGAACGGTTTTGCGTCCGGGGTGCGACCGCCGGAGGGCTTGAAGAACCCACAGGACTCCCACCACTCGTAGAGCGGGATCTCGACGGACTGTGGCTCGTAGGCGGAGGCCATGTCCGCGGGGTTGAGCTCCGCCGGTGCTCGGTTGGGGGTCATGTTGCTGGTCATGTGGGTCCTCGTCTGGTGGTGGCCACAAAAAAGCCCCGGTGTCCGGGGCGTCGCGGCAGGTGTCGGAGCGTCCTCGCTAGAGGGCGCCCGCCTGCCGCATGGGTACTACTACGACGTGTGTGGAGGTCATCGAGAGTGATGTTACGCCTCGGGGGGTGGGGGTGCATCCGGAGGCGGGTGCGGGTCGGCGCGTGGTTGGCGGGCGGGGGGAGACCCTCACCCCACCCCTCTCCCCGTGTGGGGAGAGGGGGTCGGAGGCGGAGTGCGGAGTGCGGGTCGGCGCGTCCTGTGAGCGGGTGTTGGCGAGCCACCGAGGTGGGGCGGCGCCTGTCCGAGTATTCTCGCGGCATGGGTGACCTTGATGTCCGCGCGCTGCTGTTTGATGTCTTCGGGACAGTCGTGGACTGGCGGTCGGGGGTGGCGCGCGAGGTGGAGGCGCTGGCGGCGGAGCGTGAGGTGCGCGTCGACGGCGCGCTCATCGATGGTGGGGAGTTCGCTGACCGGTGGCGGCGGCGGTACCAGCCGGCGATGGAGGAGGTGCGCTCCGGGCGGCGGGCGTTCGTGCCGCTGGATGCGCTGCATCGCGAGAACCTCGATGGGGTCGTGGGCGACCTCGGCGTGGCGGGGTTCACGGACGCCGACCTCGACGCGCTGAACTTCGCATGGCATCGCCTGGACCCGTGGGCGGACAGCGTGGAGGGCGTGACGCGGCTGAAGTCGCGGTTCATCGTGGCGACGCAGAGCAACGGCAACGTGGCGCTGATGGTGAACATGGCGAAGCGCGCAGGGCTGCCATGGGACGTGATCCTGGGCGCCGAGGTGACGGGGCACTACAAGCCGAGCCCGCAGTCGTACTCGGAGGCGTGCCGGCTCCTCGGGTTGCCGCCGGAGCAGTGCATGCTGGTGGCGGCGCACAACCTGGACCTGGTCGCGGCGCGCGAGGCGTGCGGGATGCGGACGGCGTTCGTGTCGCGTCCGGACGAGTACGGGACGCATCGACCGCGACCGTCGGAGGCGCGCGCGTCCGAGGCGTTCGACTACGTGGCGAGCGACCTCGTGGACCTCGCGGTGCAGCTGGGCTGCTGAGGGCATCCACGTGGCGGGGATCAGCGCGGTCATCTTCGACATGGACGGGGTGCTCTCCCAGCTCGACCGGGCGGCCCGGCGCGAGGCACTGGCGGCGGTCTCCGGACTGACGCCCGAGGAGGTGCAGGCGCGGATCTGGGACTCCGGGTTCGACGGCCGCGCGGACGAGGGCGGCTACACCGCCGACGAGTACCTCGAGGAGTTCGGGCGGCGACTCGGCGTCTCGATGAGCCTCGACGAGTGGATCGTGGGACGGCGGGCGGGGATGACGCTGGACCGTGAGGTGCTCGCGCTCGCGGAGGCGGTGTCGCGTCGCGCGACGATCGCGATGCTGACGAACAACGGGCCGTTGATGCGCGCGCACCTCGGACGGATCGCGCCGGAGATCGCGGCGCTCTTCGGGGAGCGGGCGTTCGTGTCGTGCCAGTTCGGCGTGGGGAAGGACCACCCGGAGGTGTTCGGCCTCGTGCTTCGCGAGATTGACGCGACGGCGGGGGAGACGCTGTTCATCGACGACACGCCTTCATACGTCGCGAACGCGCGGGCGGCGGGGTTGCAGGGGTACGAGTACGAGGGGGTCGTGGGGCTGCGTGGGGAGCTGCGGCGTTGGGGGGTGGTGGAGTAGCGGGGGGTTGCTGGTCGGAGTGGGGAGCCCTCACCCCATCCCTCTCCCCGTGTGGGGAGAGGGGGTCGGATCGGAGGGGGCGGAGGGCGGATCGGGCTTGGCCGGTGGGCGTGCGTCCTGTGGGGCTCGCACTTCGACAGGCTCAGTGTGAGCGTGTGGTTTTGAGGCGCTGAGGTGGGACTGGCGGGGGCGCGGGCCTTCACCCCATCCCTCTCCCAAGACGGGAGAGGAGGCCGGATCGGAGGGAGGAGGGCGGACGGCGCGTGGTGGGTTGGCGCCGGAGCCCTCACCCCAGCCCTCTCCCCGTGTGGGGAGAGGGGGTCGGATCGGAGGGGGTGGGTCAGCCTCCGGGGTGGGATGCCTCAGTGCTTCGGGGTGAGGTCGCGGCCGCCGGCGATGGGGCCGAGCCAGGCGCGGAGCTTCCAGGCGCCGGGGAGCAGGCCGGAGGCGAGGGCGATCTTGGCGGCGGCGCCGGCGAGGAAGGGCTGCACGCCGGCGGCCCAGACGCCGTCCCAGCCGACGAAGTCCGCGAGGCGGACGACACCGCAGGCGTAGATCGCGAGGTTGCCGACGACCATCGCGAGGGCGGTGAGCAGGACGTGGCGGTCCCAGCCGCGCTCGCAGAGCCAGCCGGTGACGAACGCACCGAGCACGAACCCGACGAGGTACCCGCCGGTCGCGCCGCCGGAGAAGTACGCCCATCCGGATGCGCCGCCGGCGAAGACCGGGAGCCCCGCGATGCCCTCGGCGAGGTAGAGGAGGAGGGCGGCCGCGCCGAGGCGGGAGCCGAGCGTGGCGCCGACGAGGAGGACGGCGAAGGTCTGGCCGGTGATGGGGACCGGGCCGACGCGAAGCTCCATGTAGGCCTGGGCGGAGAGCGTGACGAGCAGGCTCGCGACGACGACCGCGAGGATCGAGGCGACCCAGGGGTAGGCGGACTCCATCGGTGCGATCAGTGGTCGGGTGCGTTCCAGTCGTAGCGTCGGGTTCAGGGACATCAGTCGCTCCTTGGTCGTCGGTGTCTGCGCCAGACAGCGCCCTACGATCGATACCGGAACGACGTCCCAGCGGCTATATCACCCGCCATCTCTTCTGTAATTCAATTTCCTCATGCATTATCGTCGGATCTCTCGTGATTGTGATGGTCGACGAAACGACCTCGGACGGGAACCGGCCCGGGCGGCGCGACGTTCTCTCTCCATACCAGCCGTCATCGCTAGACAGAGGAACACCACTGATGCGTTACGCATCTCAGACTCCGCTCCGCTCCGTCCGCGCATTCGCGCTTGTTGGGGCGATCGCCCTCGCCGGCCTCGCCGTCGCGTGCAGCGACGACGAGGAGCCAGACGCGCCCACCTCGCCCACCTCGACCGCGACGGCCTCCTCGGACGCGACACAGGCGCCGTCCGGTACAGCGAGCCTCGTGGCGTACTCGGCGCTGGTCGAGGACGTCACGGCGGCGTTCCCGGACGTGACGCTGATCGAGGACACGGGCGCGTTCGAGGTCGGCGGGCTCGTGGGCGACGGGCGGCGCGTGCTGGTCTTCGGTACGGCGGCCGACCTGTCGTCGTTCGTGGAGGTCGAGCAGACGCTCCGCGGCATCCTCGAGGGCGACGGGTGAACCGAGGACACCCAGTACGCGGCCGACGGCCCGACGGGGACCATGAGCGTGTGGGCGAAGGGCGAGGACACGGCGGTGCTCGCGGCCGGCGTGACGCCGCAGGATCCGGGTGCGTGTCCGGCGGACCAGGTCATCTCGGAGTGTCTCGAGGGGCTCGACCCGGCGACGATCAACGTCCAGGGCTCGATCAGCGTCGTGGGCCGCTAGCCTCCGACGCCATGGAGTAGTCTCGTCCTCGGAGCGGGTGCCGGGGCACTCTGTTCCGGGAGACGACGCTTGAGCATCGCGACACCTCGGGGACGCCTCGTTGCCCTCGCCATCCTCGTGGCGGCGGGCCTCGCTGTCGCGGTGACCTTCGCGTGGTGCTCGCGGACACCGGCGGAGGTGCGGGCGAACGAGGCGTTGCTCGCGGCGGTGCCGAGGTATCCCGGCGCGGTGGAGGTCGAGCGGCACAGCACGCCGTACAACTTCGCGGACGGCGTGAGTCTGATCTCGCCGGCGACGGGGTGGAACACGACGGTGACGTATCGCGCGCCGGTGGGTACGACGCCCTCCGACATCTGGGGCTTCTACGAGGGTGCGCTGGGCGAGGACTGGCAGCGCCGCGTCGCGACGACTCCGATCGTGCGCCTCGACGGTTCGATGCCGGCGCTGGGAGGTGGAGCGTCACCGACGCCGCGGGCGACAGCTGAAGTGGTGGGCGAGCACCAGTCGCTGTACTTCTGCCGCGGCGAGGCGCGCCTCGGCGTCGGGGTCGACAACCTCGAGCAACTCGGGGTGTTCGAGATCGGGGTCGACGTGTCTTGGGCGGAGGCGGGGATCCGGGGCTGCTGACCGACCGGTGACCGGGGTGAGGGGTGGGGAAATGCGTGTGACGCGGGGCGCGTCTACCCTGAGGCGGTGCGTCAACGCCGGATTGCGTTCGTTGACGCTGTGTAGGGGTGCTGGTAGGTTCCGAAACCGGACGGGATCTGCCGCTTATGCGGTTGGTCACGCACGCCCGCAACGCGCTCCGGACCGCGGATGAGCGCTTGATCGAGGAGTCCCGGTGCCCCAGGCAGACGCCCTCTACGTCAATTACGTCCCGGTCCTCCTCGCCACGATCACCGGCTTCATGATGGTCCTCACAGCGATCATCGCGTCCCGCCTCCTCGCCCCGTTCTCCGCCGAGCGTGAGAAGGGGACGACCTACGAGTGCGGCATGCTGCCCATCCGGCGGGCGTCCACTAACGTGGGAATGCGCTTCTACCTCTACGCGATCCTCTTCGTGGTGTTCGACGTGGAGGCGGTGTTCATCTTCCCGTGGGCGCTGGCGTTTGTTGGCATCGGCCAGTTCGCCTACTGGCTGATGGTGATCTTCATCGCGATCCTGGGCCTGGGCCTGGGGTACGCCTGGAAGAAGGGAGCCCTGCAATGGCGGTAACTCCCGACACTGCAACCACCTCCGGTGGTGTGGCTACAACTGAAGCCCCCGAGATTCCCTCGACGGCTCCGGTCGTCACTCCTGACTCGGCGCCGCTGACGCCCTCGATCCCGGTCGTCCCGGGCGAGCACCCGAACGAGGCGCCGCGCCTCACCCCGATCGAGCTTGTGCCGGGCAAGGCGCTGTACAAGCAGGCGCTGCCGGGCGTGATGCAGGTGCCGCTGGACCTGGTGCTGGCCGCCTCGCGGAAGTCCTCGCTGTGGCCGATGACGTTCGGGCTCGCGTGCTGCGCGATCGAGATGATCGGCACGTACATGGCGCACTACGACCTCGACCGATTCGGCATCGTGCCGTGGCCGTCGCCTCGACAGTCGGACGTGATGATCGTGGCCGGCACGGTGACGAAGAAGATGGCACCGGCGGTGAAGCTGCTCTACGAACAGATGCCGAACCCCAAGTGGGTGATCTCGATGGGCGCGTGCGCGACCAACGGCGGCCCCTACACGCGCTACGACCGTGTCCTGCAGGGCGTGGACAAGATCATCCCGGTGGACGTGTACGTCCCGGGGTGCCCTCCGCGGCCTGAGGCGCTGATCGACTCCTTCATCGCCCTCCAGGAGATCATCATGGAAGAGCGGAAGACGACCGGCGCATGACCACCGAGAACACTGAAGGCGCCGTCGAGCAGGCTCCCGACTTCAGCGGCACGATCTGGGCCGAGGTGGACCGTGCCCTCTCGGGCGTGCGTGCGCGTCCGGAGCTGGGCGTGCTGGACCTCATCGTCCACATGCCGCCGGACGAGGTGGTGACGGGGCTGCGTCGCCTGAAGACGGACGAAGCGCTGAACTTCAACTACCTCCGCTGCCTGACCGCGGTGGACCTGGAGGAAGACGGCATGGACGTCGTCTACCACCTGTTCTCCACGGACAAGAAGCACAACGTCACCGTGAAGACCCGGCTGGCGAACGACCACCTGGTGGTCGACACCGCGACCTCCGTGTGGAAGGGCGCGAACTGGCTGGAGCGCGAGACCGCCGAGATGTTCGGCATCCGCTTCACGGGGCACCCGGACCCTCGGACGTTGCTGATGCCCGAGGACATGACGGACACGTTCCCGCTGCGCAAGGCTCACCCGCTGGCGGAGATCGAGATCCTCCAGGGCGAGGGCATGGGCTACCCCGAGGAGGGCGAATAATGGTCGCGCCTCACGAGATGACGCACGCGGCCGAGTTCGAGACGCAGGACCTGCTGCTCAACGTCGGCCCGCAGCACCCCTCGACGCATGGTGTGTTCCGGATGGTCCTGCAGGTGGACGGCGAAGTGGTGCGGGACGTGACCCCGTACATCGGCTACCTGCACCGCGGGGCGGAGAAGCTCTGCGAGACGATGGACTTCCGCCAGGGCATCGGCTTCATGGACCGCACGGAGTACCTCGCGGCGTTCAACGCCGAACTGTCCTACGTGATGGCGGTGGAGACCCTCGCGGAGATCGAGGTGCCGGAGCGCGCGCAGTGGATCCGGATGATCCTGTGCGAGCTGAACCGCCTGTCTTCGCACTTCATGTTCATGGGCGCGTTCGGCATCGACGTCGGCGTGTTCGCGACGCCGTTCATCTACGCCTGGAAGGAACGCGAGGAGATCATCGACCTCTTCGAGGAGGTCTCCGGCGACCGGATGATGTACGCCTACTTCCGCCCCGGCGGGCTGGCGTGGGACGTGCCGGCGAACTTCAAGGACCGCGTCCGCCAGGTGCTGAAGTCGACGAAGGTCGGCATCAAGGACTTCGACGGGCTGCTCACGACGAACGAGATCTTCCGCGCACGCACGCAGGGCATCGGCGTCATCTCCCCCGAGGAGGCGATCGACTGGGGCATGAGCGGCCCCTCGATCCGCGCTTCGGGGGTCAACATCGACGTCCGCAAGGACGAGCCGTACCTGTTCTACGACCGTGTGAACTTCAACGTGCCGACCCGCACCGAGGGTGACGTGTACGCCCGCTACGCCTGCCGCATGGACGAGATGTGGGAGTCCGTGAGCATCATTGAGCAGTGCCTCGAGAAGATGCCGGACTTCGGGCCGATCATGCCGGAGAAGATGCCGCGCATGCTGCGCACGCCTCCAGGCGAGGTCTACCAGCGCACCGAGGCGCCCCGCGGGGAGTACGGCATCTACATGGTGAGCGAGGGCGGCAACCGCCCGTACCGGCTGAAGGTGCGCTCCGCGTGCATCTCCAACCTGCAGGCATTGCGCGACATGTCCGTGGGCCATTACCTGGCCGACGCGATCATCGTGCTGGGCTCGATCGACATCGTGCTGAGTGAGGTCGACCGCTAATGAACGTTGACCTCTTCGGCGGTTCCGTGAACGTCTGGCTGGACGCGTTTATCCGCCTCCAGCTGATCGTGGTGCTGATGACCGTGGTGGTCATGGGCTACACGTACCTCGAGCGGAAGATCGTGGCGCGGTTCAACCAGCGCATCGGCCCGCAGAAGACCGGCCCGTTCGGGCTGCTGCAGGCGGTCGCGGACGCCCTGAAGCTGGTGGGCAAGGAAGACCTGCGCCCGAAGGCCGCCGACCCGTGGACGTTCGAGCTCGGGCCGTACTTCGTGTTCATCCCCGTGCTGATGGGGTTCGTGATCGTCCCGTTCATGGCGGACTGGAACATCCGGCTGCTGGACCTGGGCCTGATCTACTTCGTCGCCGTGTCCGGCCTGAGCATCATCGGCTGGGTGATGGCCGGCTGGGGTTCCGACAACCGGTACGCGCTCCTCGGGGCGCTCCGCGCGGTGGCGCAGAGCATCTCGTACGAGCTGCCGCTGGTGCTGTGCGTGATCGCCCTCGCGATGTTCGCGGGGACGTACAACCTGGGCACGATCGTGGAGCAGCAGGACGTGGTGCCGTACATCGTGTGGCAGCCGATGACGGCGGTGATCTTCTTCATCGCCGCACTGGCCGAGCTGAACCGTGCGCCGTTCGACATCCCGGTCGGTGAGTCCGAGGTGGCCGGCGGCCCGTTCATCGAATACTCCGGCATCCGCTGGTCGATGTTCCAGCTGGCGGAGTACGCGGCGATCTTCGTGATGTCGATCGTGTTCTCCTCGATCTTCCTCGGCGGGTACGTCTGGCCGTTCGGGGACGAGGTAGGGATCGCGCTGCAACTGGTGCTGACCGGCGCGAAGGCGCTGCTGTTCTTCTTCGTGGTGGTGTGGATCCGCGTGTCGGTCCCGCGTCTCCGCATCGACCAGCTGATGAGCTACTCGTGGAAGGTCCTGCTGCCGCTGACGCTGGCGCAGGTGCTGATCAACGGCCTGGTGCTGGTGAACGGCTGGAGCGAGGTGGTCCTGCTGGTCACCGGGCTCATCGGCTGTGTCGCCCTCGTGACCCTCACCGCGCGCGCCGTCGAGCGTCCTCGGATGCCGGCGATGCGCACGGCGGCCGCGATGCAGGGAGAGGCGGCCTGATATGAACGGCATTGCTCGCAGCATGCTCACGACGCTGGGGACGTTCATGCGGAAGCCCGTGACGCGGGACTACCCGAACGTCCACAAGGCGCTGCCGAAGACCGACCGCGCGTTCCCGCTGCTCCTCTGGGACCAGGACATCGACGAGCCGTTCTGCACGGGTTGTCACGCGTGCGAGCGCGCCTGCCCCGTGGAGTGCATGACCGTCCTGATGAAGGACAACCCCAACCACAAGTCCATGGGCGGGGATTCCTCGCGCCGCAAGATCATCGACAAGTTCTGGATCGACTACGCGCGCTGCATGCGCTGCAACATCTGCGTCGAGGTCTGCAACTTCGAGGCGATCGCGATGAACAACACCTGGACGGGGCACGAGACCTCGGTCTACGACCGCCGCGACCTGGTGATGGACCTGCAGCAGCTGCTCCAGCAGTCGCGCGCCGGTCAGATCGACGAGTGGGTGCCCGTCATCGGGCAGGCGAACGAGGATCCTGCCGCGGCGAAGGTGGCCGAGTAGCACTCGGCCGGGCGTCGCGGGATCACTGGATCACCTGGGCGGGGCAGCGCATAAGTCGCAAACCCGCTAACACATACGAGGCCTGAGGCCCCTCCGGGGGTTGAGGCCGTGGGACGGGTTGCGCGCCCTGGTGCGCGGTCCGGGTCCGTGGAGAACAGACGGAGCGGTGGAGGGCAGCCTCCCTGCGCTGACTGAACTGAGGGCATCCGCGTGTTCGACCGACTCCCACTCCCGTCGCAACTCGACCGCGTGATCCTCGCCGGCGGCGCCGTCGCGGCGATCGTCGCTACGCCGATCCTCGTGGTGCTGCTCGGGCTGCTCTTCTCCGACGTGATCTCCGGCCCGGAGTTCGTCTTCTACCTCGCGGCAATCGTGTGCGTTGCCGGTGCGCTGGGCGCGGTGCTGATGCCGAACGTGGTCCACGCAGCGCTCTGCCTCGTGGCGACGTTGCTGGGCGTAGCCGGGATCTACCTGCTGCTGCTGACCGAGTTCATCGCCCTGGTCCAGGTGCTGGTGTACGGCGGCGGCGTGGTCATCCTGCTGCTGTTCGGTCTCATGATGACGAACGCCGTCGACGACCCGGTGGTGACGGACGGTTCGCAGAAGCCGTTCGCGTTCCTCGTGGCGGCCGTGATGGGCGCGCTGTTCATCGCGGCGATGCTGGACGCGACGTGGGGCGACCCGACGGCGAACCTCGTGCCGTTCGTGGACTTCGGGGCGCGCATCTTCCGTGACTTCTCGGTGCCGGTGATCGTGGTGGCGATCCTGCTGGACATCGCGCTGACCGGTGCGTTCATCAACGCCCGCCGCGCCGAGGAAGCGCCGCGCGAGCGCGCTGAGGAGGCCCGCTCGTGATCCCGCTGGAGAACTTCCTCGTCCTCTCCGCCATCCTGTTCGCGATCGGCTTCTACGGGGTGCTGGCGCGCCGGAGCGCGATCCTCATCCTGATGTCCGTGGAGCTGATGCTCGCCGGCGTGTCCATCAACTTCGTCGCGTTCGCGACCTACCTGGACGCGGACGCGTTCAGCGGGCTGGTCTTCGCGCTGTTCGTGATTACCGTCGCCGCGGCCGAGGTCGGCCTGGCGCTTGGTGTGGTGCTGCGGCTCTTCCGCGAGCGCCGCACCGCCAACGTTGACGAGGCCAACAGCCTCAAGTGGTAGCCAACTGGTCTGGCGCGCCCGCATGGCGCGCTGGCCGGTCGTAAGGGGAGGGCCCGCATGGGCATGGAACAGGCATGGGTGCTGCCGGCGATCCCGGCGTCGCTCTTCGTGCTGATCGCCCTGTTCAACCGCTTCATGCCTCGGCGTGGGGACTTCCTCGCGATCCTCGGGATGCTGACCGTGGTCGCCCTGGTCTTCGTGATCATGGTGGACTTCACGGGCGCGTTCCACGACGGCCACTTCGAGCCGGGCGAGAGCAACGTCTACGCCTTCGACTGGATCAACATCGGCAGCGGCTTCTTCATCATCGAGTTCTCGACGTACGTCGACGCGATCACGATGGTGATGCTGCCGGTAGTGACGATCGTCGCGCTGATGGTGCTCGTGTACTCCACGGGGTACATGCACGGCGAGCCTCGCTACGGGTGGTACTTCGCGGTGCTGTCGCTGTTCGTGGCGGCGATGCTGACGCTGGTGCTCTCGGGCAACCTCATCCAGCTGTACCTGGCCTGGGAGGGCGTGGGCCTCGCCTCGTACCTGCTCATCGGCTTCTACTGGGAGCGCCAGTCCGCCGCCGAGGCGGCGAAGAAGGCGTTCATCACGACCCGTGTCGGCGACGTCGGCCTGCTGATCGGCATCATCCTGCTGTGGCGGGCGACCGGGACCTTCGACATCCAGGAGATCATCGCCGCGGCGCAGTCCGGCCAGATCGGCGAGACCTACCTCACCGTCGCGATGATCTTCCTGTTCGGCGGCGCCATCGGTAAGTCCGCGCAGTTCCCGCTGCACGTGTGGCTGCCGGACGCGATGGAGGGCCCGACGCCGGTGTCGGCCCTCATCCACGCCGCGACGATGGTCGTAGCCGGGGTGTACCTCGTGGCGCGGTTCTCGCCCGTGTACGCCGAGGTGCTCATCGCCCGAGACGTCATCCTGTACATCGGCCTCATCACCGCCTTCATGGCGGCGACGCAGGGCCTCGTGGCGAACGACATCAAGCGAGTGCTCGCGTACTCCACGGTGTCGCAGCTGGGGTTCATGTTCGTCGCGCTCGGCGTCGGCGCGTGGAGCGCGGCGGTGTTCCACCTGATGACGCACGCCTTCTTCAAGGCGCTCCTGTTCCTCGGCTCGGGCTCGGTGATCCACGCGACCCACCACCAGGAGGTCGAGGGCCTCGGCGGGCTGCGGAAGAAGATGCCGATCACCACCACGACGTTCATCATCGGGAGTCTGGCGCTGTCCGGGATCCCGATCTTCGCGGGGTTCTTCTCGAAGGACGAGATCTTGCACTACGTGTCGCAGGACGCGTCGCCGTTCGTCTACATCGCCCTCGCGGGCACGGCGCTGATGACCGCCATCTACACGACGCGCGTGGTGATGCTGACGTTCTTCGGCGAGCCCAAGGACCACCACGCCTTCGACCACGCGCACGAGTCCGGCCCGGCGATGGCGGTGCCGCTGATCATCCTCGCCGTCCTCGCGACAGTGGCCGGCTTCTTCGTCTTCGACCAGGTGGGCGAGGCGCTCGGCTTCGCCGGCGGCATCGGCTACCTCGTGTATCTCGACCACCCGCACGAGTTCACGACGGTCGACTGGGTGTTCGCCGGGACGGCCGCGGCGACGTCGCTCATCGGGCTGATCATCGGGTGGGCCTACTGGCACGGCTCCGCCGAGCGCGCGCGCAAGGCGCGCGCGTGGGCGCCTGACCTGCACGCGTTCCTCGTGAACCGCTGGTACATGGACAACATGTACCAGGCGATCATCAACCGGGTGATCCTTGGCCTCGCGGGCGCGGTGGCGTGGTTCGACAAGCGGGTGGTGAACGAGACCGGCGTCGACGGCGGCGCGCAGACGGTGGGGTACCTGGGGTACCGCCTGAAGTTCCTGCAGACCGGCAAGATCCCGAACTACGCCCTCGGCATGGCCGTCGGCGTCGTGGCGCTCACGCTGGTCGCTATCAGCTAACACCTCGCTGCGCCCTCATCGAGGGCGTTACCGGGGCGACGGAGAACGAGAAAGTAAGGGCACGGACCGATGACCGAATCCGACGGCTACGTCCTCCTCGCACTCTTCCTGGTACCGCTCGGCACGTCCGCGCTGCTGTTGTTCGTGCCCGGGCGTGAGCGTGCGTTGATCGTCGGCCTGACGGGCGCCTCGAGCCTCGCGATGTTTGCGATGTCGCTGTACGTGTTCGTGTCGTACTCGTTCAACGACGGGACGCAGTTCGAGGGTGTGCTGGCGTTCGACTGGATGGAGAACGTCGGCCTGCTGGGCAACAACGGCATCCAGCTGAAGGTCGGGATCGACGGGATCACCGCCTCGCTCGTGCTGCTCACCGGCATCGTCGTGGTGCCCGGGACGTGGGTGTCCTGGAAGGTGCAGCATCGCCTCAAGGACTTCTTCCTGCTCCTCTACCTCGTGGTCGCCGGCGTGTTCGGCGTCTTCGTGCTCCTCGACCTGTTCTTCTGGTTCCTCGCCTACGAGGTCGCGCTGCTGCCGATGTACCAACTCATCGCGATCTGGGGATCGACGCGCAAGGAATACGGCGGCATGAAGCTGATGATGATGCTGATGGCCGGGTCCATCTTCATCTTCACGGTGATCTTCGCCCTCTACACGGAGGTCGGCGCCGGCACCTTCGACATGGAAGTGCTGCTGAACGCCGAGAAGAGCCGCAACTTCCAGCTCGTGATGTTCCCGCTGGTGGCCGTCGGCTGTGGCGTCCTCGGCGCGATGTTCCCGTTCCACTCCTGGTCGCCGGACGGCCATGCCTCGGCGCCGACGGCAGTGTCGATGCTCCACGCGGGCGTGCTGATGAAGGTCGGCGCGTTCGGCGTGCTGCGGCTCGGGTTCCAGATGATGCCGGAGGGCGGCGAGTTCTGGGGCCCCGCGCTGGTGGTGCTCGGCATCACGGCCGCCCTCTACGGCGC
>CAYPYF010000032.1:23664-28381 GCA_964414675.1 uncultured Dehalococcoidaceae bacterium
GGCGCGATCTCCGCGCTGCGGCAGACGGACATGAAGCTCCTGATGGGGTTCTCGTCCGTGTCGCACATGGGCTACGTGTTCATCGGCCTGGGCGTCTACAACTCGATCGGTTGGACGGGCGCCGTGCTCCAGATGACGGCGCACGGACTGATGACGGCCCTCTTCTTCCTCCTGATCGGCGGGATGTACGACCAGGCGCACAACCGCGACCTGCCGAACTTCTCCGGCATGGCGAAGCAGATGCCGATCTGGACGATGTTCTTCGTGTTCGCTGCGCTCGCATCGCTGGGCCTGCCAGGCCTCAGCGGGTTCGTGGCGGAACTACACATCTTCATCGGCGCGTTCCGCGCCTACCCGATCGTGGGCGGGCTGGCGGTGCTGACGGCGGCGATCACCACCACGTACCTGATGCGCGGCCTCGCGCAGTCGTTCTTCGGCGAGATGAACCCGCGGTGGGAACATCTCAAGGAAATCACCATCATGGAGCGGGCCGGCGCCACGGTGCTGGCCGGGGCGATCCTGACGCTGGGCCTGTGGCCCGCGCCATGGATCGACCGCATCGGCCCGTCCATCATCGAGATCGCGAACCTCTAGGCCCGCCGCTCCGACAGAGGGGCTCGGGGCACGGGTGGTATGACGAACAGGGCAGTAGGGGAGTAGCGCGCAGTGACCGACATCCTCGGCAACCCGCTCAACATGCAGTACGAGTTGCTGCTGCCCGAGATCATCCTGGCGGTCGCGGCGCTGGCCGTGGTCTTCCTTGACGCGTTCAAGCGCGAGTTCAACGTCGGCTACCGCGCGCTGCCGCTCGTGGCGCTCCTCGGCCTCGCGGGCGCGGCGGCCGCGACGATCGCGCTGGTGAACGAGTCGGGCGACTTCTCGCGCCTGCTCACGCTGGACGACTTCACGACGTTCTTCCGCCTGCTGTTCATCGGCACGACGGCGGTGGTGATCATCGGCTCCTGGGAGTACATCGAGAACCACGTCAACCACGTGGGCGAGTTCTTCGGCCTGCTGCTGCTCTCCACGATCGGCGCCATCTACATGGCCGCCGCGCGCGACCTCCTGACGGCGTACCTGGCGGTCGAGGTGCTCTCGTTCAGCCTCTACGTCGCGGTGTCGATGGCGAAGAACGACCCGCGGTCCGGCGAGGCGGCGCTGAAGTACGTCCTCCTCGGCGGTGTCGCCTCGGCGATGCTGCTGTACGGGCTGAGCCTGCTGTACGGGGTGGCCGGGTCGACGCAATACGCCGAGATCGCGACCGCGCTGTCCGCGGACACGGGCGACAGCTCGATGGTGCTACTCGTCGGCCTCGTGCTGATCGTGAGCGGGCTGGGCTTTA
Organism: uncultured Dehalococcoidaceae bacterium; assembly: GCA_964414675.1. Lineage (GTDB taxonomy): Bacteria > Chloroflexota > Dehalococcoidia > UBA2979 > UBA2979 > W-Chloroflexi-9. Next base: position 25,007 of record CAYPYF010000032.1, read on the forward strand.
AGGCCTCCGCGGTCCCGTTCCACATGTGGACGCCCGACGCCTACGAGGGCGCCCCGCTGCCGGTGACCTCGTACATCGCGGCCACCTCGAAGGCCGCGACGTTCGCGCTGTTCCTGCGGTGGTTCACGGGGCCACTCCTGCCGGTCGTCGACGACTGGGCGTGGATGCTGGCCGGGCTCGCGGTGCTGACGATGGTGGTGGGCAACCTGGTCGCCCTCCAGCAGCACAACCTGAAGCGGCTGCTCGCGTACTCCTCGATCGCGCAGGTCGGCTACATGCTGATGGCGGTGACCGCGCTGTCCGAGGCGAAGGGCGCCGAGACGGCGGGCGGCCTGCTGGTCCACCTCGGCGGGTACCTGGTGACGAACCTCGTGGTCTTCATGGCCATCACGCACTTCTACAACAAGACGCAGAAGGAAGAGATCAGCGACCTGAAGGGGCTGGCGCAGACCAACCCCTACCTGGCGCTGATGATCACCGCGGGCCTGTTCTCGCTGGCCGGGATGCCGCTGCTGGCGGGGTTCTTCACGAAGTTCATCCTGTTCCAGGCAGTGGCGGACGCGGACTACCTCTGGCTCGTCGTCGTCGGCGTGGTTGCCTCGACGGTGTCGCTCTACTACTACCTGCAGGTCATCAAGCAGATGTACCTGTACGAACCGCTGGAGGACGTCCGCTGGCGGATCTCCCCCTCGGGCTACCTCGTGACCGGCGTGCTGTTCGTGGTGATGGTGGTGCTGGGCCTCTGGGGCACGCCGCTGTACGAGGTGGCGGACGCCGCCGCGAAGGCGCTGTTCGTTACGGCGTAGCGATCGTCCCCTGGCTGAACGGGGAATAGAGGCCTCTCGCTTGGCGGCGAGGGGCCTTTCTGCTGTGCTCGCGGTTGAGTGAGGGGTGTGAGGCGGCGGGGGAGGCAGTCCCCCCCCCCCACCCCCCCCCATGAAGGGGGAGGGGGCTTCGGAAGGGGAGGGAGAAGCACGGAGGACGGCTTCGGGAGCGGGTGACCCTGCGTGAGCGGGCGGCTACGTTGTCCGGCGTGAGCCGCGCGCCATCCGTCCCCCTGATCGCCTTCGGGCTATTCGCCCTGACGTACCTGATGGTGGGGGTGGTGCTGGGCGCGCCGACGCCGATCGAGCAGGAGGTCGCAGGCGTGAGCCGCGACATCGTGCGGGGTGACGTGAACGCGCTGAGCGCGTACCTCGACGAGTTCGGGGCGGCGGCGGCTGTCGTCTCGGTGGTGGTGATGGTGGTGCAGGCGGCGTTCCTGCCGATCCCCGGGTTCGTGATCGTGTTCGCGAACGGACTCGTGTTCGGATTTGCCGGTGGGGTCGTGGTGAGCCTCGTGGGGTACGCGGTCTCGGCGAGCGTCTGCTTCGGCGTCACGCGGTTTCTCGGGCGGGCGCGGGTCGAGTGGCTGATGGACCGCCTCGGGCTGGACACGATCGACCGGTGGATCGCGCGGTACGGGGTGAGCGCGGTGTTCGCGCTGCGGCTGGCGCCGGGGTTCGCCTTCGACGGGGTGTCGTACGCGGCGGGGCTGACCGGCGTGCGCTATCCGCGGTTCGTGGCCGCCTCGGTGCTCGGCTCGCTGCCGCAGACGCTGTTGTTCGTGTTCCTCGGCGAGCGCGCCACGGAGCACCTGTGGTGGATCGTCGTGGGCGGCATGTGCTTCGCGGTGGTGGCGCTGGTCATCGGGTACCTCGTGGACCGGCGGGCTGAGGCCAGGGCGTCCTCATCCCCGTCCCTTCTTCCGTAGCGGGGAGTCGGAACCGGAGGAGCCTGCGCGCCGGCGGTTGCCCTCGGACGCTGCGCCCGAGTCCCGGCGGCGCGTGCGTGCGGCGAGCTCGAGGCCGGCGGCGGCGAGGACCACGTTCTTCACGATGTACTGACCCTCGAGGGTGGGCCGCCACGGCCGCGTGAAGCAGCGCCGCGGGAACACGACGAGCGGCGACGAGGCGCCCGCGAGGTGGAGGCCCATCACCGCGAGGGTGACGCGGAGCCTGCGCCCGCTGAGCAGCGCGAGGCCAACCGCACATTCCAGCAGCCCGAGCGCGCGTACACCTCGTTCCCCGACGCGACCACCGGTGAGCCAGTGGATGGTGTCCTCGGCGAGTTCTTCGGCGGCGCTGCCTCGCGCTCGTCTTCATCTGGTTCGGCGTGGGAGGGATCGTCGCGCGCGTCGAGGTGGGGCATGCGGACAGCATCCGTTGCCGGCGGCACCGCGCGTGTCTGTCGGTCGGGGCTGCGCGTGGCGATTCTGTGGCGATCGGCGCGGATGGCCTCGGGTGGGCGGGGCACGAAGAAGCCCGGCCGTGTGGCCGGGCTGTCGGTGAGGGGAGCCCTCACCCCATCCCTCTCCCCGTGTGGGGAGAGGGGGTCAGAGGTGTCTGTGCGGGCGACTTACGCTTCCTCTCCCCGTGGGGGAGAGGAAGTCAGAGGTTTTCCGCGGACGACTTACGGGAGCCGGACGGTGCCGGTCCCCGGGGTCGTGACGGTGCCGTCGGTCTTGCGGGTGCCGACCTCGAAGTCGACGAGCTTTTCGCCGCCTTCCTCGCGCTTGCCGGTCACCTTCGCGAAGACGGTGATCGGCTCACGGGCGATGTCCATGGAGCGGTACGCGACGTCCCACTCCTTGACCCAGCCGTCAGTACCGGCGATCTGGTCCAGGATCTTCCCGACCCACATCCCCTTCAAGGCACCGTGGACAATGATGTCCGGGAGCTTGTTGTTCGTGGCGAACTTGTCGTCGTAGTGGATCTGGTAGAAGTCGCCGGAGGCGGCGGCCCAGATGACGAGCCGCTGCGAGTCGGTGGCTTCCTCGAGGGTGAACTCCTGGCCCACCTCGATCTTGTCGTAGGTCTGAGCGTCGACTGCCATGGTTGTGTCTCCCTTCAGACCTAGTAGGACAGCCCGGTGCCGCGCGTCTTGGCGACCACCTTGCCGTCTGACTTGCGGGTGTAGACCGTCTCGGACTTGCGGACCATGAGCTGGCCGTACGCCTTCGACGGCAGGATGTCGAGGCTGGTCAGCGTGGTGACGGCCTCCAGGACATCGCCGGCGTAGACATGCTCCAGCGGCTCGACGGCGGTGCCGCCGTTCAGGTTCCGCGTGAACGGAGACTTGAACAGCTCCTGCCGCCGCTGGGCGTTGGGTCCCCAGACGGGCATGCCGAGGTATCCCGGCGGGGCGATGATCGCGGGGTGGCCAGCCTTGGCCGCCGCCTCGTCATCGAAGTACAGCGGGTTCTCGTAGCCCACCGCGCGGCAGAACGTGCGGATGCCCAGTGAGGTCACCTCGTACGTGGTGGTGTCCGTGGACTTCCCCACCGCCGCCTTCATCTCCGGGGTCAGTTCCATCACTTCGTCGGCCAAGTGCGCC
>CAYPYF010000033.1:0-6447 GCA_964414675.1 uncultured Dehalococcoidaceae bacterium
GTTCGAGATGCCTACCGATGCCGACGTCCGCGTGGACACGGGCTTCCGCTCTGGCGACGTCATCACGCCGTTCTACGACCCGATGATCGCGAAGGTCACCGTGCGCGGCGCCAATCGGCTGGACGCGGTCGTCCGCCTGCAGGAGGTACTGGACGCTGCGGAGATCACTGGCCTGACGACCAACCTGGCCTACCTGCGTCGCATCGTGAGGTCGGCGGAGTTCATCGTCGGGGGATACGACACGGGGATCCTCGGCCGCCTCGGGTAGCGCCGAACGTCGGAGCAAGACGGCGCACGACGTCGCTGTCGCGGCTCGCGATCATCGCTCGAACTCGGCCTGGAGGTGCTACTGCTTCCAGAGTGGCGAGGACGCCTTCACGAACCGCAGCATCATCACCATCTGCGCGACGTCAGTCCCGTGGTCGTCCAGGGTGCTCCGGTACCAGATGTACTCGGAACGAGGCGTCTCGCCTACCGCGAGCAACTCGCCGCGGCAGTCGTACTGACGTCCGAGCATGATCGGTCCGTTCAGGTGGCTCACCTCGATCGCGCCGAAGAGCCCGACGACGCCTTCCCGGTTGAGGTTGAAGTGCGCTTCCGGCCCCCGGAACATCCCGATCGCCATGCCTGGATTCAGGATCGGTCCGCCCCAGGGCGACGGCCCGCTGTACCAGTCCAGCGGTTCGGTCATCGCTGCGATCTGACGCTCGATGCGTTCGGGGTCGGGGAGCCGTGCCGGCATCGCCTCGGTCTGCGTACCCGGCTCCGCGTTCGCAAGGATGCGGGTCTCACCGCGGGGAGGGACCTGCTGCATTCGCTGCGCCGTGCAACTGAGGGCTGCGGGCGACCCGATCGCGGCCGTCCCTTCGAGGACGGGCGAGCCGTCGTCGCGTTGCATCCAGATGTCCGTCTGGACGTCCTGCCGTGCGTTCGGAATCCGCCCGAACGGTCGGACGCGCTCACCGTGCATCGTCGCGTTCTGAAAGTAGGTGGAGATGCTGCCTCGTTCGAACCACGCAGGTCCGAACAGGCGCACCAGCAACGGTGGAAACTGCTGCATATGCACGGAGCCGGCCACCGTGCCGCCCCGGAAGCCCAGCTCCTGCGCCGTTGAGTCGTCGTGGATGGTGCCAGCCGACCCCGCGGCGAGGTTCGCCGGAGCGCGGTAGGGGCCAATCAGGACGCCCGCTTCCTCCTCGATCACCGCGCTCGCCGCTTCTATGTCCATATGGTGCCTCCGCGTGACTGCTGATGGGCGGCAGGGTACGCGGGCTACGGGTTCCCCTCCTACGGCTGGCGATAATCCGGCGATTCAATTCGCGAGAAGGAAGCACGAATCCGGCGCGTGAACTGTCAGCAGGCGCCGATCGTCGGTGGCGGCCTCAACGGCGCCCGTTTCGGAGTGCGGTGACTCGTCGCATCGCGCATCCACTGGTTGGACAGCGTGTACTCGCGGAACGCCTTCACGTTCGCAGGCTCGTATGGGGTCAGGCGGGTGACGAAGTACTGCCGTCGCTGGGGCGGATTGAGGAGCGGCCTGATCACCAGGCTCGGGGACTGGAGCGCATGCTCCCTCGGGATGATCGAGACGCCGGCGCCTCGTTCGACGAACCCTCGGATCGCCAGGTGACTGTTCGACATCAGCCGCGGGCTGATGTCGATCCCGCCATGCGCGAACCACCCTTCGGTGATGCCCTGGCTGAAGGCGTAGGTGACGTCCCGGAAGGGGATGACCTCCTCGCCCCGGAAGTCCTCGGGCGTCACGATCTCCAGCTCTTCGAACCGATGCCCGGGGTATGCGATCGCGACGAACTGCTCCTCGTAGAAGACCTCCTTGAGGAGCCCCTCGATCAGGGTCGGGTCGGAGTGAAGTCCGACGTCAGACCGCCCGTCCCGGATCTCACGGTCGATGTCACGCGGAGGACGCGCCGAGACGCGGAGGTCGAAGGAGACCTCGGGGTGTTCCTCGATGAACCCGAGGCAGATGTCCGGGATGGGGAACTCACTCAGGCTGTGTCCCACGAGCACGCTCAGCGTGCCGCCGAGGGGGCTGCTCCCCTCCTCCATCGCATCCGTCAGGAGGCGCACCTGCCGGATCACCTGGCGCGCGTGGAAGTAGATCACGCGGCCGCGCGGGGTCAACCGGATCCGCCGGCCGTCCTTCTGGACCACCGGGACGCCGATGGACGCCTCGAGCCGCTGGATGCGCTGGTAGACCGCAGGCTGACTGAGGTTCAGGACCCGTGCTGCTCGGGCGTAGCCACCTTCCTCTGCAATCGCGACCAGTGCTTCCAGCAGGTAGATGTTCATGCCCGTCCTTCTCGGGGCAACTCAGGGCCCTGGGCATCACGCGATGCGCGCACTCTAGCGGGTTCCCCGGACGCTCGGCGTGCGCGAATCTCGGAGCATGCGTCCGGAATCCCGGGCCGGTGGTGCAGGCCATGCCGGGCTCGTCCAGCGTGAGTTGCTCCCTCGCTCGTCATCGTCGATCCCCTCCGAGGTTCGCGCTGTGGTCGGGGTGTCCGGACGCTACGCGCCGGTGAAGTGCGGCTCCCGCCGTTCCCTCCAGGACGCCCGCGACTCGGCCACATCCCCGGGCGCGAGGCGACAGAAGAAGAGCCCGAGGCGCTCCTCGACCAGTGCCTCGCGCAGGTCGTGCTGCAGGTTGCGCTGGAGCGTCCGCTTCGCGGCGCGGACCGCGAGCGGCGGCCAGTGCGCGAACCCCTGGGCCGTTGCGAGCGCCTCGGCCTCCAGTTCGTCTGTGGCGACGAGACGATCGAGGAGCCCGATGCGATGCGATTCCTCGGCGTCGACCGTGCGGCTGGAGAGGATGAGGTCCGCTGCACGCGAATATCCGACGATGCGGGGGAGGAAGAAGCTCATCCCGGCGTCGGTCGAGAGGCTTCGTTCCACGAACACCGTCTTGAACCGTGTCTCCGGCACGCCGATGCGCATGTCACAGGCCAGCGCGAGGCTCATCCCCGCCCCGGCCGCTGCGCCGTTCACGGCGGCGATGGTCGGCTTCGTCATCTCATAGATCGCGACGGCGAGACGGCCGACGCGCCCGAGCTCATCGAGGCGTTCTGACTGCGACGCGGTCGTCGGGAACCGCGCGCTGATCGGGTCGGTCGTCGGTCGGTCGGGTGTCCCGGAGGCCAGGTCGGCCCCGGCCGAGAACCCGCGCCCCGTCCCCGTGAAGATCACCGCGCGGACGTCGTCGTCCTCCTCCAGCTGGCTGCAGACTTCGGGGATCTCGAGCCACAGAGCGCGGTTCAACGCATTGAGGCGTTCGGGCCGGTTGAGCCGGACCATCGCCACGTGACCGTGTCGTTCCACCAGTAGTTCGTCGCTCACGCCACCCTCCGCTGCGCGCGGGGCAGCACGGCCGCCCACTGGCGGCAGCCTAGTCTCGCGAGGTTGGCGGTTGTGGAGGACGCGAATCAACGAATGATTCAGAACCCTTATTGAGCGCGATTGGCTGCGGTCGCGTGTCTGAGCACAGCGCTGTGGGGAACGGCCGCGCACGCCCGGCCTCGATATGGATGTCAGCACGCTCGGCGTCGGCGGCTCTCCCGCCGACCAGTTGGGTCGTGGAGCGGCACATTTACGACCGCGATCGGGCGTAGGAGAAACGCGTATCCGGGGTACGGGAAGTGGTCGTTGACCGGCCTGAAGGGCCGACGATAGCGTCGGGCAACCTCAACCGTGGACGCGCGATCAGGGTGCAACGTGGTCATCGGACCGTGCGCCGTCGCCAGCGATGCAGGAGAAATAATGCCCCAGGAGATCAACACGTTGGCCGGCAGCCCACCCCTGATCGTGCAGGAGTCGGACATCTTCGAGGTCCTGCGGACCGCCCGCACGATCCGCCGGCTGAAGAGTGACCCGGTGCCCAGCGAGTACATCGATCGGATGCTGTGGGCGGCCCAGCGGGCAGCGAACGGCAGCAACAGCCAGCCTGCTCGGTTCCTCGTGATCGACGATCCCGAGAAGAAGCAGAAGCTCCAGGAGCTCTACAAGGTCGGCTGGGACGACTATGTGTCCACGACGAACGCGCGCTTCAACGCGAAGCCGCGTTCGGAGGAAGCCCGTGTGGCGTTGCAGCGCGGACTGAGCGCCGGCCAGCACATCGCTGACCACCTGCACGAGGCGCCGTATCTGATCATGGCCTGCACGGTTGGCGCCGCGGGCAGCGGCGGGAGCGTCTTCCCTGCGATCCAGAACCTGATCCTGGCCGGCCGAGCACTGGGCCTCGCCACCTCCCTGACCACGATCCTGCGTCGCTTCCAGGACGAGACCCGCGCCATCCTCGGCATCCCGGAGGAGGCGTCCTACCTCTGCCTCATCCCGGTCGGGTGGCCGCTCTACGGGAAGTTCGGCGAAGGTGAGCGGCTCCCGGTGGAAGAGGTCACGTACGCGAACGAGTGGGGCGTCGCGCGGAAGCCAGGCACGGCGGCTGTGACCTCGTAAGGCTGCCATCGTCCAGCACGATCCACCGCCGGTCCTCCGGCGTGGATCAGACGAGGCCGGGCCGCGGCTGGTCCTCGCGACCGGCCAGCGGCCCTTGCGTTAGGTAGGAGGTTCGGGGGATCTCGCCCGCATGCCAGTGCTCCCGCCCGTCCGTGATTTGCCGGTTGCGCCCAGCTATTACGCTGGTGTTGGCCTGGGGTTGATCGCACTCCTCACACTGGAGCCGACCTGTGTCGGTTGGCCGAGGATGGGCACCGAAGGAGTACCCGGCGAGCGTTCGGAGGGGGCGGTATGCGCATCGAAGCAATGAAGTCGTTCATACGGCTGGTCGAGGCAGGCTCGTACGCCGCTGCGGCCGAATCGCTCTACTTGAGCCCCACGACCCTCCACAGTCACGTCCGTTCGCTTGAAACCGAGCTGGGCGCCACCCTGGTTGTCTTTGCCCACCGGCGTCTTGAACTGACTCGCGCGGGGAGCCACTTCCTGGTCTTCGCGGAGCGCACGCTCGGTGAGTATGAGCGCTTCGCGGATGAGGTGTCCGGGTTCGAGCGGGCGCCCGCGAACCGGCTGCGTATCGCGTGCCTCTCCTCCCTCGGCGTGCATGTCCTCCCGCAGGTGGTCCGCATGTTCCGTGCCGAGCAGGAGGACGCCAGCATCGCGCTGCAGACGGGGACGAGCGGTAACGCGCTCGCCGGGCTCGTCAGTGGCCAGGTCGAGATCGCGCTGATCCTGAGGTCCGAGGCCGGCGCGTCCGAGGACCTCTTCGAGACGACCGAGGTGATGAGAGACCGGACGGTCGCGGTGCTGCGCCGGGACTCCGTGCGTCCCGGCGAGTCGCTCGCGGACCTGTTCCGTAGGGTCGTCGTCTCGGCCCAGCCGAGGGACTACGCCAGCCGGCAGTACCTGGAGCGCTGGCTACGGGAGCAGGACCTCTCCATGCAGGTGCGGTACGAGCACTCGTCGTACAGCGGCATCACCAACGACGTCATGTCAGGTGACTGTATCGGGATCGTTCCGCACTACATGCTGGTGACGTTCCCGGGCGCCGACAACCTGGTGGAGATCCCACTTCCGGACTTCAGCCACTACCGCTCTGTCGTCGCGGTCTACCCCGTCCGCCCGAAGCCGCTCGTCCCCGAATTCGTCGCGTTCATGCGCGACGTGTGCGCCAGTGGCTGGCTGGACGACACGGTCGAACTCACCGACCCGACGGACGAGACCGAGAGCACCGAGAGCAAGGGCCTGCGAGCGGTGAGCTAGCCGGTCGGGTCGCCGTCGACGACGCCGCGCTCGACGAGGTCGCGGTACTCGGCCTCGGTCGTCCCGAGGATCTCGGCGAGGATCTCGAAGGTGTGTTCCCCGAACAACGGCGACGGACGCGTGACCTCGAGTTGGTGCGTCTCCATCACCCACGGGATCCCGGCAGCGCGATGAAGGCCGGCCTCCGGGAAGTCCACCAGCGCCCCGAAGCCACGCGACGCGAGCGCCGGGTGATCGAGGACCTCGCCTCGCTCGCGGATGATCGCGCTCGTGACGCCTGCGTTCCGCGCTGCCGCGTCGCACTCCGCAGCGGACAGCGTCCTCGTCCACGCCTCGAGGATCGCGTCCAGTTCGTCCTCATGCGCCTTGCGGGACGTCATGGCCTGGAACCGCGCCGCATGGAGTCGCTCGTCGTCGACGAGGGCGGCGAGTGCTGTCCACTGCTGGTCGGTCTCGGCAGCCAGCGCGATCCACCCGTCACTGGTGGCGTAGATCCCGTGCGGCGCGATGCTGCGATGGCGGTTGCCGAGCGGCCCCGGGGTCACGCCATTGGCGGTGTACTCGAGGAATGCGTCCCCCGTCAGCGTCGAGGTTGCCTCCATCATCCCGAGGTCGATGAACTGCCCCTCGCCCGTGCGGTTCCGATGGAGGATGGCGCTCACGATCGCAGCCGCGCACCGACACCCGACGCGATCGCGGGACTGTGGTGCGCGGCTG
>CAYPYF010000033.1:6457-28168 GCA_964414675.1 uncultured Dehalococcoidaceae bacterium
GGACATCGCCTCGATCGTGGTGCCGATACTCCGGTAGTCGCGGAGTGGGCCGGTGGCGCCGAAGGCCGAGAGCGACACCTGGATGATCCCCGGCCGCAGCGTCTGGAGTGACTCGTAGTCCAGGCCCCAGTTCTTCATCACCCGCGGCGCAAAGTTGTCGGCCACGATGTCGGCCTGAGCGATCAGCCGTTTCACGATCGCCATGCCCTCGGGGTGCTGGACGTCGATCGCCACGCCTCGCTTGTTGAGGTTCACCGAGTTGTAGTTCGGTGCGACGTTCCACCGGCGCTGGACTTTCGAGGGATCGAGGATCGCCGGGGGGATGCCTCGGCCGGACGATCCGCCGCGGTAGTTGTCGGGATGCGACGCCGACTCGATCTGGATCACGTCCGCGCCCAGGAACGCCAGGAGGCCGGTCGCGGACGGCCCGGCCCAGGCCTGCGTGAAGGCGACGACACGGATGCCGCGGAGTGGCCCACGAGGCGTGACGGGCCCGGGCATCAGGCGACGCCCCAGTCCGCGAGCGCTTCGCCCGTGTGCTCGCCGAGCGTGGGCGCCGCGCGCCGCACCACCCACGGCGTCGCGCCCATGAGGCCTGGCGCGCCCATCGTCTCGACTCGTCGGCCCTCGACAGTCGTCTGGTGGAAGAGTCCCCGTCCCCGCAGTTGCTTGCTGTCCGCGACGTCGCCCATGTCCGCGACGACGCCGGCCGTCGCACCGGCGTCGGAGATGATGCGGAACGCCTCCCAGCGGTCGAGGTCCCGCAGGCGGTCCTCGATCTCGTCCGACACCTGGTGTCCGTGCTGCGCTCGTCCCTCCTGGGTGAAGTACCGGGGATCGGCAGCGATCTCGTGCAGGCCCAGCGCGCGCATCGCCTCGGTCCAGAAGTGGGTGCGGCTGAAGGAGATGGTGATGTAGCCGTCGCGGACATCCGTGGGTGGGTTGAAGATCCCCGGCTTCTGCGGCTTCGTGCGAGCCCCCTCGCCGAACGCAGACGCGAGGATCCCGTTGGCGCCGAGCCACCCGAGGACCTCGGTCTCGCTGACGTCCACGAGTTCGGGTTCGCCCTGATCCGGCGCCGTGATGAGCGCGGCCGTCGCTCCCGTGTACGCCATGATGCCGGCGAGGTAGGACGCGCTGTTCTGTACGCCCGAGAGCGGCGGTCGCCCCTCCTCGGCGTTCAGGAGCGCCCAACCGGTGGACGAGAACGCCGTGAGGTCGTTCCCGGGTGCGTCCTGCCACGACCCCGTGATGCCGTAGGCGGTCACGGCCGCCATCACCGCCTGCGCGCGCAGCCGGGGGCGGATGCTGGCGGTGGTTTCCGCGTCAGACACCACAACGACGTCCGCCGTGCCGACCAGTTCCGCGAGCCTCGCGTCGTCCGCGGGCAACAGCACGGACCGCTTGTTCAGGTTCGCGTACGCGTGGACCAGGGAGCGCTCGACGCCGGGGACGCCATCCAGAAACGGGGCCAGCGACCGCGCCGGATGTCCGTCTCCGCACTCGGCGAGGATCACGTCGGCACCCTGGTCGCCAAAGAGTCGGGCGCAGAAGGCGGCCGAAAGTCGATTGCTCAGGTCCAGGACGCGGTATCCATCCAGGGCGCCGGGCATCCCCGTCATCGCATGCGGCCTAACTACTGGGGCCTGGTTCGAGGCGCGAGTATACGAGTCGGTTCGCCAGGCGCAGCCCCGCCGGTCGCGCCTCGATGCACCCGATCCCAGGAGCAGATCTGCTCTGCGAATCCAGCCGACAACCGCCATCCGATTGGTGCGGATGTGGCCCACGAGAATCTTGCGTCCGCGGCGTCGATCTGGCGGCTTCGTTCGGGACACGTTTGTTAGCGTCATGACCCGAACCGAACGAGGGCAACCGTCAGGGTGATCGATGGAACCAATCACTTCTACGGCGTCGGCTGAACCGTCGCTGCTACTCACCGAGGTCGAATCGAAGGCGTTGCTGTCGGACGCGGGAGTCCCCGTGGCCCGCACGCTCCTGGCCCACGACGTCACGTCGGCGCAGCGGGCCGCTGAGGACGTGGGCTACCCCGTCGTGCTGAAGGTGGTCTCGCGCGACATCTCCCACAAGTCGGACGTCGGTGGCGTCGCTGTCGGCCTCGAGTCGGCGGAGGCGCTGGCCGCGGCCCTGGAGACGATGCAGCAACGGATCGCCGAGGCTGCGCCGCGGGCGCGCATCGAAGGCTTCGCCGTGCAGCACCACGCGCCGGCGGGCACCGAGGTGATCGTGGGCGGTACCCGCGATCCCCAGTTCGGGCCGGTGGTGATGTTTGGCCTCGGCGGCGTGTTCGTCGAGGTCCTGAAGGACGTCGCATTCCGGCTGGCGCCGCTGACGCCTCGAGATGCGCGGCTGGCCGTCAGAGAGATCCGTGGCTTCCCGATCCTCGCGGGCGTCCGTGGACAGCCACCGGTCGACCTGGGGGCCATCGAGGAGATCCTCCTCCGGGTCTCGGACCTCATGGTCGCCCATCCCGACATCGCGGAGCTCGACCTCAACCCCGTCATTGCTTACCCGGATGGCGCCATCGCGGTGGACGCACGGGTGATCGTGCGGACGGAAGGCGGATCGCGTGAAGGTTGAACGAAGCCGGCTCGAACGCGCCCTGAACCCGCGCTCGGTCGCGGTGGTCGGGGACAAGGCGCCGAACTACCAGTGGCTCTCCAACCTCTCGGAGTTCCGCGGTCCGAAGTACTGCGTGCAGCTGAACACCAGTGACGTTGCCGGGATCGAGGCGAAGGGCGGCCAGCACTTCACCTCCCTCCTCGACATTCCCGGTGAGATCGACCTCGTCGTGTGCGCTGTCCCGAGGCAGGCCGCCCCGCAGATCGCGGCGGATGCCGCGGCGAAGGGGGTGGGCGGACTCGCGATGTACACCTCCGGGTTCGAGGAGACCGCCGAGGAACTCGGCATCTCGTTACAGCGACGCGTGGAGGAGATCTGCTCCGCGGCAGGGCTGCCGCTCATCGGGCCGAACTGCATGGGCGTCTACAACCGGCGCCTGGGCGTGAAGTTCAACGCGGTGCAGGAGGCCGGCGAAGGCGGCGAGGTGTCGATCATCTCGCAGAGCGGGACTCACGCCTCCGGCCTGGCGGCCGGTTGCCAGCGCCTCGGCGTGCGCGTCTCGCGAGGCATCTCGATTGGCAATGCAGCACTGCTGAACGAGAGCGACTTCCTCGAGTACCTCGTCGACGACGAGGCGACTCCGGCCGTCGTCATGTACCTGGAAGGCGTGAAGGAGGGCCGACGGTTCTTCGACGCGCTTCAGCGGATCAGCCGACTCAAGCCGGTGGTCGTGCTGCGCGGTGGTCGCGCGAGTGCAGGCGCCCGCGCCGTCGCCTCGCATACCGCGTCGCTTGCCTCGGACGACTCGATCTGGCGCGCGATGCTGGACCAGGCCGGTGCGATCTCGGTCGACAGCATCGAGGATGCCGCGGACACCGTCGCGGCGCTGGTCCATCTCCCGCGCTCGACCAGTCGGTCGCTCGCGCTCATCGCGATGACCGGCGGGCAGTCCGTGGCCATCACCGACCAGTTCGAGCGCGCCGGCTTCGATGTCCCGGAGCTCAGCGAGGCCTCCTACCAGGCGCTGGGCGAGTTCTTCATCACCATCGGCGGCTCCTATCGGAACCCGCTGGACGCCTCCAACACCATCGGCCGCGAGACGGACAACCTCCAGCGCATCCTGGACATCCTCGGCGCCGACCCGCATGTCGCGGGAGGCGTCGCGATCGAACTGCGTAGCCGCGGCATCGAGGAAGGCGTCGAGCGGATCGATGCCCAGCTGGAGGCGATCCGCACATATCAGGGCGCGACCGGGCGTCCGGTCGTTGCGCTGATGCCGGACGGGGCGGCCATGGGGCCGATGCACCAGGCGCTCATCGCGGCCCGTGAGCACGTCGGGCGGAGCGGTGTCGCCGTGTTCCCCTCGTTCGAGCGTGGTGCACGAGCCTTCGCACGCGCCGTCGACTACTGGCGATGGCGAGAGGACATCGAGTCCGAAGACGGGGCAATCACAGCGTCTGGTGTGCGACGCGCGCTGGTCTGAAACGTCTTGTTCGGACGCTGGCCACGAGAACCCCTCGTTGACCAAAAAATTGCAGCGTCGATAGTGAATCGGGCCGGTTCACGGGGACTCAAACACGGCAGGTGCCTGCGAGATCGGTCGCGGCGCTCACGAGGAATCCGAGAGGGAGGACACGGTGTCCGACGAGACGCGAGTGAAGTACGAGACGACCGACGAGGGCACGATCGCGGTCGTGACCATGTCGCGCGAGCGGTACCGGAACGCCCTGAGCGAGCAGATGCGCCGGGAGATGCACGAGGCGTTCCTGCGCGCCGAGGAAGATGAGGACGTCCGCGTCATCGTCCTGAAGGGCGAAGGCCCGGTGTTCTCAGCGGGACACGACCTGAAGTCGCCCGACGCCGAGGCGCTGAAGGAGATCCGCGACTCCGAGAACATGGCGCAGCGCTATCGGCGCGGCCGTGACACCGAGCTGGACCTGTACCTTCACTGGCGGAACATCCCGAAGCCGACCATCGCGATGGTCCACGGGACGTGCATCTACGCCGCGTGGATGGTGGCGTCCACGATGGACGTGATCTTCGCCGCGGAGGGCACGCGCTTCCTCGGCACCAACCTCGCCTACTTCACCATGCCGTGGGACGTCGGTGCGCGGCGCACGAAGCACGTGCTCTACGACGGCCGGTTCCTGGACGCCCGCGAGGCGATGGAGCTGGGCTTCGTCTCCGAGGTCTTCGCGGCAGAGGAGCTGGAGGCTGCGACGATGGCCTACGCCCGTCGTGTCGCCGAGAACGACCCGTTCCAGATGCGGATGATGAAGCACTCGATCAACCAGATGCAGGAGATGCAGGGCTTCACCTCGCACATCCTCTCGTCCTACTCGGACCGCATGCTGCGGACCGGCGCGGGCGCCGGGACGTCTGCGGCTGACCGCGTGAAGCGCTCCCAGGCTCCGAACTAAGTCCCCCCTCCGGGATCCGCGCCGGCATCCCCCTCCAGCTGGCGCGGCTCAGTGTTCGTGGAGGGAGTCCGCGAGGGCTCCCTCCACGATCGAGAGTCAGACTCCATGTCGTCACTTCAGGACATCTTTGTCGTCGACATCTCGACGACCCCGGCCGGGGCGTGGGCCACACGGACCCTCGCCTCGCTCGGGGCGCAGGTGGTCATGGTGGAGGACCAGGCCGGTCATCCGCTGCGACGTCTCGCCCCATTCGACGCGGAGGGCGTGAGCGTCCCCGCGTCGTACTTCCTCGCCGGCAAGCGGTCGGTGCATCTCGACGTCCACGATGAGGCCGAGCGCGCCGCACTCCGTCGCCTGGTCGGGCGCTGCGACATCCTGGTGTCCTCGTATTCCCCCTCGGAGCTGCAGCGGCTGGGCCTGCGGTACGACGACCTCGATCGCCCGTCGCTGGTGATGCTCCACGTCACGCCGTACGGCATGACCGGGCCGCTCGCCGAGCAAGCAGGTGACGACCTCACCGTCGCGGCGCTCAGCGGATGGGCCTCGATCAACGGCCGGGCCGACCGCGAGCCCCTGCGTCCGCACGGATTCCACGTGGCGTACTGCACGGGCGTCGTCGCCGCTGGCGCGGCCGTCGCCGCGCTCATTCCACGAGACGCCGGTGGCTCGGGCCAGGAGGTCGATGTCGCCGCCCTCGACGTCATGACCTCGTTCTTCGCGTCCATCCTCCTCAAGTCGCAGTACGAGGGCGTCGCGCAGCCGCGGCAGGCCGACTCCGACGTGACCACCGGCCCCGTCCCCGTCGCCGACGGCCACTTTGCCCTCACGCTCTCCCGCGCGCACTTCTGGCGCGACGCGATGTACCTCCTCGACCTTCCCGACCTCGCCGAGGACCCCCGCTGGGAGCTGGGCTACTTCCGGAAGGCGAACAAGGACGAGTACACGCGGCGGGTCCAGGAGCAGATGCTGAACTGGACCAAGATGGAGCTGTTCGACGAACTCGCGATCCGCCGCGTCGTGGCCGGCCCGGTGCTCACGATGTCTGAGCTGCTCGCGAACGATCACCTCCGGGAGCGCGGCTTCTGGGGGCGCGTCGAGGGTGACGAGCGCGACTATCCGGGCGCGATCTTCCGGATGAGCGAGACCCCGCTGACGCCGGGGAATCAGGCCCCACAGCGTGCCCAGCACACCGACGAGTTCCTTCACAGACTCCGGGAAGGCGCCAGCTCGTGACCACTCCAGCCATGTCCGGACCGCTGCACGGCCTCCGCGGGATCGCGCTCACCCACGCATGGGCAGGCAACTACTGCGCATCGCTCCTCGGACTGATGGGGGCCGATGTCATCCAGCTCGAGGTCCGCAAGCGCCCGGACAACTGGCGTGGTGACTACAACGGCCCGATTGCTCCGGCGCTACAGGCGGTGCCGACGGCCGTGAATCCCTGGAACAACAGTCCCCTCTACAACTCGGTCGGGCTGAACAAGCGCTGCATCACGCTGGACCTGCAGGCGCCCGAGGGGATGGCGGTCTTCCTGCGCCTGCTCCCGTCCGCCGACTTCGTCGTGGAGAACTTCTCCCCCCGTGTCCTGGAGAACCTCGGCATCGGGTACGAGCAGATGAAGGCGCTCAAGCCAGACATCGTGCTGGCGAGCATGTCCGCCTACGGGCACGATGGCCCGTGGGCACAGGTCCCGGGCATCGGTGGCACCATCGAGCCGACGTCCGGTAACTCTGCGCTCCTCGGATACGTGGGCGGGCCGCCCCTGAACTCCGGCACGATGTATCCAGACCCGGTGGCCGGCGTGCACGGGATGCTCGGCCTCGTCGCGGCGCTGCGACATCGCGGCCGCACGGGGCAGGGGCAGTACATCGACGTCTCGATGCAGGAGGCGAACCTGTCGTTCGCCGGCGATGCGGCGCTCGAGTACCAGACGACCGGCCACGAACGCCCTCGCACCGGGAACCGCCACACCACGTACGCGCCGCACGGGATCTACCCGACAGCCGGCGAGGAGCGATGGATCGCGATCGCATGCGAGGACGACGCGCAGTGGCGCAGCCTGGCGCAGGTGCTCGATCCGGCGCTGGGCGAGGATCCACGGTTCACCACCGAAGCTGGCCGGACGGCCCACGAGGACGAGCTCGACCGCGAACTCGCCCGTCGGACGCGCGACCTCGACCGTGATGACTTCGTGCAGCGGCTGCTGGCCGCTGGCGTCATCGCTGCCCCGGTGCTCGACGCGCTCGAGGTCCGCGATAGCGCGCACCTGCGTCAGCGCGGCCTCCTGCAGGAGGTGGAGCACCCGGAGGCAGGGCGCTGGTGGCAGGCGACGCTACCGATGCAGTTCACCAGCACGCCAGCGGAGCATGTGCGTCCCGCTCCCCTTCAGGGCGAACACACGCGCGAGGTCCTGGGCGATCTGCTGGGCATGACGACCGAGGAAGTCGACGAACTGGTGCGCGCCGGAATCTCCGGCTCTGGACCGCCCGACTAGGTCGGTCTGTGCTCCCCATTACTGCCACGCAGGACACCATGGATTCGATCGTCAGGGTCGGCGTTACACCTCCGGAAACGATTACATCCGCCACGAGATTCCCGTGCCCGGAGCACGCAGAACCAGAACCAGCACGAAATAGACTGCGCCAGTCTCCCGCTTGAGCGGCTGACTGGCGTTGCGAGCAACGCGAGAACCGGGAGTTCCTGATGACCCCACCAACGGACCAGAGCGTCAACCTGGACGACCTGCGTGTGGCCTACGACGTCGTGGACGACGGGACGATCGCGCTCATCACGATGACGCGCGAGCGCTATCGGAACCCCCTGAGCCGCCAGATGATGGCGGAACTACAGGCCGCGTTTGAACGCGCCGACGAGGACGAGCAGGTCCGGGTCATCATCCTGAAGGGGAGCGGCCCGCACTTCTCGGCTGGCCACGACCTCGGCTCTCCGGACGCCGTGCAGATGCGCGCCGAGTCCGACGGCGAGACCGTCGCACAGCGATTGCGCCGCACGACGGCCATGGACCAGGCCCCGCACCTGTACATCCGCAGCATCCCGAAGCCGACCATCGCGATGGTGCGTGGCATGTGCGTGTACGCGTCCTGGATGCTCGCCTCCGCGACGGACGTCATCTTCGCGGACAGCGACGCCAGGTTCCTCGCCACGAACTTCTCGTACTTCACGGCGCCCTGGGAACTGGGTGCGCGGCGGGCGAAGTACCACCTGTTCGGGACCCAGTTCATGGACGCGCAGGAAGCGAAGCGAGCCGGGTTCGTCTCGGACGTCTTCACCCCGGAGGCGCTCGAAGACGAAACGATGGCCTACGCGCGCAAGGTCGCCGGAGGCGACCCGTTCCAGCTCGCGATGATGAAGCACTCGATCAACCAGATGCAGCACGTCCAGGGGTTCCACGCCCACATCCTGTCGTCATTCATCGACCGGGCGGTGCGTGCCCAGAACAGTTCTCCCATCACTCGTGATCCCGGCGATGGATCGCGGCGCCGGTACCTCTCCGTGGAGCGCGCGCAGGGCCGACTCGGGGACGGGTAGCCTTCGGTTACCCGTCCCATGTGCGCAGCGTTCGCGGCGGACCTACCAGTGCAAGGAGCAGTCACTACATGATCGAGTTCGTGATTAAACGTTTACTCATGATGGTGCCCGTACTCATCGGGCTCACCATCGCCGTGTTCATCGTCACTCGCATCATCCCCGGTGACGTCGCGTCGGTGATGCTCGAGGACAGCATCGCCTCGCCGGAACAGCGCGCAGCGATTATGGATGACCTGGGCCTGGCCGACCCGTTGTACGTCCAGTACATCAAATGGGCCGGCGGCGTGATGCAGGGTGACCTCGGTACGTCGTTCTGGACGAAGCGCCCGGTCCTGCAGGAACTGACAAAAGCTGCCCCCATCACGTTTGAGCTCGCGATCGGTGGCGCCACGCTCGCCCTGCTGATCGGGTTACCCATCGGGATCGTCTCGGCGGTCAGGGAACGGACGTGGCTCGACTATCTCGGTCGCAGTATCAGCATCCTGGGCCTGTCCATCCCGAACTTCTGGCTGGGGACGCTCGTCCTCATCTTTCCCGCCCTCTGGTTCGGCTGGGTACCACCGACACAATACAAACCGATCTGGGAGGCTCCGCTCCATAACCTGGAGCAATTCTGGCTGCCCTCCCTCGTCATCGGCGCGTCGGCATCGGCCTCGCTGATGCGGATGACGCGGTCCGCGATGCTCGAGGTGTTGCGCCAGGACTACGTACGCACCGCGAGAGCGAAGGGGCTCCCGGAACGGACGGTGATCCTCTCGCACGCGCTGCGCAACGCGCTGGTGCCGGTGGTGACGCTGTTCGGGTTTCTCACGGCCGGCCTCCTGACCGGCGCGCTGGTGACCGAGTCGATCTTCAACCTGCCCGGGTTTGGGTCGCTCATCCTTCGCGCGATCGGCCAGCGTGACTACCCGTTGATCCAGGGCAGCGTGCTGATCTTCGGCGTCATCTATACCGTCGTGAATATCCTCGTGGACATTTCGTACGCGATGTTGAACCCGAGGATTCGATATGCTTAGCCGCGCTCCGATCGGGGAGACGGCGTCGGCCCGGATGTGGCGCGAAGCGGGTCGCTCTCGTCTGAAGGGGGCGATGCGCACCGCCCGTCGGTATCCGCTCGGTGCCGCCGGAGCTGCGTGGCTGCTCATCGCGCTGTTCATCGCGGTCTTCGCGTCCATCCTCGCGCCCTACGACCCCAACGAGACGCTGTCAGGCGCGCGCCTGGTCCCGCCGAGCGCGGATCACTTCTTCGGTACTGACAACCTCGCTCGTGACCTGTTCTCGCGGACGCTCTACGGCTTCCAGACATCGCTGAAGGTGGCGCTGGGTTCGACTGTCCTCGCCGTGGGGTTCGGGACGGTGATCGGGCTGGTCTCCGGGTTCTTCGGGAGCTGGACCGACAACGTCATCCAGCGATGCGTGGACATCATGCTGGCGTTCCCTGGCCTGATCCTGGCACTCACCCTCGTCGCGATGCTCGGCCCGAGCGTCCCGAACGTGATCATCGCGATCTCTGTCGGCTCCTCGCCGACGGTCATCCGTGTCGTCCGGGGCGTGGTGCTGGGCACCAAGGAAGAGGACTACGTCCTGAGCGCCCACTCGATGGGCGCTACGAATACGCGCATCCTCTTCCGTCATATCCTTCCAAATACGATGGCACCACTAATCGTGGTAACAAGCGTGCTCTTTGGGCTCGCCATCGTGATCGAGGCATCGCTGTCGTTCCTCGGCGTCGGGGTGCAACCACCGACGGCGACGCTGGGCGGCATGCTGAGCGGTCAGAGCCGTCGGTTCATGTTCACAGCGTGGTGGCTCGCGGTGTTCCCGGGGCTGGCAATCAGCACCCTGGTCTTCGCGATCAACCTCGCCGGGGACTCGTTGCGGGACGCCCTCGATCCGCGATTGCGAGGGAGCGCATGAGCGACCGCGTCTAGCAACCATCAACCAGAGGTAACGCATGAGTAGCAATGAGGAGGGCATGGTGGAAACGAACTATTGGACCAGGCGCTATGGGCGGCGCCGCATCTTCGCCGGGGCCGGATCCCTGGCGCTGGCGTCGGGATTCCTCGCCGCATGTGGCTCTGACGAAGACGGGCCGGGCGCGACCGTTACGTCCACCCCGAGCGGCGACAGCACCGCGTCCGCGACCGCCAGCACGGGCGGCGCCTCGGACGTCGAGGGGCAGCAGGGCGGCTCGATCGTCGTGCCGAACGCAAGCGACATCCAGCGGCTGGACTTCCACCAGACGATCTCCACGCCAACGCAGGAGATCGCTGGCATGGTCCACAACCGCCTGATGGAGTTCGACCCGCAGACCCCGGCAAACGACTACACGATCCGGCCGGACCTGGCCGAGTCATGGGAGACGAACCCGGACAAGTTCACCTTCAAGCTGCGCCAGGGCGTGAAGTGGCAGAACATCGACCCGGTCAACGGCCGAGAGCTGGTCGCGGAGGACATCAAGTACTCCTACGAGCGCGCTCGGACGGAAGGTGCGGACTGGGTCTGGGGCTACAAGCTCGCGGCGATCGAATCGATCGAGACGCCGGACGACTACACCGTCGTCATGAACCTCAAGGCCCCGTCGGCCACGCTGCTGGGCGACCTCGCGCACGGCCCCGGCATGTACATCACCCCGCGAGAGCTCGTGGAGGCCGATGGCGACCTCGACAAGCGCTGGATCGGCACCGGACCGTTCGTGCTCGAGTCGTTCGAGCCCGGCAACTTCCAGCAGCTGACCCGGAATCCGGACTACTTCCGCAGCGGACGTCCGTTCCTGGACAGCGTCCGCGTCCAGGTGATCTCGGACCAGTCCGCCCAGCTCGCGAACTTCCTCGCGGGCCAGATCGCCATGCTCGAGGTGGGCGGCATCGAGGATGTCGAGCAGATCGAGCGGTCGACCGGCGTCAAGGTCATCCGCTACGGCACCCTGACCTCCGACAACATCAACTATGCAGCCGGCCCCACCGGGACGCCTGAGATGCAGGACATCCGCGTCCGGCAGGCGATCGACTCCGCGATCGACCGGAACCAGCTCATCGAGATCGCGTTCGGCGGTGAAGCCACGATCTCCGGGCCGATCATCCCCCTCAACATGGGGATCTGGTCGCTGTCGGAGGCCGAAGTCCGTGAGGAGTACGAGCAGAACCTCGCCGAGTCGCGCAAGCTGCTGGCGGCCGCTGGGATCACCAGCCTGCAGATCCCGCTGACGTACTCGAACGTCGACCCGCAGCAGGCTGACATGCTGCCGATCGTGAAGCAGCACCTCGCGCAAGTCGGCATCGATGTCGAACTGCTCCCGGAGGAGCGTGCGATCTACCTGCAGCGCGGGGTGGACGCGGACTTCGTGATGCAGTGCGTCGGTTCCGGCACCGGCCCGGACCCGGACTCGCTCCTCTACCCGTACTGGCACACGGACGGTGGGAAGAACTGGGCCCGGATCTCGAACCCGGACTTCGATGCCCTCATCGAGGCGGAGCAGTCGATGCTGGACGAGGCCGAGCGTGTCGAGGCCATCCACAGCATCGCCCGGGACTGGAAGTCCAAGTACATGTACCGCACTCACATGCTCTTCCCCAACGCCTACAAGGCGTGGCAGACCAATGTGAAGAACGGCTTCGTGCGCAAGGGTGCTGACTGGCGCCCGTTCGAGGAAGTCTCGCTGATCTCGTAGCCCTGACGAGACGCCGGGATCCGATGACGAGGGGTGCGATTCGCACCCCTCGTTCCATTGGAGTGACAACCGAGAGCGGGCCGCGCCTCGCGGGCGCCCTCGTTGATGCCGCGCTGCTCGGACGCGTCGGCACCGCGGCGATTTGGCTAAGACCGAAGTCCCCAGGCCATTGCTCGCTCGTCGCGGTTGAGCCAGCGGATCCAGCTGTGGACGGTCGCGTCGTCCAGCCAGTCGCGCCCGATCGCGTCTGTGTCGCACCAGGCACTGCCGGAGTGGTGCTCGGAGCAAGGGTTGAAAGAAGCACCGAAGACAGCAGGAGACGAGAAGAGCCCCGCCGCGTCAGCGGCGGGGCTCTTCAGCGTGGTTGCGTCCCCTTACGGGAGGATGCGGCCGATCACGGCGTCGTCGTTCTGACCGCTGTCAGCGGCGACACCCTTGTAGCCGACCACGATGACGGACCCATCGTTCAGCACGGCCACGCCGTACCACGCATCCGCGGGACCGCCGAGGTCCGTCAGGATGTGGCCCTCGTCGCCGAACGCGGCCGGCGTGCCATCCTCGTTCAGCAGGTAGACGAGGGCGTCCACGTTGTCGGCGTCGAGCTTGCCGCTGCCGACCGCGAGGATGCGGTTGTCCGGGAGTACGGTGACGTTGCGCGAGCGGTCGTCCTCGCTGGCGAGGTCGAGGCGCACCACGCCGTCGGTGCCGAACGACTTGTCCCAGGCGCCGTCCGTGCTGCTCCAGCGCTTGATGACCATGTCGACTTTTTCGGTATCGTCCGCGCCGCGGCCGTAACCCGCGGTGACGTAGTAGCCATCCTGGATGCCGACCGCGTAGGACTCCGCGACGCCGGCGAGGACCGCCGCCGTGGCGAGGCCGTCCGTGCCGAAGGAAGCGTCCAGCTCGCCGGCGCTGTTGAAGCGGAGCAGCACCGGCTGGACCACGCCGTCAACGTTCGAGTAGCCCGTGGCGATGATCTCGTCGTCGGAGACGACGGTCACGTGACGCGGGTTGTCCACGCCCTCGCGGTCGATCCTGATGAAGCCGCCGGTGCCGAAGCCGTCGTTCAGCTGGCCGTCGCTCGTCAGGCCGACGACGACGAAGTCGTTGTCCGTGCGGTCCCCGCCAGCCGGGGCGAGCTCCGACCCGAACACGACGACGCTGCCGTCGGAGAGGAGTCCGACGCCCCAGCCGTTGTCGCCGGTGAACGCGGTGTCCGAGGTCGGACGGCCGGTGCCGACATCGACCCGGGCGATGCCGTCCGTGCCGAACGACGCATCCGGTGCGCCGGAGGGATCGAGGCGGACGACGAAGATGTCGGTGTCGCGGGCGGCGTCGCCGGTGGCGGTCGTGTCGTGCTCGGCGACGCCGGCGATGACGACGCTGCCGTCGTCCGCGACCGCGATGCTGCGCGCGATCTCGGCCGTCTTGCCGCCGGAGGCGACATTCACGACCGCCACGCCGCCGGCGCCGTAGGCGGCGTCGAGCGTGCCGTCCGCGCCAAACTTGGCGACGGCCATGGCCGCGTCGCCGGACTGGACGACGAAGCCGGCCGCGAAGAAGCCGCCATCGGGCGCAGCTGCCGCAGCCATAAACCGATCATTCTCCGAGTCGGAGAGGGCGACGGTCAGGATGCCGTCCTCGCCAAAGGCCGTGTCGAAGCCAGCTTCGGGCGCGGCCTCGGTGGCGGCCGCGGTGCCCGTCGCGGCCTCGGTGGCAGCCGCAGTCGCCGTGCTCGGCGCCGTCGTCGACGTCGCGTCTGCACCAGATTCGTCGCCGTCGCAGGCCGTCAGCAGCAATGCTGCGCCGATCCCGACCGACAGGATGCCGTACCAGGTCCGTCTCACTGAGTTCCCTCCGTAGCAGTTAGTGGGCTAGAAGCATAAACTTAGAGACTCACGGTGGTTCGTGCAATCTCCTGAAGACGGTCATACTGTTTGTCGAAGTATGTCTGACCTATGTGACCGTCCGACAGCCTCGATCTCGGGCCGTTGTCCGGCTTCCCCCTGAGCGTGGGGATGTTTCAGCAACGGCGTCCAACTCGGAGTGTGCATGGCAGCGGCTGGCTGGAATGTCCTGGAGCTCTCCGTTGCTCGTCGAGTCCGGATCATCGCCGGGTCGGCCGTGGCGCTCCTCGTGGTGGGCACGCTCTGGCTCCGCGCACCGTGGCAGGATGCCCTGCTCGAACCGAACGCGGAAGGGTTCGCGGTCCTCGGTGCGGTCGCTCTCGTGTATGCCACGGCCTTCGTGCTTCGTGCCGCCGCATGGCGACTGCTGATCTCCGCGCCGGTCAAGACCAGCGTCCTGGTCAGGAACCTGCACCTGAGCCTCCTGCTGAACCACCTGCTCCCCATCAAGGCCGGCGAGGTGTCCCGCCCCCTGGTCGCGGCGCGCCGAGGCGTCCCGCTGCCCGATGCGATCGCGTCCACCCTTGTGGCGCGGTTGCTCGACCTGATCTGCCTCGCCCTGCTCGCGGTCACCTTGATGCCCGCCCACCGGGGGATCAGCGCGGCCGGGCTCGCCATCCTGTCCGCGGTCGCGATGGTCGTGCTCAGCGTGACGCGCACGCGTCGGCCGCTGGGACCTCTCCATGCGAGGCTCGAGGCCACTCGGCGAGCGCTCGCCGACATCCCATTCCGGCGGCTGGCTGTCGCAGCACCCATCACCTTGCTGAGCTGGGTGTTGGAGGCGTCCGTCCTCCTCGGGGCTGCCTCGCTGGCCGACGTCGAGATCACTGTGCAGGGTGCGGTGGCGGCCACCGCCTTCACGATCCTGTTCCAGGTCATCCACCTCACCCCCGGCGGCCTCGGCGTGTACGAGGTGACGATGACGACCGCGCTGGTGGCGTACGGGATCGACGCGGATACAGCGCTCGGCCTGGCGGTGCTGACGCACGCGCTGAAGTTCGTGTACGCCTTCACGGCCGGCACGGCGCTGTCCGCCGGCGAGGTCGTGTTCCTCCTCGGCGGGAGGAAGGGTGAGGCGCCCCGCGCCGCGTCCTCGATCGAGATCGTGGCGGCCCGGATCTGGAACGTGCTGAACGAGGGCAAGCCCTTCACGCCGGTGTTCGCCGCGACGGTCCTGCTCCTGCTGATCGCCCCGGACGTGACCTCGCCGAGCGCGTTGCTCTCGGCGGCCGTTGGCGCGGTCGCGGTGGCGCCGCTTGCCGCAGTGTCCTGGTACCTGGACTTTCCGCTGCGGCTGCGTGCGGCGCTCTGGGTCGCCCTCGGCGTGTTCCTCGTCGTCACCGGCGTGCCGCCGTTGCTGCCGGTCGCCCTCGTGGTCGGCCTCTATCTCCTCTTCACGGTCGTCCTGTGGGGCACGGTCTACTACCACCTGCGGATCGGGACGCCGTGGACCAACGGCATCCGCTTCATCCGGCTGGTCGCTGAGAACCCGGACCCGACGAGCGGCAACCTGCTGGAGCAGATTCCGAAGCTCCTCCTGCTGGTACTCATGTTCGAGGGCGTCCGCGAAGTGCCCTCCGTGGCGGCGGTCGGTGGAGCCTGGGCGTTTGCGCTCGTCCTCGGGCTGGTGGGGCTTGTGCTCTACCAGTGGTGGTTCACGTGGGTGCCCGGGCTGCCTCAGCCGCGTCTCGGCACGCGCGAGGGCAGCCCGCCGCCGGCCCTCGAGCGGCGCGCGCGCCGCGTGATCGCGGTCGTGATCGACGGCTGTCGCGCGGACCGGCTGGTCGAGGCGCGCACGCCCTGTATCGACCGACTGCGCGCGGAGGGCACGGACGTGCGCGCGATGACCACGGTCTACCCGGCGCGCACCGTGACGGCGTTCGCCTCCATGCTGACCGGCGCGGCCCCGTCCGCACACGGGATGCGGAGCAACTTCGTCCCCAGCCTCGGCGTGAAGTGTCCGTCCGTGTTCGATGTCCTGCGCGACGCCGGGATGACGGGGCGACTGGTCGGCATCGCGCACCTCATCGATGCCTTTGGCGAGGAAGATGTGCGGTCAGTCACGGCGGTGATGGACAACGATGCGATCGATGGCGCCCTGGTCGCCGAGGCGCAGCGCGTCCTGGTCGAGGACGACCCGGAACTCCTGGTGCTTCAGTTGCTGAGTGTGGACCAGACCGGGCACGCCCGCGGGAGCTACAACGCGGAGTACCTCGCGAAGATCGAGGAGACGGACCGCACGATCGAAGCGTTCCTGGGCTGGTGCGAGGCGCGCGGGTACCTCGATGACGCCACGGTGATCATCACCGCGGACCACGGCCAGGGCATCGGGATCGGCGGCCACGGCCATATGGCTCCCTCGGAGGCTCGCATCCCGTGCATCCTCTGGGGGGCCGGGATCCGTGCGGGCGAGGTCATCGACATCCCCGTCTCGATCGTGGACATTGCGCCCACCATCACTACCGCCCTCGGCCTGTCCGCGCCTGCGCAGTCGGTCGGACGCCCCCTCGGACGGTCCGAGGCGTCCCCCGACGGACCGGTCGTGTTCGTGGTCCCGGCGCACAACGAGGAGGCGAACCTCCCCGGTGTGCTGGTCGCGATCGCTGAGGCCGGCGTCGAGGATGCCCGTGTCGTGGTCGTCGACGACGGCTCCACGGACGGCACCGCGGCGACCGCCGAGGCGTACGGGGCGCTGGTCGTCGCGCACGGTCGGCGGCGTGGCCTCGGGGCTGCCGTCCGGACCGGACTGGCGGCCGCCCGTGGCCTCCGCGCCCGCGCCGTGGTCTACCTGGACGCGGACGGCGAGTACGACGCGCGCGAGGCGCGTCGGCTCCTCGCGCCGATCGAGGCAGGCGAAGCAGACTACGTCCTCGGGTCTCGGTTCGGCGCCCGGCCAGAGGGGATGACACGCTCGCGCCGGGCGGCGAACCGCGCGTTCAGCGCGCTGCTCTCGGTGCTGTGCCGGCGGTGGATCGAGGATGGCCAGACCGGCTTCCGCGCGTTCTCACCGCGCGCCCTCGAGGTCGCCGAGATCGTCCATGACTACAACTACGCGCAGGTGCTCACGCTGGACCTGCTGCGGAAGGGGATGCGGATGCGCGAGCAGCCGATCACCTATCGGCGCCGTCGGGCCGGCCGTTCGTTCGTGAGTGCAACGTACCTGTGGCGCGTGCCGCTGGGCATCGCGCGGGAGATCGTGCGCCCGTGACGAGGCGTCCGGCAGGCAGCGGGGAAGGATTGGATCACATGAAGCATCGCATGAGCGGTCTCTCGCTCATTGTGGCTGTCGGCGCAGTGCTGTTGCTCAGCGCGTGCAGCAACGAGGGGCCGGGAGAGGGCCGCCCACAGGTGGCCGCCTCCCAGGGGCCGGGCGAGGTCGAGGTCATCGGCGGCCTGGGGAGCGTCAGCGTCAGCGGCGTCGTGGAGGGCTACGGCGAGGAGCTGTACTTCCCGGGGAGCGATCAGTCCGCGAACCTCGCGGCCGGCGCGGACCTGCGCGACATCCGCGCGATCCTCTCGCGTGCGGTCGGCGGCAGCGAGGTCGACTGGCCCGCTGCCCTCGCGATCTACGAGGATGGTGCGAATGGTCCGCAGTCGCTCGCGGACCTCGCGCTCGGCGATGCCGGCACGGTCGTCCGCGACGCACTCGTCGGAGAGGGTCGCTCGGCTGGACTGAGCGACAACGCCCGGCGTCAGATCGTGGACCGCGGCATCCAGGGCGTGATGTTCCTGCAGGCACGCGCGTACCTCGACCTTGCCGAGGAGCGGGTCACGGCCGGGGACATGGCGGGGGCCGGACAGGCCGTCGACACGGCGTGGGCGTTCGTCTCCGGGCAGCGCGACGCGAACGGCGCACCGAACAACGGCCTGCTCGCGACGGCGACGGCGCGCGAGGAGGACTTCCTGCTCCAGGGCCGACTCGGACGTCCGCTGGAGGCGAGCCTGTTCCAGGCGCTCCTCGCCACGCAGAATGGCGATGGCACCCGCTTCGGCGAGTACGTGGGCCGCAGCCGCGACCACCTGAACACGATCTTCTATCTCTCCGTGTTGCGGACGGCGAGGGTGCTCGCGGGGGACACCCGCGCGTCCGACCGTGAGGTCCACCTTGCCGAAGCCTGGGGGTTCTTCCAGCCGATCCGCCCGGACGTCGCCGCTGTGGCGTCGGACGCCGCTGGTCTGGTGGACGAGGCCTTCTCCCGCGATCCGGAACAGGAGTTCCCGGCGAGTCTCACGGAAGACATCTATGCGGCCATCAACGAGCCGGCCGTCCTGGCTGTGCTCGGTATCCCGGACGCGTTCCAGTTCTCGTCTCCCGCCCAATGACGTCCCTACGATTCGAGGTCGATATGAACCGTGTTCCGCTCGTGAGGATCGTGCTGCTGGCATTCGTCGTGCTCGTCACGGCGGTGGCCGTCGGGTGCTCGGAGGAGGATGACGGCGGCGGTAGCAACGGGGATGGTGAAGCCACCGCGGTCGGTGGTGAGATCACGGTCTACGTCGGCCGCTCTCCCACCCTGATCCAGCCGCTGCTGGAGCAGTTCGCGGACGAGTCCGGCATCGACATCAAGGTCCGCTACGGCGACGGCACCGACCTCGCGCTCGCGATCCTCGAAGAGGGCAGTGCCACCAACGTGGACGTCTACTACGGTCAGGACGTGGGGGCGCTGGGTGCGCTGAAGGAGGCAGGCCTCCTGTCTCCGCTGTCGCAGGGCCTGCTGGACCAGGTGCAGCCCGCGTTCCGGTCCCCGGACGGGCTCTGGCTCGGCATCTCCGGCCGTTCGCGCGTCATCGTCTACAACACGGACGACATCGATCCCGCGACGCTCCCGGAGTCGATCCTGGGCTACACCGACCCGGCGTGGAATGGCCGCATCGGCATCGTGCCGCGCAGCGACGGCTTCCCCGAGTTCGTGACCGCGCTCCGTGTCGTGCAGGGCGACGACTTCGCCCGCCAGTGGCTCTCTGACCTCGATGCGAACAATCCGCGGACGTACCCGAACAACATCGCAGCGCTCCAGGCTGTGGCGAACCGCGAGATCGATGTCGCGTTCCTGAACCACTACTACCTCTACCGCTTCCTCGCAGAGCGCGGCGAGGGCTTCAAGGCGCGCAACTACTACTTCGACAATGGTGACCTCGGCGGGCTCTTCCTCGTCTCCGGCGCGGCCGTCCTGAAGAACACGGAGAACCAGGCCGCCGCTGAGGCATTCATCCAGTTCCTGCTCTCCGAGACCGGGCAGCAGTACCTGGCGTCGCACGACTACGAGTACCCGATGGTGGAGGGCATCGACGCCGACCCGAGCCTGCCGCCAATCGAGTCGTTGAAGGCGCCGGACGTGGACCTGAGCGACCTGGGCGACCTGCGCGGATCGCTCGAGCTGATGCGGCAGGCCGGGATCCTCCCCTGATGATCGCGCGAGCGTCGCGTTCATCGGATGGGCGTCGTCCAGCGTCGCCGATCGTCTGGGCGCTCGCGCTCGTCGTCTCCGCGGCGGTCCTGCTCTCGCCGGTCTACCTCGTCATCCGCGCGGCTGAGGAGGGGGCGGACATCTGGCCGCGCCTGGCAGACGCCACCGTGGTGGCGGCTGCCGCCCGCACGCTCCTGCTGACCGTGACGGTGACCGGCGCGTGCATCGGGGTCGGGGTACCGCTGGCGTGGCTCACCGCGCGCACGGACCTCCCGATGCGGCGGCTGTGGACCGTGCTGCTGGCGCTGCCGCTCTCGATCCCCTCGTTCATCGGTGGGTTCGTGATGATCAGCGCGCTGGGCCCGGGCGGGATGGTGCAGGACCTCCTGGAGCCGCTGGGCGTGGAGCGCGTCCCGTCGATGTACGGGTTCTCCGGTGCGTGGCTGACGCTGACTGCCTTCTCCTACCCGTACGTCTACCTCACCACGCGCGCGGCGCTCCAGCGCGCGGACCCGGCGCTGGAGGAGGCCGCCCGCTCGCTCGGGAAGACGCCGCGGAGGACGTTCGTCCTCGTCAACCTGCCCCAGCTCCGGCCGGGCATCGCCGCGGGCGCGATCCTCGTCGCGCTCTACACGCTGAGCGAGTTCGGCGCGGTCTCCATGCTCCGCTACGACACGCTGACCCCGCTCGCCTACATCCAGTACACCTCCAGCTTTGACCGCAGCGCCGCCGCCGTGATCGGCCTGCCGCTGCTCGTCTTCGCGGTGCTGCTGGTGGCGCTGGAACCGCTGACGCGGGGACGCGCGCGCTACGCGGCCTCGCGTCCGAGGCCGGCGCGGACGCTGCGGCTGGGGCGCTGGCGCTGGCCCGCGGTCGCCCTCTGCGTGCTGGTCGTGCTGGTCGGCCTCGGCCTGCCGCTGATGGTGCTGACGTACTGGCTGGTCCGTGGCCTCGCGGAGGGCGAGTCGACGAGATTCCTCGCCTCGGCGGTCCTGAACTCCGTGCGCGCTTCCACCGTCGCGGCGATCGTGGCGGTGATCGCCGCGATCCCCGTGGCGATCCTCTCGCTGCGCCCCGGCCCGGGGCCGACCGTGATCGAGAAGCTCGCGTACCTCGGGCAGTCGCTGCCGGGGATCACGGTGGCGCTGTCGCTGGTGTACTTCACGGCGAACTACGCCGGGCCGGTCTACCAGACGTTCGGGCTGCTGGTGTTCGCGTACGCCGTGCGCTTCCTGCCGGAGGCGTTGGGCTCCTCGCGGGCGGCGCTGCTCCAGGTGCACCCGCACACGCAGGAGGCCGCCAGCGGGCTGGGGGCCGGGCGGCTGCGGGTGTTCGGGCAGATCACGCTGCCGCAGATCCTGCCCGGGATCTCCGCCGGCGCGGTGCTGGTCTTCATCACGGTGATGAAGGAGCTCCAGATCACCCTGCTGCTCAGCCCGATCGGCTTCGACACGCTGGCGACCCAGGTCTGGGCGACCTCGCGCGAGGCGTTCTTCACCCAGGCGGCGCTCCCGGCTATGTTGCTGGTCGCGGTGTCGGGCGCCGCCGTCCTCCTGATCCTCCGGCGGGAAAGTCACCTCTCTTGACCCCAGGTCTCTCGATGCCGGACTCACCGGCGGGCTTCGTCACGGTCCGAGGCGTCACGCGTCGATTCGGCGACGTGACGGCGGTGGACCGTGCGGACCTGGACGTGCCGCGGGGCAGCCTCACCGCGCTCCTCGGCCCCAGCGGCTGCGGCAAGACCACGCTCCTCCGCCTCATCGGCGGCCTCGACCAGCCTGACGCCGGGACGATCGCCGTCGACGGTGAGGTGCTTTCCGCCCCGGATATGTTCGTACCGCCCGAGCGACGGCGCGTGGTGATGGTCTTCCAGGACTTTGCCCTGTTCCCGCACCTGGACGTCGCGGGGAACGTCGCCTTCGGCCTTCCGCGCGGACGTGACCGCGCCGCCCGCGTGGCGGAGTTGCTCGCGATGGTCGGGCTCGATGCCCTCGGCGGCCGGATGCCGCACGAGCTGTCGGGCGGCCAGCAGCAGCGCGTGGCTCTGGCGCGGGCGCTGGCGGCGGAGCCACGCCTGATCCTGCTGGACGAGCCGTTCTCCAACCTCGACCCGTCCGTGCGCCAGCGACTGCGGCTGGAGGTGCGCGCGCTGATCCGGCAGGTGGGGATCACCGCG
>CAYPYF010000034.1:0-10787 GCA_964414675.1 uncultured Dehalococcoidaceae bacterium
CGCCCATGTCGGCGAGCATCGTGGTCGCGTAGGTGCCCTGTTGCCAGATCGACAGGTCGAGGATGCGGATGCCATGCAGTGGTGGGTTCGCCATCGTGCGCTCCGGACTCGCGGGGACTGGCCCGCGTTCAACTGGATCGGCGCGATTCTCGCACGGGGGATCGAGGGATGACGCCGACCCTCAGGACGCCGGGCCGGGGCGAGAGCAACAGGAGGGCGGGATCCCGCCCTCCTGTTGCTGAGATCTACCGCTCGATGCGGTAGACCAGGACTTCGCCGACCTCCGGGTCCGATGAGGTCCCCACGGCGCCCATGCCGCATTTCTCGGCAACTCGAATCGACGCAGCGTGCCCCACGGGGATCGTCGCCTCGACGGCGACGCAGCCAGTGATCTCCCGGAACGCCCAGTCCACGAGGGCGTCCGCGAACTCCGATGCGTAGCCGCGACCTTCATCGCGCGGATAGACGGAGTACCCGAGCGTCGCGACGCCGCGATCGTCGAGGGCGAAGCCGAGCCCGCCGAAGACGACCGCCTCACCTCGCGCTCGATCGATGCCCAACCACGACCATGCGTCGACGTCAGGGTGTTCAAGCCTCCACGAGCGGATGTACGGGAGGGCGTCCTCCATCAATGGGGGAATCGGCGAGCCCGGCGGATACGCGGCACCAGTCAGGACTCGAAAGGCGCCGGAGTTGTCCTCGATCAGAGAGTCGATGACCTCGACGGTCAGGGGCCGCAGCGATAGCCGCGGCGTTTCCAGGGATGAACGCAATGAAGTCTCCAGGATGCGACAGACCGTGGGGCTGTCGCGCCGATGCGCGGGCACGGGGACGCGACAGCGTTTAGCTGCGGATCACATCCGTGACAGGCGTGGACACCGGCTCCTCCAGGAGCAATCAACGCAGGGCATGCGCCCGACGGTAGAGAATCAAACATCACGCCTGCACGGTCAACGCCTCGCCAGCGGGATCGACAGGCCTAAGGCCGGTACGATCACTGGTGCCACGGACTCGCCTCGGACCTGCCTGCACGGAGTGGACCCATGCCTCGAGAACTGAACCGCGTCGTCGTCACCGGCCTCGGCGCCGTCACACCGATCGGCAATACCGCGGACGAGTTCCTCGAAGGGCTCCGTACGGGACGCAACGGCATCCGCCGGATCGAGGCCTTCGACCCGACCGAGGTCATCGTGCAGATCGCCGGCGAGGTGCGCGACTTCGACATCGAGCCGTACCTGGACAAGAAGGTGGCGCGCCGGACGGGACGCTTCGCGCAGTTCGCGCTCGCCGCCGGCCTGCAGGCGCTGGAGGACAGCGGCCTCGCGATCACGGACGCGAACCGCGACGACATCGGCGTGATCATGGCGACGGCCGGCGACTCCTTCAACATGGGCGCGGAGTGGGAGGTCTACCTCAACCGCGGCTCCCGCAACGTGGACCCGTTCATCGTGCCGCGCATGGGCCAGCACATGGGGTCGGGGCGCCTCGGGCGGCAGATCGGGGTGCGCGGGCCGAACACCACGGTCAACTCCGCGTGCGCCTCCGGCACGGACGCCCTCGGCCACGCGCTGAGCATGCTGCGGCTGGGGCACGCGAGCGCCCTCCTCGCGGGCGGGTCGGACGCGATGGTGACGCAGCTCTCGCTCTCCTCGATGGGCCGTCTCGGCGCGCTCTCGAAGAACAACGAGGACCCCGAGCACGCCTCGCGGCCGTTCGATGCCGACCGTGACGGCTTCGTGATGGGCGAGGGCGCCGGGGTGCTGATGCTGGAGACCGAGGCGCACGCGAAGGCGCGCGGCGCGCGCATCTACTGCGAGCTCGCGGGCGTCGGCTGGTCGTTCGACTCCACCGACGACGCCGCCCCCGACCCCGAGGGCCAGGCGCTCGTCATGAAGCGCGCGATGGCGGACGCCGAGGTCACCCCGGCCGAGGTCGACTACCTCAACGCGCACGGGACGAGCACGCCCTACAACGACCGCACGGAGACTCAGGCCGTGAAGCTCGCGTTCGGCGAGGCGACCGGGAAACTGCGGCTGTCATCGACGAAGTCGATGACAGGCCACCTCATCGCGGGCGCGGGCGGCATCGAGGCGGTCGCCTCGATCCTCGCGCTGCACCACTCGTTCGTGCCGCCGACGATCAACTACGTGACGCCGGACCCGGACTGCGACCTGGACGTCACGCCGAACACGGCCGTGGACGCCTCGTTGCGGGTCGTAATGTCGAACTCGTTCGGCATGGGCGGGCAGAACGCGAGCGTCATCTTCAAGCGCTACGAGTAGCCGGCCGCCAGCCACACGAAACACACGATGCGCGCGACCCACGCGGGCCGCGCGCATCGGTGAGGTCAGATACGAGGTCAGGCCGCCTGGCGGCGGGCCGCGCGAGCGCGATCCTTCGCGATCAGGCGACGCCGCACGTCGGCGCGGTCCTCGGGCTGGCGGCCCTGCCAGCGTGACTCCGCCTGCACGATCTGCTCCGACGGCACGTCGCCGTAGACCGTGTGCCCGCAGTGGACACACGAGTAATACATCTCACCGATGTCCATGACGCGTGAGAGGGCGCCCTGGCAGCGGGGGCATGCGTTCGCAAGGATCATGTCGGCCTCCGTCTCCGGTGTCTGCCCCACCCGCAGCGTCGCGTGACGCTCCTCGATGGAACACTCTCGATCGGACATGAGCATCCTCGGGCGGAATCGTTGAGTCGGGATTGCGCGTGTGTTGCGCGGTTGTGAAACGTTCCGTGAACGTTCAGGGCGCTACCGGCGGCGGAAGAACGCCATCACGGCCACCGCGGCGACACCGATGGCGGCCGCCGCAGGCGCCGCGCGACGGGCGGCGCGCGCTACCTCGGCGAGTGTGACGTCGCCGAGGCCGGCCGGGACGAGGGCCATGGTGACGGGCCTCGCGACCGGGAGGTAGTCCACGGCCTCGGGCGGCGGCTCGGGTTCGGATGTGCGCGCGGCGGGCTGCTCGTCCCGTGTCGCCTCGATCGGGTCGGGTGCCGGAGATGGCGGGGCAGCGGGCGCAGGGGCGGCCACGAGTGCGGGGCCAGGCGCGAACGTCCACGTGCGCTGCTCGCGAGGGAACCAGCCCCAGCGCGGCCACGGGTCATGCGGAGACGGCTCGGCAGCCCTCGACGCCCGCGCCTCGACGGTGCGCGTGAAGCGCGGCCACGGGGCCGGGGGGCGGGCGGCAGGTTCGAGGTCCATCGATGGCATCGTACCGCCGAGGTCGCGTGAGGTTTCGAGGGTCGCTCGCAGGGATGGTGAGCCATATGCTGCCCGTAATGGCCCAATTGCCCCAGCTCGCAGTGGACTGCCAGTGGTTGCGGCGGACGATCGACTCGTCCCGCCAGGATCCGTACGCGATGCTGTGCACGCACATCGTCCGCGACGGCCAGGACTGCGTGGGCCCGTTCCTCGAGGACGTCGAGACGGAATGCGGCCTGTGGCAGCCGAACGCGCAGGCGCGCGAGCGCGCCAGTCGCCAGGGCCTCGGCCTCCGCGCCCAGCGCTAGCCGCCCCCGAACGTACCGCCCATGCCATCCGGCTTCGACGCCGCGTGCGCGCGGCGGTATCCTCGAGCTACGTCACCTCGCACGTGAGGGCATGACGATCTCCCCGAGGGCTGCCGAACACCCTCCCGCCTCCGTTGTGCGCTCCCGTCACGTACCTGGGAGCCCTTCGTGACCACTATGGACACCGACCGCACCACAGACACCTCGCGCGGCATCACCGCCGCCCAGCGCGCCGAGATCGACGAGGCACGCGCCGCGCAGTCCTCGACGCGTCGTGCGACCGTCGACGCGCTCGAGGAGATCCTCTACGAACCGCTGCCGGTGCTGGACCACGGGTTCGTGCGCGTCATCGACTACATGGGCGACGACGCGGCGGTCGTGCAGGCGGCGCGTGTGTCTTACGGCAAGGGCACGAAGCGCCAGCGCGACGACCAGGGGCTCATCAACTACCTCATGCGGAACTGGCACACCTCGCCGTTCGAGATGTGCGAGATCAAGCTCCACGTGAAGTTGCCGATCTTCGTGGCGCGCCAGTGGATCCGCCACCGCACGGCGAACGTCAACGAGTACTCCGCGCGGTACTCCATCCTCGACAACGAGTTCTACATCCCGCAGCCGGAGCACATCGCCGTGCAGTCCTCGACGAACCGGCAGGGCCGCGGCGAGGTGCTGAGCCACGACGAGGCGATGCGGGTCCAGGAGATCCTCCGCGACGACGCGCTCCGTTCCTACGCCCACTACGAGGAACTCCTGAACGAGGACCCCGAAGGCGCACCGCGCGACGAGGGGCGGGCGCAGGTGGCGCGTGAACTGGCGCGCATGAACCTCTCCCTGAACTTCTACACGCAGTGGTACTGGAAGACGGACCTGCACAACCTGATGCACTTCCTGCGCCTGCGCGCGGACGCGCACGCCCAGTACGAGATCCGCGTGTACGCGGACTTGCTGACCGACGTCCTCGAACGGTGGACACCGATGTCGCACCGAGCGTTCGTGAACTACCGCCTCGGCAGCGCGCAGATCTCGAAGCAGGGCATGGAAGCGATCCGCCGGATGCTCGCGGGCGAGCAGGTCACCGCGAAGGACGTCGGCATGTCGATCGGCGAATGGCGGGAGTTCCAGGCGCAACTACAGCCGGGCGACGACGCGCACTAACGTCGCGCCAGCCCGCTAGGATGCTCGCGGTCGGCCCCCTCCACGAACGGGACTACCGATGCACGCCCGCCTCCCCCGCCCGCTCGCCCTGATCGCCCTGTGCTGCGCCCTCGCACTGGCCGCGC
Source organism: uncultured Dehalococcoidaceae bacterium (assembly GCA_964414675.1). Classification (GTDB taxonomy): domain Bacteria; phylum Chloroflexota; class Dehalococcoidia; order UBA2979; family UBA2979; genus W-Chloroflexi-9. Next base: position 4,800 of record CAYPYF010000034.1, read on the forward strand.
CACGCGCTGCCGAGGCGCAGACACCCCCCGGCAGCATCGAGGGCGACCTGTCGCCCTCGGGTGTCTCGCTCGTCGTGTGGGGTGGCGGGACGCCCTCGGCGCTGGTCGCGGCGGTGGACGCGGCCGGGTGCAACGCCACGTCCGTGTGGATCACGGTCGGCGGCAGGTTCCGCGGCTACTCGCCCGCCTCGCCGGCGTTCGCGAACGCGGGGTTCCTCTCGCTCTTCCCCGGCGGTGTGATGCCAGAAGGCCCCGTCCTCGTGGTATGCGCCGAGCCTTCCGCGACTGCCTCCGGCGCGCGAGCGATCGAGGGCACCTCGTGCACTCTGTTCCCGGACGACAACCCGTGGGCGCAGCGCGTCGACTCGCTGCCAAGGCACCCGAACTCGGCGGGGTACATGGCGTACCTCACCGGGCTGTCCGGCAACCAGTTCCTGCACGCCGACTTCGGTGAGGACCCGGACTACGGGATCCCGTGGGTCGTCGTGCCCTCGGACCAGCCGCGCGTGCCCGTCACCTTCGAGTACGACGACGAGAGCGACCCCGGCCCGTACCCGATCCCGGCGGACGCACCCATCGAGGCCGGCTCCGACGCGCACGTGATCGTCGTGCAGGACGAGGAATGCGTGCTGTACGAGATGTTCGCCGCCGAGCGCCAGGGGAGCGGATGGAGCGCCGGATCGGGCGCGGTCTTCGACCTCGACTCGAACGCCCTCCGGCCGGACGGGTGGACCTCCGCCGATGCGGCCGGCCTGCCGATCTTCGCCGGCCTCGCGCGGTACGACGAGGTCCAGAGCGGCGCGATCGAGCACGCGCTGCGCGTGACGTTCTCGCGGACGCAACGCGGGTACATCCACCCGGCGACGCACTTCGCGAGCAGCATCACGGACCCGGACGCGCCGCCGATGGGGCTGCGTCTGCGCCTCCGCGCGGACTTCGACCTCTCCGGGTACACGGGCGACGCCCGCGTGATCCTCGAGGCGATGAGGCGCTACGGGCTGATCGTCGCCGACAACGGGTCGAACTGGTACGTCAGTGGCGCGACCGACTCCCGTTGGGACGACGACGACCTCAACCAGCTGAAGGACGTCCCCGGCAGCGCGTTCGAGGTGGTGCAGACGGGGCCGGTCTTGCCGTGAAGGGCATCGAGGGCGTATCACGCACGCAATTCGCTACGTCCGAGGAGCCTCACATGACCACGAGCACCGAGTCCATCGTCCAGACACCGCTCGGCGCGGTGCGCGGGACCGTCAACGAGCGAGGCGTCGCGACCTTCCTCGGCGTCCCGTACGCGGAGACCACGGCGGGCCGCCGGTTCCTGCCCCCGGTGCCGAAGGCGGCGTGGAGCGACACCTTCGACGCGACGGTGCACGGGCAGATCTGTCCGCAGGGCGGCGCCATGGTGCAGGGCAGCCTCGGGGAGTCGCGCACCGTCGGGCCGATGCCGGACGTCGTCGCCGGCGAGGACTGCCTCATCGCGAACATCTGGACGCCCGCGCCGGACGGCGCGAAGCGCCCGGTGATGGTCTGGCTGCACGGGCGCGGATTCGCCGAGGGAGCGGGCTCCGAGGGCTGGTACGACGGTACGAACCTCGCGAGGAACGGGGACGTCGTGGTGGTGACACTGAACCACCGGCTCAACGTCTTCGGCTACCTGGACCTGACCAGCATCGGTGGTAGCGCGTTCGCCGGGTCCGGCGTCGCGGGCATCCTCGACCTCGTCGAGGCGCTCCGCTGGGTGCGGGCGAACATCGCCGCGTTCGGCGGCGACCCGGAGAACGTGACGATCTTCGGGGAGTCGGGCGGCGGCCGGAAGGTCTGCTCGCTGCTCGCGATGCCCTCGGCGGAGGGGCTGTTCCACCGCGCGATCGTGCAGAGCAGCGTGATGCTGCGCGCCACGGAGCCAGCGCGGGCGGCCGAGTTCGCGCAGGCCCTCATCGCGGAGGCCGGACTCGCCGAGGACGACGTGGCAGGGCTCCAGGCGCTGCCGTTCGAGCAACTCACCGAGGCGTACCAGCGCACCCAGAAGGCGCAGGGCGGCTTCCAGTGCGCGCCCGTGATCGATGCGACCTACTTCCCACACCACCCTCACGACCCCGAGGGAGCGCCCGCACCGTCCTCGCTCGGTGTGCCGCTCATGATCGGGACGAACAAGGATGAGATGGCGCTCTTCCTCGCGAAGAGCCCGAAGCGACGCAAGCTGACCGAAGAGGAACTCCACACGGACCTCGCCGCGATCTACGGCGAGCGGTACCGCGAGGTACTGGAGGTCTACCGGCGGAACCGCCCGGAGGCGACGCCGTGGGACCTCTGGGTGGGCATCGAGTCCGAGCCGCGGCGCGTCGCGGTGAACCGGGTCTGCGAGATGCGCGACGCCTCGGGCGCCGCGCCAACCTACCTGTACTCGTTCGACTGGGAGAGCGACTTCCTGGGCGGACTGTTCAAGGCCGCGCACGCCATGGAGATCCCGTTCGTCTTCGACAACGCGGAGATCGTGCCCATGACCGGAGAGTCCGAGGGTCGTAGCGCCCTCGGGAAACTGATGTCGACCACCTGGGCCGCGTTCGTGCGGAACGCCGATCCGAACCACGCTGCCCTGCCTCGATGGGAACCGTTCGAGCCCGATCGGCGGCCGACGATGGTGTTCGACACGACGACCCACGCCGAGGACGACCCGCGCGGCGAGGAACTCGCCGTCTGGAAGGGCGACGTGTCCTACTACCGCTGACCAGCCGGGCCGGACCGAGGCGCGCCGTCAGCCGGGTGGGCTAGTCGCCCACCTCGGCCTCGACTTCGACTTCCACGTTCGGGAAGAACTGGATCTGTCGCGCCCGGCGCAACTCACCTCGATGGTCCGGGTGCGCGATGGCGATGAGGTTCTCGGCGCGCTGGCGCTGGCTCCGGCCGGCGAGTCGGGCGATGCCGAACTCGGTCACCACGTAGTCCGCGAACGAGCGAGGAACGGTCACGAACTGGCCGTCCTCGATGCGCGGCAGGATGCGGGACACGAGTCCGTCCGCCGCCGCCGAGGGCGTCACGGTGATCGCCTTCCCCTTCGGTGCGATGAATGCGCCGATGTGGAACTCCGGCTGCCCGCCCGTCCCGTTGTAGACGACGGTGCTCAGCGACTCCGAACAGATCTGCCCGGTGAGGTCGACTGTGAAGGCGTTGTTGATGGAGCACATGCGCTCCTGCGCCGCCACGTTCACGATCGAGTTCACCTCGCGGACCGGACGCGTATCGAGCAGCCCGGACTGCTCGAGCCAGTCGCACTGCTCGTCGGTGCGAGGACTGACCGTGGTGGTGACCCCGATCCCACGGTCGACGGACTTCCGTGAGTTGTTGATCACGCCGGACATCATGAGGTCCACCACGCCCAGCGGCGTGATCTCTGAATGCCAGCCCAGGTCGCGCTTGCCCTCGAACGCGCCGAACGGGACGAGGTGCGTCGCGGTACGACCGGCGCCGATCTGGCAGGTGTCGCCGTCCTGCACGATCTCATTCACGTAGCCGGCGACGGCGGTGGTCTCCGGCGGCGCGACGGTGACGGGGAGCGGCGGGCGCTCCGCCAGGTCGGTCATCACGAAGGCCGCGACCTCGGAGACGTGGACGCGCTCCGTGGTGCGGACGTTGGGGAGCCACGGCGAGACCTCGAGGATCGTGCGGTCGGCGCGCCTCGTGAAGTCACCCTTGTGCCAGGGCATGCCGCCGAACGTCACGTAGCCCTCGTCGTCCGGGGGCGTGCAGGCGGTGGTGAAGACGTCGATCGGCTCCTGGTCCTCGCCACGCGCGTCGTAGAGGTTGAACTGGTTCGAGAAGAGTTGCGGGTAGTAGTCGGCACGACGCGAGGCGAGGGCCGCACGGCTCTGTGCGCCGCCGAAGATCTCGACGGACATCTCGAACGGCAGGTCCCAGTACTCCGGCAAGAACCAGTCCTGGCCCTGCGGAGCGCAGGCGCGGACACGGACCCTGAAGTCGAGCTCGGCGATGCGGGCGAAGACGGACGGAAGGAACGTGCGAGCGTCGCCACCGATCGGGGTGTAGATGATGTCGCCGGGCCGGATGAGCGCCGCGGCCTCGGCGAAGGACATCAGCTTCCGGTCGTACTCGTCTCGCCAGGCAGATCGCTGGGTCATACGGACGCCTCCGGGATTACCACATGCGTTGTACGCGGATGGTACGTCCGTCAGGCAAGCGTCGAAGCGGGACGGCGGAAGACTCGCCGCGAAGCGGCCTAGCCACCACCCCCGCCACCGCCGGCGCTCGCACCCATCGAGGGCGCGGGTACCGCGTCGGCAGGCGAGGGAGCCTCGGACGCCTCGGGCATGCCTCGGGCGGGCGGCGCGGCGCTTCGTGGCTCGTCGACGCTGAAGGTGTAAGCGCGGCTCGTGAAGCCGAGGACGGCCATGATGACGACGATGACGCCGCCCATCAGCGCGAACGTGAGCTCCGCCGAGATCACGTCGGCGAGGAGCCCGAGCGGCCACGACATCAGCGGCATGACGGAGAAGGTGAGCATGTTGATGCTCATCACGCGGCCGTAGTACTCGGGCTCGGACTCGCCCATGACCATGGTGTTGTTCAGCGTCTGGTAAGCCGTCGTCGTCGTGCCCAGGACGACCACGGCGACGATGACGCCCGCGTAGCCGAGCCCCAGCGGCCAGGCGAGCAGCAGCATGCCGATCCCGGAGCCGATCCCGGCGAGCCACTGCACCAGCGGCTTGCGGTTGAACTCGGTGAGGGTCGCGACGGCGAGCGAGGCGACGAGCGCCCCGATGCCGGCGATGGACTGAAGCCAGCCGAAGGCAGCGTCGGACTTGCCGAGGTCTTCCTGCACGTACCCGGCAAGGAGGATGACGTACGGCATCGCGAAGAGCGTGATGATGAACATCATGCTGATCAGCAGACGCAGACGCGGCGTCGTCCAGACGTAGCGGAGCCCGAGCCCGATCTCCGTCAGCATGCTGCCCTGCGGCCGAGGCCGCCCCATCGGCCCGACCGGGCCACCGGCAGACTCGCGCTGGGCGCGGGCAACGGCCGAAAGGCCGGTCGGCACCATGAGCAGCAGCGCCGTCGAGAAGATGTAGAGGGTCGACATCGCGAAGTACGCCGCCGCGAGGCCGGAGGCGGCGACGATCACACCGGCGATGGCGGGGCCGAAGAGGCGCGTGAAGTTCATCGCGGCGTTCGACATCGCGATCGCGCTCATGACCTGCGTCGGCCCGACTACCTCGGCCATGAGCGGCATGCGCGCCGGCATCCCGAAGGCGAAGAAGGTGCCCTGCACAAAGCCGATCGCGAAGAGGATCTCGAAGGTGATGGTGTCCGTGGCGACCATGACCGCGGTCAGCAGCGCGAGGATGCCCGTGGCTCCCTGCGTCATGAGCGTGAGGTTGCGCTTCTCCACGCGGTCGGCGAGCGATCCGCCGATCAGGGCGAACATCAGCATCGGCAGGCCGAACGACATCGCGATGAGGCCGGACGCCGCGAAGGACTCGGTCAACTTCCAGGCGAGCAGCGCACGGATGACCTGCTGCATCTGCATGCCGGTGAACGAGAAGGTGGAAGAGGCCCAGAGGAAGCGGTAATTCCGGTGCTGGAAGACCTCCATCGCCTTCCGCATGGAAGGCCGGGATCCCCCGGGACCCATCGGCCCGCCGCCACGTGGTCCACCAGCCATTGCAGCACCGGCACCCGGCGTTCCGGGTGCGCCCATCGCTGGACCGGCCATGAATTCCCCTGATCGGTGGAGGGCGCTCCGGCGCATCGAACGCCATCGGCCAGCCCGGCGGACATCGGATCTGACGTACAGATCGTATGTGACCCGGAACCCTGCCGTCAACGTCAGGGTGCGGCGCACGGCTTCGGAAGATCACTGCTCGATGGCGCCTCCACTTACGTTCCGTTAGCATTAATCGGACCAATCACTCGAACCAGACAGGACAGCCCCCATGCCGTTGCCCCAGGCAGCCATCGACCTCCTCAACC
>CAYPYF010000034.1:10797-24271 GCA_964414675.1 uncultured Dehalococcoidaceae bacterium
CGAAGGCACATGCGACCGTGGTCACCCTCAACCGGGACGGCGCGCCGCAGGCGACCCTCGTCTGGGTGGAGGCCGTCGACGGCACGGTCTCGTTCAACACGGCGAGCGGTCGCCAGAAGCCGCGGAACCTCGCGCGTGACCCGCGCATCGTCGTGACGGTCCAGAACCCGGAGAACCCTCGCGAGTACGCAGTGTTCGAGGGCACCGCGAGTGTGTCCGAGGCCGGCGCGGACGACCAGATCGACCGGCTCGCTCAGAAATACCTCGGACAGGACAAGTACCCGTGGCGTAACCCGGCCGAGACGCGGCTGCGGGTGGACATACACGTCACCGCGGTCAAGGGCGCAGGCCCCTGGGTCGAGGGGTAGAGCGAGAGCCCGCCTGTTGCGTACCCTCTCGCTGATGGATGCACCCCGCCCCATCCGACGATCACGATGCGGGGCCGGGCAGAGCAGGAGAGGGCCGCGATGTCGCTCGACCGCAAGACGCTGGAGGAAGGCGCCGACTGGATCGCTGAGATGGTCAGCGAGGAGCTCGGCGGCTTCGTCCCCTCGGAGCTCTGTGACCTGGTGATCCTCACGGAGGAGAAGATCCGCGAGGAGGCCGGCGACCCGGAGATGGACCACGCGACGATGGCGCGGCGCGTGATGGAGGTCTTCAAGGACGACCCGGAGGTGCCGACCCAGGAGGGCGCGGTCTCCGAGTTCATCGTCCGCGAGATCCTCCACTGGGAGGACGAGTTCCGCACGATGGCCGGGTCCCCTCGGAAGGTGCGAGGGTCGTAGCAGACGCCTCCGGCGCGCAGCCACGCGGGAGGATCCCTGATCGCCTTCGGGAGCGTTCGCGTGGCGCCGGCGCGCTCTGCCGCCCGCTCGGCGGAGCGCGCCGGCACTTGGCTCATCGCCGGGAAGTGACGCCTCGATCAGTACGAGGCTTGCCACCGAGCGCGGGTGCCAAGAAACTCAGGGACGCGGCAGGGTAGCTCAGTGGTAGAGCAGCGGACTCATAAGCCGTTGGTCGGGGGTTCAAATCCCCCCCCTGCTACCAGCGACACACAGGCAGCGGCACTGGAATCCGGTGCCGCTGCCGCGTTTCAGGCTGTTCTGACCTCGTAGATCTATGCCCCCGAGACTCCTTTGGGAGATAAAGATAAGAGGTCAGACGAAGATTCCGATGTTTGTTTCCTGAGGCAGACGGAGCATCTTGCTCACAGTTCCACTCAGCTGCGTTCGCCGCTCGTCGTAGCGCAATTCCCAAGTCATCGAGCGTCCTACCGGCCGTCTTATGTCTTCGCCGCTTCAGCGTCCTCGACCCCGCGTCACGGTCGCCGACGCTGCTCTGCTGAGTATGCCGAAAGCTAGGCTCCGTGGTCTCCTCCTAGAACCCGCAGCAGCGAAGACGCCAGGCTCCATCTCCGACTATTTCTGCGCGTGCTGAGCATCTGAGGCCTGTCCGTCCCAGCAAGTTGTTGTCCACCGGGTTGCTCCGACGCCGCGCGTTTAGCATGCAGCACGGAACTGCACGTATTATGAGCCGTACGACAACGGATCGGGTCTCCGGACGGATTCACCGTGAGCATTGCCAACGTCGGCATCCGCTGGCGACTGATCGCGACGATCGTGGCGATGATCGTCCCGATCGTCGTGCTGGTCTTCGTGAACGCCCGCAACGAGCGTGACCGGATGGTCTCTCAGACCCACGCGGAGGTGATGGCGCAAGCGCAGGTCATCGCCGCCGCCCACAACCAGGTGCTGCGGACGGTCCACCAGCTGCTGATCGAGCTTTCCGCCGACCCGGCGCTCCGGGACTTCCATAGCCCCGCATGCAACGAGATCGCGCGCCGTCTGACTGCGGCGTCGGGCGCCTACTCGAACATCGCAGTCTCAGGACTCGGCGGCATCGTACATTGCTCGGCGAACCCGGCCGGCATCAACTTGCTGGTGGCCGACAGCCAGTACTACATCGACGCCCTGGCTGAGGAGGGCATCACGACCAGCGGCTACTTGTTCGGCCGGATCTCAGGGAAGCCGGTCGATGTGTTCGCGACGGCGATCCGTGACCCCGATGGCCGCCCGCTGGGGGTCATCGAGTTGTCGGTCGACATCGGGTGGCTCGGACAGTTGGTGGAGTTGCAGGAGCTGAGCCGCGAAGTCAGGACGACGATCGTCGGGCCGGCCGGATACGTGCTGGCCCGCGTGCCAAGCGACGCACTGACGGTCGGCACGCTGGTGAAGGAGGCGATCTGGGCGGCCGATGTCATGAGCACTCGCCAGGCACGGAACACGGAACTCCAACTTCCGGATCATCCGCTGATGTTGGCCGCAATCGTGCCACTGGTTCCGCTGGGTGAAGGCGAGGATCCGCCCGCTTACGTGCTTGTGACCACGCCGAAGGCCGCCGCGGTGGTGCCGGCAGACGCCGCCTTCCGCCGCAACCTAATCGTCCTGGCGATGGTGACTGCAGTTGGCGTCGTCTGGGCGTGGAGCGTGAGCATGGTGAGCGTGCATCATCCCGTGCGCGCGCTCGTGCGCGCGACCCGCGAGTACGCACGGGGCAGCCTGCGTGTCCGCGTCGGACTCCCATCCCTGTCCAGCAGCGAGATGGTCGAGCTGGCGACCGCGTTCGAGGTGATGGCTGACACCGTCGCCGCCGACCAGGAGACGCTGCGTCATAACGCCACGACCGACATGCTGACTGGCCTCCCGAACCGCATGGAGACCGAGCGCCTGATCGATGAGCAATTGCAGCACGACCCGCACCGCTCGTACGCCCTGGTCGAGGTACAGCTCCGGCAGTTCGGAGCCGTGAACGCCAGCTTCGGGTTCGAGGGCGGCGACGATCTGCTGCGGCAGATCGGCCCGCGCCTCATCGAGACCTTCGGCGAGCAGACGCTCGCGGGCCGGACCGGCGGGGACGAGTTCATGGCTCTAGTCCAGGGTGACACTGAGGGCGAGGACATCTCCTCCACGGAGATCGCCGTCGCCATCGAACGTGCGTTCGAGCGACCGTTCTATATGGACGACGAGCCCGTGTACCTTGGCGCGCGCCAGCCTGGCCTACTACCCCGGCGACGGGACGAGCGCGAAGGCGCTCGCGCGCCGGGCAAGCCTCGCCCTGCATCGGGCCAAGCTTGGTCAGCGCGGCGTCGCCGTTTACGACGCCGCCCGCGACGAGCCTCGCGCCGACCAGCTGAAGCTGCTCACCGCACTCCGCGGCGCCATGCGAGACGGCGCCCTGGAGCTCTACTACCAACCGCAGGTGGACCTCCAGCAACGCCACATCGTGGGGGCGGAGGCACTCATGCGCTGGAAGCGGGATGACGGGACGTTCGTGCCACCCTCGCAGTTCATCGTGCTGGCGGAGCAGACCGGCTACATCCGCAACCTCACGTCGTGGGCGCTGAAGGCCGGCTGCCACCAGTTGAGCACCTGGCATGAGGCAGGACTGCCCGTGCACGTGGGGATCAACATCTCCGCCGCGGACTTCGAGGATCCCACCCTGGCCGCCCGCATCACGGCGATCCGCGACGAGTGGGCCCTCCCCGAAGGCGCGCTCCACCTCGAGATCACTGAGACCGCCATCCTCGCGGACGCGGACGAAGCCGTCTCAGTCTGCGAGGCGCTCCGCGACTCTGGCATCACCCTGTCGATCGACGACTTCGGCACCGGCTATTCGCCGTTCGTCTACCTCCAGCGCCTGCCCATCTCCGCCATCAAGATCGACCAGTCATTCGTCCGTGACATACTCACCAGCGAGCGGTCGCGATACATCGTGGAGAGCACGATCGCTTTCGCACACCGCCTCAGCCTCAGCACAGTGGCGGAAGGCGTCGAGACGGAGGACGTGGCGGACCTGCTCACCTCGCTGGGGTGCGACGTCGCACAGGGCTACTACTTTGCCCGCCCCATGCCCGCGTCCGAGTTCGAAACCTGGGTGCGAGAGAACCCGCTCGGCCTACGCTTCGACACGTCGGCGACGTCAATCCCCCAGTAGCGCGCCTCGTGGCGGGATCCGGGGCGGCAACAACACGCTGAGGGCTCGCCCTAGAAAGCATCGTCGCGGTCGACGCCCTCGGAGACCTGCGCGCGGATCACAGCCAAGCGTACGCCACACTCATAAGCCGTTGGTCGGGGGTTCAAATCCCCCCTGCCACCAACACGACACACGCAGCGGCCGCCCTCACGGGCGCCGCTGCTGCGTTTCGAGCCGTCCTTCAACCAGCCACGTGTCCGTCTCGAGATCGAAAACGTGCGATCGCAGTCGATCATGCCACCTCATGCGCATGATTCTGAGTTATAGTGCCACCGCGTAAGCGGAAAGAGGCTGGTACTCACCGACACAGACCCGCAAAGGGCCTGTATCGGACGAGCAACTGGGTCGCGTCGCCCTGACTGCGAGCCCTGCTGGCCTGCCTCTTCGTATCTCTTAGCTGGTGGCGTCGACCTGACGACGTGACTGGCCGCGGTCCTACCGCGACGAGCCGCGCCTCGGGCAAGCCGCGATAGCGAGCCCCGAGCACTGAAGAGTGACCAACATTCCCGCTACCAAGCGGGAAGTCACGGCGCATCTGCGTCGATGGGAGGGCTCGATGGCGCTGATCTACTTCCCCCTCGCCTCCGGCATTCTGGCCTTGCTCTTTGCGGGCTGGACGACCCGGCAGATTTTCCGCCTGGACGAAGGCACGGACACCATGCGGGAGATCGCCGCGCTGATCCGGGAAGGCGCATCCGCGTTCCTCCGCCGCGAATACACGGTGCTCGCGATCTTCGGAGCCCTCATGGCGGTCGCACTGGCGATCCTGGTCGACTTCGACGTCACCGGGAAGTTCGCGGACAGCACCGCCACCGACGAGGGTGCGCTCACCTCCTTGCCTCGGATGGCGATCTCGTACGTCGTCGGGGCCACGGCCTCAGCCGCCGCCGGTTACATCGGCATGTATGTGGCCGTGCGGGCGAACGTGCGGACGGCGGCAAGCGCCCGCGAGGGCCTGAACCCCGCGCTCCGAGTGGCGTTCTCCGCCGGAGCGGTGATGGGCATGACGGTCGTCGGCATCAGCATCGTCTGCATCTCCGTCCTGTACCTGCTCTTCCAGCACTACCAGCCGCTGATGGGGTTCGCCTTCGGGGTTTCCACGATCTCGCTCTTCGCGCGCGTCGGCGGCGGCATCTTCACGAAGGCCGCCGATGTCGGCGCGGACCTCGTGGGCAAAGTGGAAGTGGGCATCCCGGAGGACGACCCGAGAAACCCTGCCACGATCGCGGACAACGTGGGCGACAACGTGGGCGACGTGGCCGGCATGGGCGCCGACCTCTTCGAGTCCTACGCGGTCTCTGTCATCGCCACGACGTCGATTGCAGCGCTCGCGATCCAGGGTGTCGGCGAGAACGGCGTGTTCTCCGGGGAGGCCGTCGCGGACTACTGGTCGGAGGCGTTCACCCTGCCGTTCGCCATCATGGCGATCGGCATCGTCTCGTCGCTCCTGGGGACGTTCCTGGTCCGCACCAGAGAGGACGCGGACATGGGGCGCCTGCTGTGGGCGCTCCGCACGGGGATCTTCGGCGCTGGCGCCCTGACGCTGGTGGCCAGCGCAGCGCTGGTCCTCTTCCTCGACCTCGACTTCCGGCTGTTCTGGGTGATCCTCACCGGCCTTGTCGCCGGTCAGATCGTCGGGACGATCACCGAGTACTACACGGCCTACGAGTTCCGCCCGACACGACGCCTCGCCGACCAGGCACAGGCGGGTGCAGGCCCCCTCGTCATCGGCGGGCTGGCCCTCGGCATGATCTCCACCGCGCTGCCGATCCTCACGATCGTCGCAGCCCTCCTCATCACCTACGCGCTGGCCGGCCTCTACGGCATCGCACTCGCCGGCGTGGGCATGCTCTCCACGCTCGGCATCACGCTCGCGACGGACGCCTACGGGCCAGTGGTGGACAACGCCGGTGGCATCGCCGAGCAGGCGGGCCTGCCCGCGGATGTCCGGACGCGGACCGATGCCCTCGACGCGCTCGGGAACACGACGGCGGCGACCGGCAAGGGCTTCGCCATCGGCTCCGCTGTGCTCACCGCGCTCGCGCTGATGGTGAGCTACTCCCAGGTCACCGGCGTCGTCGTGTTCAACCTCCTGCACGTGGAAGTGCTGGCCGGGCTGATCATCGGCGCGCTGATGCCGTTCCTGTTCAGCGCCCTGACCATGGGCGCGGTCGGCCTCGCCGCGATGAAGATGGTGGACGAAGTCCGCCGGCAGTTCCGGGAGATCCCCGGCCTCATGGAGGGCACGGCCAAGCCGGACGCCGCTCGTGCCGTAGACATCGCGACGACGAGCGCCCTCCGGGAGATGCTGCTCCCCGGCACGCTCGCGGTCATCGTGCCCATCGCCGTGGGCATCACCCTCGGCGCGGAGGCGCTCGGCGGCGTCCTCATCGGCTCCGTGGGCGCCGGCTCGCTGCTCGCCCTCATGATGGCGAACGCGGGTGGGGCATGGGACAACGCCAAGAAGTACATCGAGCTGGGCCACATGGGTGGCAAAGGCTCGGACGCGCACAAAGCCGCCGTGGTCGGCGACACGGTCGGCGACCCGTTCAAGGACACTTCCGGTCCGTCACTCAACACGCTGATGAAGCTGATGGCGATCGTCGCAGTCGTCTTCGGACCGCTGTTCCTCTAGTCGATCGCAGAGGAGGGTCGGCATCCACACTGATCCAACTCGACCCCGGCCGCGTGCGGACGACGAGTCGAGGAGTGCGGCAACGGGAGCTCGGTGGTGGAGCAGCGGACTCCTCAGCCGTGGGTCGGTCGGGGATTCACCCCTCCCGCTACCAGCGACACAGACAGGACGGGCGTCCCGCGGGGCGCCCGTCCTGTCTGTACGTGCCGTGCGCTATCGCCTGACCACCACGAGCGTGCCAACCGGCAGGCCGTTGGGGAACAGCTGGCGGAACGAAGCGTTCACGAAGGCGGGCGCCCCGACGCGGTACCCGATGAACCGGCCATTCACGGTGACCCACACCGCGCTCCCGTGCCCCGCGGCGGCCTCCAGCAGGGGGTACCCACCGCCGCGCCAGGACGTCTGCGTGACGCCGTGCGCCGCGGGTGGGGTGAGGAACGTCCCCCGGTCCGGCTGGGACACGATCCCGAAGATCGTGAAGTGGTCCACGCTCGCCCTGACGGTGAAGGAGCCGTCCGCGTCCTGTGTGAACGTCGCCAGCACCTCTGTCCACGAGCTGCCGTTCCAGAACGCCAGCATCAGCGTGTCGCCCGTCGCGCCTTCCGGGATGGAGGACGCGGGGAGCACGAACTCGAGGTCGATCGGCTCGTCGAACTCCGTCAGGGCCGTGCCGTCCACGTCCTGCGCTTCGATGACGAAGGCAAGCGTCACCTGCGCGTTGGGCGGCGATGGCGCCTGCGCCACGAGCCCCTCGATGTCGGCGACTGCCGACACCGTGAGCGTGCCACCCCGGGGCAGGACGTCCGCGGGCGCGCTCACCCTCGCCGTGGCGCCGGTGCTCGTCTGCGTCTCCGTGACCGTCGGCTGGCCCGCCGTGACGGGGACCTTCTGCTCGTTGACCGTTGTCACCACCGGCTTGGGGACGGGTGTGACGGAGGGGGTGGGGCTGGCGGTGCCCGGTCCGGGATCGGAATCCGAGGGTGTCGATGTCGGCGTTGGGGTCGGTGTCGGCGGTGTGAAGGCGGAGGCGCTCAGACAGGGAGAGAAGGTGACGACCACATCCTCGAACTCGGCGCCCCCTGCCAGGGCGCCGGCCGGGACGCAGGCGCCACCCCACCAGTTGTTGGTGACGGTGACGCTCCCGCCGCCCGAACTGGTGTAGTAAATCGCGGCGCCCTCTTCCTCGGCCGTGTTGCCGAGGATGTCCGAGTTGGAGATGGCAACGCTGATGGGGGACATGTTGCCATCGGCGTAGATGCCGCCACCGTCTTCGGTGGCCTCGTTGTCGGCGATCGTGGAGCCGACGATGTTGAGCGTGCCGTCAGACAACCAGATACCGCCGCCACCGCCGACCATAGCAGTGTTGCCGGAGAGATCGGAATCCGTGAGCCCAACCGTGCTGCTGACGGCGTAGACGCCGCCGCCGGAGGTGGCGGTGTTCTCCGAGATGGTGGAACCGTCGGTAGCGGTCACGGTGCTCACAATCGCGTAGATGCCGCCCGCGTCATCCTGGGCCGTGTTGCCGGTGATGGTGACCGTGGCTAACACGGCGTAGACACCCGCGCCGATGCCACCCGTAGCGAAGATGTCGGTGAAAGCAGTGTTCCCGGAGACGGTGGAGCCTCCCTGGATGGCGAACGTGCTGGACACGGCGGCGAAGATGCCGCCACCGAGGCGGGCGTAGTTTCCATCAATGATGGAGCCGCCGGTGACAGTGACGGAGCTGCCCACGGTGTAGATGCCGCCGCCGTTGCCAACGTCGACGTGATTGGTAGCGGTGTTGCCGGAGACACTGGAACCGCCAGTCACGGTGACGGTGCTGGACGCCGTGGCGTAGATGCCGCCGCCGTGGACGGCGGCGTTGTCCGAGATGGTGGAGTCCGTGATGGTGACGCTGGCGCCGTTCGCGGCATGGATGCCGCCGCCCAGCGATCCAGCGACGTTGCCCGAGATGACGGTGCCGGTGACGACGAGGGTGCCGCCGTCGACGGAGATGGCGCCGCCGTCGACGCTGTAGCCGCCAGTGAGCATGAGGTCGATGAGTTGCAGGTCACCGCTGACGAGGAAGATGCGGACGCCGTCGTCCTGGCTGACGCCAGCGTCGAAGGTGTTGCCGCCGCTGATGGTGACGTCCTGGCCCTCGGCATCGATGACGATGTTGCCGGTGACGGTCGGAAGCGTCGAGGCGAGCGTGATCGTCTGTCCGTCCAGTGATCCATCGAACGTGACGGTGTGCGTGCCGGGGCCGGCCGCGTTCGCGTCGATGATGGCCTGACGGAGGGAGCCGGCGCCGGAGTCGTCGGCGCTGGTGACATCGAAGGTCGCGGCCTGCGCCGGGGACGGCGCGAACAGGAGGAGGCTGGCGAGGACTGCGACGGCCAGCACGGCGCCAAGCCAGATCCGGGGGGCAATGGTGTGTCGGGGCGTCGTCATGCCTCGTGGCCTCTCATACATGGGGCTGAGAGGCGCCTGACACCGTGGACGCAGGGGTGCGCCCCGTGTCCGTGTTCGTCGGCTGCCCGCCCGCCTGGGGACCTGGGTTATGCGTCCGAACACTGTCGTGCCGAGAAAGATGTATTACGTGTATATCTCCACCGGGCAGCTCCCACAATGTCGACTTGCTGATCGATCCGTCAGGATCGTCGAACGTGCGTGCCAATAGCCGTTGGTCGGGGTTCCAATCCCCCCTGCTACCAGCGACACACAGGCAGTGGCACTGGAATCCGGTGCCGCTCCTGCGTTCTGACCATCCACACAGCTCAACCGAGTCAGACGAACGTTGATGAAATCCGCGACTCGTGCGCGAGTACTATCAGCCGAGCGTGATGAGGTACTCGAGCAACGACGAGGCAGACCCCGAAGCCGCTCACGAGGAACGTTGGACGGTGGCTGACCAGTCTGAGCATGGGCGGACGCAGGAGCTCGATGCGCTGCTCGCAGCGTTCGATGACGCGGCCGGAGCAGGGGCTGTCCTGGTCACCGGAGAGCCGGGCATCGGCAAGAGCTGGCTGCTGGGGGCGACTGCCCGTCATCTCGCGAAGGAACGGGGCGCGCAGATCCTCGAGGGGTACGCCCTCGACCTGCCTGGTGTGCCTCCCGCGTTCACCCTCGCGCGTGCATTCGGGCAGACACTGGGTCAGCTTCGCAGCGAACCGGACGCCGAGTTCCAGCCAGCACGAGTAGCCCTCGCGAGGGCGGGGATCGGGCCTCCGCTGGCCGATGCAGCGCTGTCGGACGACGGCATCACCGTCGACGAACAGCTCCGCGTATTCGAAGCGCTGACCGTGCTCTGCCGCTGGCTCGCCCGCCGGCAGACCCTGGTCGTGCTGCTCGACGACCTGCAATGGGCGTCGGCGTTCACGTGGAACGCGTTGCAATACACCATCCGGGCGCTCGGCGACGTACCGGTCCTGTTCCTCCTGGCCGCTCGTGACGATGCCACCCACACGCCAGCGAGCGTCGGTCCGATTGCCGAGCTCATCCGGTTGCGGCTGCTCATCCATCTGCCGCTGGGACCGCTCAGCGCATCCGCCATCTCCGCCCTGGCGGCAGACCGCCTGGGAAAGGCGGCCGCTCCGCCGCTTCTTCAGTTCCTCGTCGAGCGGAGCGAAGGAAATCCGTTCTTCGCTGAGGAGCTGCTGAACGACTGCCGGGAACGTCACCTCCTGATCGAGGACGACGACGCATGGGACCTGGCGGCGAGTGCCACCCCCGCGAAGTCCTCGGTCCCGCTCGCGCTGAGACTGGCGATCGATGCTCGGATCGACCGGCTGCCCGCTGCCACTGATCAGGCGATGGCGGCGGGCTCGGTGCTCGGCCGCGAGTTCTCCGCGCGGACGGTCGCCCTCATGGTCGGCGTTGACACCGATGCGCTCGCCCGGGACCTGTCCCCCGCCGAGTCGGCCAGCATGATCGACGCCACGTCGTCGGGCTGGCGTTTCCGTCACGACACCGTGCGCGAGGCGGTCGTCGCGCGACATGCGCACGACGCACGACGTCTCCATCGTGAGGCGGCGACGGCACTCGCCCGCGAGCTTGGATACGCACCCGGCTTCCAGGAACTGGCTGCGCTGGCGCATCACTGGCTTGCCGCTGGCGAGGTGTCGCGTGGTGCGCCGGCCGCGCTCGCCGCGGCCCGGAGCGCAGCACTGACCCACGCGTCCGGAGAAGCATTGCGGTGGGCGCGTGCGGCACGCGAGGCGTATGAGCAGTCGGGCGACACCACACGTCCGATCGTCCTGGAGGCGAGACTGGCACACGGCACGGCGGCATTGGCCGATGCGGCCTATGACGAGGCTATCCAGGCGTTTCGTGCGTCGTTGGAGGTGTCCTCCGGCGACCGTTACCGGGAGGGGCTCGCCTGGCTCTGGCTGGGCACCGCGGAGCGACGCCTCGAACGGATCCCCGAGGCGGCCGGCGCATTCACCACCGCCATCGAGCATCTCGACGATGCGGGGCATCCTGTCGATCTTGCCAGGGCGCTCATCGCGCTTGCCGATCTCGACGGCCTGACACGTGCCCGGTATGAGGAGGCTCGGGCGAACGGGGCGCGTGCACTCGACATCGCACGCGACGTCGGTGATCGCGACCTCGCCGCGCGGGCCGCCCTCGCACTCGCGAACGCCGAGATCCGCTCGGACGACCCCCTCGGCGGGCGCGCGCTGCTCCATGACGCGCTGGAGTCGGCACTCGTCGCCGGCGACGCGCTACTCGCTGCCGAGATCTGCTCCGCACTCACGAACTCGTACTACTGGACTGGCGAGCTGCAACAGTCGTTGCAGTACGCCGAGCAACGCTGCGCGCTTGCGGAACGGGCCGGTGACCTCTTCACGTTACGTCACGCCCGTTCATGGTTAGCCCTCCTTGAGATCACGCATGGCGAGTGGGAGCGCGCACGCTCGCTCATCGAGCACTCCGAACGCGACCTCGCCCGCCTGGCGAGTCCGGAACCGCTTGCGTTCCTGCGGGTCGTCGATGCCTTCCTCTGTCTTCGCGTCGGCGACCTCGGACGCGCCCATCAGCAACTCACGGAGGCCGTCGCGACGTTTGCGGCGATCGATCCGGCCACCGTCATCTGGTACGACGGCTTACTGGCCCTCGTGTGCGTCCGCGCAGGAAAGAGAGATGAGGCCCGGGCGCGGGCGTCCGAGCAACAGAGGCGGCTCGCGCTGTTGCCGCCGTCGTCGCTCCCCGCGCGCTCGGCCCAGTGTGTGCTGGGGCTGGTGTTCGCCGCGCTCGGCGACGTGGAGGCCGGTGCTGCATGCGAGGCCGCGCTGCGTCCGTACGCAGACGACTACCACTGGGCGCCGGCCCGCCTCTCACTGGCAGCGCTCGCGGCGCTCCGCGGCGACCCAGCCAGCGCATTCGCCGAACTCGAGGTCGCGGAACGTCAGGCGCGGGAGCAGGAGCGCCGCCCGGACGTGGCGCTGAGCCAGTTGGGACGCGCGGAGGTGCTGACGGGGCGCGAGGCGTCAACCGTCGCCGCAGAGGCTCGTGAAGGACTGGCGGGACTCAGGATGCAGGCCGATGTCGCGCGCGCCGACGCACTACTCCTCTCGCTGGGCGGCGGACGCAGGCCCGGCGGGCTGTCGCCTCGAGAGGTGGAGGTCGTGCGACTGGTCGCTCAGGGGCGCACGAACCGCGAGATCGCGGAGATGCTGGTGATCAGCGAACGCACCGCGGTCAACCACGTCAGCCACATCTTCGACAAGCTCGGGGTGGCGAACCGCGCAGAGGCCACCGCCTGGGCGATCCGCCAGGGACTGGCCTGATCGCCCGTCATTACTATCCGGACTCGCCTGTGCCATGGCCCGAGAATGAGACATTCTTACGATGTGGCGGTTTCACACGCTCCATAGGGTCTGTCCCACAACACCGCCGGCCGGCGGTGAGAAAGGACAACCGAGATGGCAACCTCAGAGCAGAAGCGATTCGCGGCACCGGACGAGACCCGCGAGTTCGAACATGGCCGCGTCGACCTGTTGAACATCGGTGGCGGCGCCGTGGGCCGGCTGACGCTTCAGCCGGGATGGCGGTGGTCAGACCACGTCAAGCCTGTAGCCAACACCGACTGGTGCGAAGCGCCGCATTTCCAGTACCACCTCTCCGGCACACTCCACGTGAAGATGGCCGACGGCACGGAGTTCGACGCGGTGCCGGGCGACGTCACGGCCCTGCCCTCGGGGCACGACGCGTGGGTGGTCGGCAGCGAGCCCGTGGTGGTCGTCGACTGGTTCGGTGCGAGCAACTACGCACAGGCATAGCCGCACCGACTCGCACGACGACCGCGATTGGGAGACCAGCGGCATACAGCAGCGGCGCCCCTCATGGGCGCCGCTGCTGCGTCCGGGGCCTGACATCTCCGCACGATCGAGGCGTCAGCGCGTCCTGGCGGATTCAGGTTCCTCGTGGCCAGGTTGGCGCTCGCGCACGGGGTCGATGATCGCGTTGACCGTGGCAGGCGCCCCTGGCGTGGACGACGGACTCATCCGGGAGCTGAGACTGCTCTGCCAGATCTGACGGACGTGCGCATCCCTGAGCATCGGCGGATCGAGGCCGGGCTCCCGCGCAACGTCCGAAGCCTACGAGCCCACCTGCGTCGCGCGGAGGGATTCCCGGCCCGTCCCGGACAGTGCGACCTTCGCGATGAACGGGGAGGTCATCGCACTCAGGAGCGCTGCGTAGTTCACCTGGAACCTCATCTCGGCGCCGACCACGATGTGACTCGTACCGGTGTCCACGATGAGGTGGTCGCTGCTCATCCCGAGGATCTCGATCCCGGTTGGCGCGGACAGCCCATCCGGATCG
>CAYPYF010000034.1:24281-26707 GCA_964414675.1 uncultured Dehalococcoidaceae bacterium
GGATCGACATCCTGTCGCCCCAGGGCGAGGATCGCCTGGGGAATCACCCCTCGGTCCACGACCGGCCGAGCCGCGTCAAAGGCCGTCTGCGCGAGTTCACCCCACGGTTGCGATGGCTTGCGTTTCGCCTCGATGACCTCGGCAACCAGGGTGAAGACGTCGGTGTGCAACCCGGGGATGACCTCCCGATAGAGCGGTTCGCGGCCAAGGAGGATCGACTCCCCGAGGCGGAGTTCGTTGATGCGCCCCCTGTCGGAGCCGCCGAGGATCCAGTTGAGATTGGCAGAGCTGCCGCCCGAGACCACGTCGACGATCACGCCGAGCGATGCCTCGATCTGGCCCGCCAGTTCAGAGAGCACGGCCATGTTCCGGGCGTCAGGAGCGGTCCCGCTATGGCATGCCAGGTTGGCGCCGATGCCGCGGAATGCGATACCGGGCATCCTCAGCACGTCTCGGACCACTGCCTCCAGATCGGCGGGCATGATGCCCTCGCGGAGGTCGCCCAGCTCGACCATGAGGACCACGTCGTGGGTCTTCCCGGCGCGCCGAGCTGCATCCGCGAGCGCCGCTATGACGGACAGCTCCGTGTTGAAGCTCATATCCGCGTGCACGACGACCCGGTCCACCTGACTCAGCATGGGGGAGCGGATCAGCACCATGAACGCCCGTACCCCGGCGTCCCTCATCGCCTCGATGTTCTCGATGCGGGAGTCACCGAGCGAGGTCACCCCTGCCCTGAGCAGTGTGTTCGCTACGAGCGGCGAGCCGAGCGTCGCCTTGGTGACCCCCATGGTGGAGATGCGTCGGTCGGCGAGGAAGTCGACGAGGGTGCGCGCGTTGTGGTGGAGCTTGTCAAGGTCGATCTCCAACCGCGGCGCGGTCATCGGACGCTCGCAACGACCTTCTGCCTGAGCGCCGGGTAGGCGCGGAACACCATCTCCACCAGCCGATCGTCCGGCCGGGTGAGGGCATCCGTCACCGGAATGCCGAGTTCTGCCTCGTAGGTGGTGATCGCTTCGGACACCTCGTGGTCGCTCATGCCCTCATGGTTGATGGTGAGCCCGATGACACGGGTATCGGCGAAGGTGTGGATGAGGTTGATCTCGCTCGCCACCGTCGGCATCGGCATCTGGTCGAAGTCGCACCGTGTGCGGCGCCCCGGCGCGTGCTGCAGCACGATCCCGTCGGGCCGACTCCCGCGGATGATGTAGCACGAGGTCAGGTACGCCGGATGGCTCAACGCCCCCTGCCCTTCGACGATAATGATGTTGGGCGCTTCCTGCTCGAATGCCTCCACGACCACCGCTTCCATCTCACCAGCACAGAACTGGGCGGGGACGGCGTCCAGCGCGACGCCGTGCCGAGCGCCCTGGATGAGCCCGGTCTGCCCCGTGCTCACCATCACGGCCTTCACGCCCCGCTCGTTCAGCGCGCGGGTCAGGAGCATCGCAGTCGTCCGCTTGCCGATCGCGGCATCGGTCCCGAGCACCGCGACACGGGGGCACGTGACCTCCGCGATACGGCCAGTGAACATCCTGAGGTCCTTCTTCGCGGGGGGCCGACGCACGTCGAGGATCGTGACGTTCATTGCGGCGCTCGCGGCCGCCAGTTCGGGGTCATCGTTCAGGAACTCATGGAGGCCGCTGACGACGTCCATCCCGCGCGCGATCGCCTCGAGCACCACGCCACGCTCGTGCGGCGAGAGCATCCCGCTCGCCGGAGCCATCCCGTAGATGAAGTAGTCCGGAACACACCCGACGCGCTCGACCGCGTCCGCGAGGTCGCGACAGATCGGGATCCCGTTCGGTCGGCCATCGAGTACGTCGCCGGCGTCCAGGCCCGCATGCGTGCTGTCGATGACCGCGAGGATGTCGTACCGCTCGGACGTCCGGGTCAGGCCGTTGGCCGTCTTCCCATCGACCTCGCCGAAGTTCGCTTCGCAGTAGACAACGGCTGAGGCCGTTGTCGAGGGCGTGTCCTGTTGAGCCAGCGACGTGGGATTGATCATGCTTCCTCCGATGACTCAGAAGAAGCAGTGGAACCGGGTCCGGTCAGAGTGACCGGAGGAGACCAACACCCTCGAGAGTGGATTATGTACAGTCCAAGGATAACCGGTCGAAATGCTCAAATCTGAACGCGGCGGGACATGCTGGCACCGTGACCGCTCCTGCCCTCGACGGATGCGCGCCCGGGACCTCCCCGCCCACTGCTCGACGAGGGTCAGTGGATCGGGCAGATCCCCACGAGCGTCGTCTTCCACTCGGCGACCTCGGACGTGTCGGACGGAGCGGACTCGGCGGCGTAGACCTCGTCCGAGACCGCCCACGCGCCGAGGACGATCGCGAACGCGACGAGGGCCGGCGCGACCATCACCCCGATGAAGGCGAGGAGCCCGGGCGACAGGCGAGGCACGGAGCTCTCCGGGG
>CAYPYF010000035.1:0-5076 GCA_964414675.1 uncultured Dehalococcoidaceae bacterium
TGCAATCCACCGGGCAGACAGACACACACGCCTGGTCGGTCGTGTCGATACACGGATCAGTGATGACGAATGTCACCGGCACCCTCCCCATCACGCCATGGGAGCACTCTTCGATCTTCCCGAGCCTACCGGAGCCCCTCGGCGGCGTCTACGAATCCGCGAGTCGTCGAGGGGCGCCGTGATCGGATCGGGTCACGCACGTAGATTCGCGACATAACGCATGAATAGGCATCGATCGCAATGAAGTTGCCATCGGCGATCGGGGGTTGGCGTCCTTCTGGCATGAGGTGGCCGGGATGCTGGGCGAAACGAAGTCAATCCCCTGATGAGGAGCCCCATGCTCGGAATAGATTTCAGCCGGTTCCTGCGTCGTTCGATCACCGTCCACGCGTTCTCCGACGACGAGGCCGTGGCAACTCGCGATGCCGGGTGGGTCGAACTGTGGAGCGCTGACGGCGACCGCCGCTATGGTCGCGGGCACCTCATGCTCTGGCCGCGCGAACCGGGTTCCGATGTCTCCGGGGGCACCGAGGTGCTTGAGGACTCCGCACAGCCCGTGGACGAGAGCGGGCCAAGCCTCCGCGCCGAGCTCCGTGGCTTCACGTTCGATGGTGAGCCACCGGCCATCGGCGACTCGCTCATGATCCGGCCCGAGAAGGAGCAGGACTCGTACGCAGTCAGCATCCTGGAGGTCGAGCACGCTGAGCCGAACGGGCGCATCGCCATCGACTGGCCGAACGATCAACTGCCGGCGGCGCTGGCGGAACTCGGGGGCTACTAGCCGCTACTCGGTGCTGAGCGCGCGGTAGTACTGGCCGAAGTCAGCCTCCGTGCGCAGGCGGCCGAGTTTCTCGAACTCCCGGTCGATGCCTCGCACGATGTCCTCCATCGTGATCGCGTGGCCGGCCTCGGCCGCGAGGAACGCGGCCGTGGTCGAGGCGTTGCGGATGTTGCCGCCGGTGATGCGGAAGGACTTCGCCAGCCACGGCAGGTCGAGGTCCTCCGTGGGCGCGCTCGTCGGGAAGGACTTCTCCCAGATCTGGAGTCGCTGCACCTCGTCCGGGTCGCGGAAGTCCACGGAGACGTGGATCCGCCGCAGGAACGCGTCGTCCAGGTTCGCCCGCAGGTTCGTGGCGAGCACGACGATGCCGTCGTACGCCTCGATGCGCTGGAGGAGGTACGCGACCTCGATGTTCGCGTAGCGGTCGTGCGAGTCGCTGACCTCGGAGCGCTTGCCGAACAGCGCATCGGCCTCGTCGAAGAAGAGGACGACGTTCCCGGCGGATGCGGCGTCGAAGATCCGTTCGAGGTTCTTCTCCGTCTCGCCGATGTACTTCGACACCAGCGAGGAGAGGTCCACCTTGTAGACATCAAGGCCGAGGGTGGTGCCGACCACCTCGGCGGCCAGCGTCTTACCCGTGCCGCTCGGGCCGGCGAACAGCGCGACGAGGCCCGTGGAGGGGGAGGAGTTGAAGCCCCACCGGTCAAAGACGGTGTGTGAGTGCTTGTACCGGCCGACCAGCTCTCGAAGTTGCCGCTCCTGCTGCCGGGGCAGCACGAGGTGCTCCCACGTCCGGCGCGACTCGATCCTCGTTGCGAGCTCGTCGAGGGCGCCTGAAGCGAGCCGCCGCACGGCGGCGTCGACATCGCCCAGGGCGTCGTGGGCGACACGCGCGAGGCGGAGGGCCTCCGGGTCCAGGCGATGCCCTCGGTCGGGGCGCTGCCCGAAGAGCTCAGACCACTCCTCGGTTGTGGCCATCCGCTGCTTCACGGGCCGTTCCAGCCACGGGCGCGCGGGCAGGGTGCGGATCTCGATCGGCGTCCGCGACGAGAGCACGAACGAGAGGTGTGAAGCGCGTTCTAGCCAGTGCGTTGCGGCGACCGATAGACGCGGCTCGTCGATCTCGAACAGGGGTGCAGCGGCACGCGTGGTCGCGTCGCGGATCAGGCTCCGCCAGCCATCGTCGTCGGTCGGGAGGGGGGAGAGCAGGAACGGCCCCGCGAGGGCGCGCTGCGCCTCCTGCTGCCGCGACGTCCGATCGCCGCCCGCGACGAGGACGACCAGCGGCCGTTCCGCCGGCTCGCGATGCTCGGTCGCCTCGACGACATGGGCGCCGTGCGGGACGCCCGGGTCCAGCGAGGCGTCCCCGGCGAGCGCCCACGTCACCCGGGGCGCAAGGGCGACCGGGCGTGTGGCCCAGGCTCCGTCCGTGGTGATCGAGATGAACTCCGCCCGCCGTAGCGGCGCGTCCGCGCTGAGGGCTGCGATGCCCCCGGGCTCGCCCGGAAACAGCCGCGCCAGCGTCCCCAGCCACGGACGCGTAGCGGAGACATCGTCCTGTGCGTATGCCAGCAGACGCTGGCGGGCCGGGCTGCGCTCGATCGCGGCGAGGACAGCGAACACCTCCACGTCCGGCGGACGCAGGTCGGCCGAGCGGGCGAGGCGGGAGAACGCGGAGTCTGACGACAACGACGCGTGCAGCGCCGTCCGCAATTCGCTCAACCGCGCGGCGACGTCGTCCGAGGTGGGCAGTGCCTCCTCGGGTGCGATCAGGCCCGGGAGCGATGCGAGCAGGCGGTCGACCTCTTCGTCGTCGATCACGAGGCCGGCGAAGTCGCGCGGAGGGCCGTCGGCGAGGCGTCGCTCGAGCGCCTCAGCTTCGAGTACTGCGCTTCCGAAGCGCTCCCAGTCTTCGATTGTCATAACGGATCCCTACCGCGATCTCATGGCGGGCATCGTACGTTGTTCGATGTCCGTGCAACATAATTCGCCCCGGAAGCCATGACATTGACACCTTCGACGACAATATCTCGGAGCGGGGAACCTTGAGACGCGTGCGCGTGTCCAGGTGGTGGGTTTCCCGTGCATTCCGTCAGATTTTGGCTGGAAGGCCTCGGTTGGAATCCATCACCGTTGGAATCGTGGATGCGAACGAGATCTTTCGTCGCGGGCTGATTGCTTGCCTCTCGTCCGACCTGTCGATCGAGGTCGTGTATGAGGGTGAGGCGCTGCCTGACGGTCCTAAGGTAGCGCTCCTCATCACCTCGTCAGATGTCGCCCAGCGCTGGCCGGCCGGCCTGCCGCTGGTGGTCTGCACGGACACCCCGGTCTCCGACCATGCCCGAGAGGTCAACCAGATTATGGGTGTCCTGCCGCGGGCGGCGCTGAAGCCGACGCAGCTCCTGGCGGGTGTACGCGCCGCCGCCAGCGGCCTCCAGGTGAACATGCTGGACACGCCGACCTCCGACCTCTCCACGCGGAGCGTCGAGGTGCTGCGTCTGCTCGCGCAGGGCGCGGCGACCCGTCAGATCTCCGACACGCTGGGCTACTCCGAGCGGACCATCAAGCACGCCGTGGCGGAGGTGCTCGAGGAACTCGGCGCCCGGTCGCGAGCCGAGGCCGTGGCCATCGGTATCCGGCGAGGCCTGATCTAGCCCACCGGCCCGCACGCTCAACTGCCCGTTGATGCAGCGCCCCGAGTACCCCTCGGGGCGTCGGCGTTGCACCTTGGTGCATCTCGTGGCCGGCGAAGGCAACGGGACGGGCAATGCCGTTGCCCGGAGGTGGGGTGGCGCCTGCCCCTCCCTGCGCCGGGCTGCCCGAGCCAACCGCAGAGATGGCCCGTGCGTTGGCACCGATGGCCCTGCCCCGGGGGTACGGCGGCGTGGTCGAATGCCCCCATGACGCCAACCCGACTGTCTGTCTGGATCGAAGACGCGAACCCGATCTACCGGCGCGGCCTGACCGCCTGCCTGGAGGGCGAGGGCATCAAGGTCGCAGGTGATTCGGACCGCATGACCCGCGCCCTCGGGCCCGAGGAGGCCCACGTCCTGGTCTTTGCCGCTTCCGACGGACGCCTCGGCGAGGTCGTGAACCTCTACCACGGCAGCAGCGTGGCGCTGATGGCGCTGGTGCGCGACCAGCACGACCCGGCGCTCCTCGACGCGATCGAGGCCGGCGTGCCGGGCATCCTCCTGCGCGACGAACTGTCTCCGGCGTCGCTGGTCGCGGCGCTGCGTACGGTGGCGACCGGCCAGAGCGCCGTCCCCGCCCGCCTGCTTGCGCGGATCATCGAGAGCGCCGCGCAGGGGAAGCGTCACGGCGCGTTCGACATCGGCTCGCGCGAGGTCTCCGTGCTGCGCGAGCTGGCGGCCGGCAGCGACACGAACGAGATCGCGGACCAGCTCTCCTACTCGGAGCGCATGGTGAAGCGCATCGTGCACGACCTCCTGGTGAAGATGAACTGTCGCAACCGCGCGCAGGCCGTGGCGCTCGCCGTCCGGCACGGGATCATCTAGGACTCGCGATGCTGCACCTGCTGGACGCATCGTTGGAGCAGTACCTCCGGGGCGAAGTGCCGCTGGACGAGCGCATCGACGTGTCCTACGAGGCCCCCGACAACGAGTGGCGCGCGCGGATCACCCGCCCCACGATCAACCTGTTCGTCTGGGACATCCGCCGAAACCAGCAGGAGTCCCAGGGCGGCATGGACCTCGTCGAGCGCGGGAACGGCAAGTTCCACCGTCCGACGCCGCCCCGCATCGACTTCCGCTACCTGATCACCACGTGGACCTCCCAGGTCCAGGACGAGCATTCCCTGCTCGGCGCCGTCCTCGTCGCGTGCCTGCGCGCTCCGCTCATCCCGGTGCAGTACCTGCAGGGCGCCCTCGCGGAGATCACCCCGGTCCCGCGGCTCCAGGTCGCCCGCTTCGACGGCGCGGAGAGCAGCGAGTTCTGGGCCTCCATGGGCGGGCAGTTGAAGGCCTCGCTGGACGTCATCGTGACGTGCACCGTGGACTCGTCCGTCCTCGTCGAGGCCGGCCCGCCGGTGCGGTCCGTCGAGCTCGGCGCCATCGAGCGGAACACGGCCACGGAGGAACGGTTGTTGCGCGAGCTGGCCCCCGCAGCCGAGGCCGCCGGCCCGGACGGACGTAACGGGGGGTCCGAATGATCCCCCGGCCTGGCACCGAGGATGTCCCCGCGGACTCTGCGAGGC
This sequence comes from uncultured Dehalococcoidaceae bacterium, assembly GCA_964414675.1. Taxonomy (GTDB): domain Bacteria; phylum Chloroflexota; class Dehalococcoidia; order UBA2979; family UBA2979; genus W-Chloroflexi-9. The sequence continues at coordinate 4,998 of CAYPYF010000035.1, forward strand.
GACACCGGCGCGAGCCTACGCTGCGCGGGAGCGGCCGATCCGCCAGTTGGCGGAGGCCCGGATCCTGGGTGGAGTATCG
>CAYPYF010000035.1:5086-13968 GCA_964414675.1 uncultured Dehalococcoidaceae bacterium
GAGCTTGGCCAGTGCCCTCGTTGGCGACTTCGGCGCAATTGTCCGGCTCGGCCTCATGGGCGTGCTGTCAGATGCAGCTATCAGTTGCGTCGGCGAGTCGTCCACAGGCTTCTCTACGGCGGGGACGGGGCTCCTCCAGCGGTTGGACGAAGCCGCGCCAGATGTGGTGGTCGTCAACTGGGACGACCGCCGATACGAAGCAGTCGCAGCGTCCGTGCTCGCACGGCGTCCGACGGTCACGGTCATTGCCTGTTCCGACGAACGGCTCTCGATGAGAGTCATCCCGGGGCGGCAGGACCGCGGAGTGTATGAAACAAGATTGAGCGCACAGGGGCTCGTGGAAGCGGTCAGATCCGCTTCGGCCCGGTAAGGAAGGCAAGATGGCTGTCTATCAGGCGCCCGGCGTCTACGTCGAGGAAGTCGAGGGCGGGTCACGGCCAATCCAGGGCGTGGCAACGTCCGTTGCGGCCTTTGTGGGCTTCACTCAGAAGGGTCCCGAGGGCAACCCGGATGACCCGGAGGGTGTCCGCCCCACGCTGGTGACTAACTGGTCCCAGTTCGAGCGGATGTACGGCTCCTTCGTCGAAGGCGCCATCCTTCCGAACGCGGTCTACGGCTACTTCGCCAACGGCGGTGGTCGCGCGTATATCGTGAAGGTCCCGCACATGGACGGCGAGACCCCGCGGGCGGTCGCGGCCGACGACCTCGTCGGTAACGAGGGCCTCCGCACCGGCATCGCCGGCCTGGCCGTGGCGGAAGACGTCACCATGGTGGCGATCCCGGACCTCATCAACGTGGCCAAGACGGCCGACGGTGGTGTGGACCTGGAGACCTGGCAGGCCGTGCAGGTCGCGCTGGTCAACCACTGCGAGAGCCAGAAGGACCGCATGGCGATCCTGGACGCTCCTCCAGGGATGAGCCCGCAGCAGGTCCTGGAGTGGCGCACGAACGCCGGGTACGACTCGATGTTCGCGACGCTGTACTACCCGCACATCCGGGTGGCGAACCCGCTGTCGAAGCCGACCAACGAGCTCCCGAAGAGCATCACCATCCCGCCGTCCGGCCACGTCGCCGGCCTGTGGGCCCGCACCGACGGTGTCGGCGTCTGGAAGGCTCCGGCCAACGAGGTGCTGCGCGGCGCGCTGGACCTCGAGTACCAGATGACCACCGGCGAGCAGGAGATCCTGAACCCGGTCGGCATCAACGCCATCCGCGCGTTCGGCCTCCGTGGCATCCGCGTGTGGGGCGCCCGGACGACCTCGTCCGACCCGCTGTGGCGCTACCTGAACGTCCGCCGGCTGTTCAACTACATCGAGGACTCGCTCATCGGTGGGACGCAGTGGGTGGTGTTCGAGCCGAACGACGCGAACCTCTGGGCCCGCGCCCGGCGCACGGTCAACTCGTTCCTCCTGGGCCTCTGGCGTGCCGGGGCGATGGTGGGCGCGACGCCTGACCAGGGCTTCTACGTGAAGTGTGACGCGGAGACCAACCCGCGTGAGTCCGTCGACGAAGGACGGGTCACGATCGAGATCGGCGTCGCGGCTGTGAAGCCGGCCGAGTTCGTGGTCATCCGCATCGGCCAGTGGGCTGGTCCAGGCGTCGAGTAACGCCTGAACCACGCAGAGACGATTACAAGGGGTAACGAACTATGCCTGACCTGCTGACCACCTCCGCCTTCTTCATCGAGATCGACGGCGTCACCGTCGCCCAGTTCAAGGAGGCCTCCGGCATCAACTCGGAGACCAACATCATCGAGTACAAGGAGTCCACCGAGAGCGGCAAGCTCCTGATCCGGAAGGTCCCCGGCTCCCCGAAGTGGTCGGACATCACCCTGAAGCGCCGCCTGGACACCTCCCAGGCGCTCTGGGAGTGGCGCAAGGTGGTCCTCGATGGCGACATCGATGGCGCCCGCCGCAACGGCTCGCTGGTGATCTACGACTCCATGGGTGCTGAGACCGCCCGCTGGAACTTCGAGAACGGCTGGCCGTCCAACTGGAAGGGCTCGGACCTGAACGCCGGCTCGGACGAGATCGTCGTCGAAGAGCTGACGATCACGCATGAAGGGCTGGTCCGCGCATGAGCCTGCAGACCGAGTTCCCGTTCCTGCTGCCCCGCGGCTACGTCGATGAGAGTGGCACGCTTCACCGCGAGGGCGTCATGCGCCTCGCGACGGCGCGCGACGAGATCGAGCCGCTGCGGGACGCGCGGGTCAAGGAGAACGAGGCCTACCTCACGGTGATCGTCCTCTCGCGGACGATGGTGAAGCTGGGATCTCTGTCCCAGGTGACCCCGAAGACCATCGAGGGGCTGTTCTCCAGCGACCTGGCCTACCTCCAGGACTTCTACACCCGCATCAACTTCGGGGGCGCCGCCGAGCAGGCGTCGGTCCTGGAGGAGGTGCAGGCGGGCGCAGCCTATGAGGTGGTGCCGGTCCCTTTGGCAGCGGCGGCCGCCGGCGCTTGATGACCTACCCGGCGGAGGACACGTGGGACGAGGTCTCGTACCTCGCCTACCACCTCCACTGGGACATCGAGCAGCTGGTCGACCTGGAACATGACGACCGGCTGATGCTGGTGGCCAAAGTGGCCGACCTGAACCGAAGAGCCTGGGAAGGGGTGAAGCAGCTTGCCTAGCCATCCCCCCTTCACCGGGCAATTCATCTTCGAGGTCGATGGTGTCCGCGTCGGCGCGTTCACGGAGGTCAGCGGCCTCACCGTGGAAGTCGACATGTCGGAGGACATCAAAGAGGGCGGCCAGAACGAATACATCCACCGTCTGCCCGGCCGGTTGAAGTGGTCCAACCTCGTGCTCAAGCGCGGGACGACCGACAGCAACCTGTTCGACTGGTTCAAGGCGTCCTCCGGCGAAGGCTTCGAGGAGAACCGTGGACGCCTGGAGCGCACGACGGCGGCGCTCGCCATGGTCGACGGGATGGGCGAGATCGTGCGGACGTGGGTCTTCTACGACGCCTTCCCGGTGAAGTGGACCGGCCCCAAGTTCGCTGCCACCTCCAGCGAGGTGGCCATGGAGGAGCTGGAAGTCGCGCACCATGGTTTCCGGGTCGACGACTAGTAATGGGACGCCGCCCGACTACCCGCCGCTTCCGCGCGCCCTACAGACCGTAGGGGCGTCGAGGCAGGGGGCAGGCCCGCGGCTGGGCGCGTCCGCTCCCGCGTTCCGATTCGCCACCCGTTTCCTCCCGCGCGCCGGTGCGCTCCAGCGGGCACTGCTTGCTCCCAACCTTGGCGACCCGTCCGGCCACGTGCTGGGCGACCCCGTGCGGCCGTTTATGCGCTGGCGTCGTCGCGCCTTCCCGATCGCCGTGCAGACGCTGTCCGCGATGCGTGCGATCGCCGCCCGAGGACGCGGGGCCGCGTCTGACTCCCGCCAGGCGCCTGCCTCCCACCTCTCACAGGTCATCGCACGGATCCCGGTGGGCATGCCCTCACCCGGAGACACCGAGGACGCCGCCGCGCGCACGGTCGCACCCGCGGCCTGGCAGACCGCCTCCGCGGCGCACGTGGCTTCCGGGAACCCGGGCGCGGTGGGCATGCTTGGCGTCAGCCCGCCGCTCGGCACGCCGTCCGCCTCGACTACCGGCGGCCCCTCGGCGTCGCGCGCGTCCGTCCCCGTCACCGCGGCCCCCACATCCGCCGCGCCGATCGCGCGCACGCCCGCCGCACCGGCGACGCCCAGCACACCAGCCTCGTCCCCGCCCCCGTCGCTCGCATCGTCCCCGATGTCGCCCGCAACTCCGACGGCGTCCGCGCTGCCGGCGCAGGCGGCGGCCACGACACCGGTCGCGCGGACGGTCGCGCCGGCGCCCGCCACGCCCGCGAGTTCGACGCCGACCAGCGTGCCCGCCCCGGCGATGTCTCCGTCTCCGGCGTCCGCGGACGCCGCTGCCCGTTCGTCGACCGCTCCTACCTCGACGAGTACCGCCGGCTCGGCGGCGCCTTCGCCCTTGTCCAACGCGCCGGCGCCCAGTTCCCAGCCCGCGATTCCGACATCTCGCACCACGGTTGTCCGAGGGCGGCCGGTCCGTTCGCAGTCCGTCACCGTGACGCCCTCGTCGGGTGCCCCCGCCTCGGGAGCACCGGCCCGTCGACGCGCCATCGTCGAGGAATCGACGCCGACCGCGCGGCGCGCTCAGGCCACGCCGCCGCCCTCGTCGTCGTCGGCGGCGTCCGGGTCGTCGACGACCACCTCGCCCGGAGACGTGCGTCGGATCGCTCAGCACGAGGCCTCGGGGGCCGCACGGCTGTCCTCCAGCGCGCCTGCAGCCGATGTCTCAACGCCCGCCGACGCCTCGCCGCCTACTCCCGGCGCGGGCAGCGCCGCACTCGAGGCGGCGCGACGATCACTGCCTCCGATTCCGGACGCAGGCGGAGCGGACGCGCTGACTGAGATGCGGGGCCGCCTCGGCGCGCGCCCGGGCGCGTGGAACGCGCTCGACCGTGGCACGCCGAGGGCCATCGGACGGCTCCCGAACCTCGTGCGGAGCAACATCACGGGCGACGAGGCCGTCGCGCGGGTGTTCTCCGCCGCATCCCTCCCGGATGTGATGGCGCCGCCTCCCGGCCTCAGCGTGAACCGCGCGCCGGCCGGGACGGGTGCGCCGATCGCATCGTCGCCAGGACCGACGGCGTCCCCGGCACCATCAGCAGCCTCATCGACGCCGACACCGTCCTCAACCCTCTCGACCAGCGTGTCCGCTGGCATCCCAGCACCGACGCTGCCGGGCGCACCGGCGGCTTCGGCGGCGCCGAGCGCCTCGATCACGGCGGCCGCGCCGGCCTCGTCCCCGGCAACTCAGTCGGTGGCCCGCAGCGTGGACGGCGCGGTCCCTCGAACGTCGAGTGACGCTGTCGATCCGGCGGGCGTCCCTGCGCCATCCTCGACGCCGGCGAGCCCCCTCGCCCGCTCCGTCGCTGACGCTGGCGCGTCTGATAGCTCCGCCGCCCGAGCGGCGAGCGTCGAGGCGGTCGAGCGTGCCACACCGCCGAGTGATCCGGCCCCCGCGCCCTCTGCTCCGTCGGACGCTGACGTGGCGCGCGATGCCGTGCCGCCGCAGCCAGGGACGAGCGGACGCGGTGAGTCGGTGGCGCAGACTCACGCCGACGCCCTCGCCCGTGCCGTGATGGATCGCGTCGGGCCGAGTGGCGGATCCAGCGCCGCCCGCATGACCTCCACAGGCGAGACACCTGTCAGTGACGCAAGTTCAGCAGCACTGAGGCTTCCGGCCTCGTCCGCGGAGATGTGGCCAGCGCCGCCCCGATTCATGCGGGTCGAGCAGGCACCGGCGATCCCACGGCTGTCCTCGACGACATCGCCACGAGCGGACCGGAGTGTCGAGGGCACGCCCGTGCCGCCGCCGGCACCGGAGATCGCGCGTCGCACCTCGAGCGGGCCCGCAAGTTCGCCGGCCGCACTGCCGACGCCAGACGTCGCGGCCCGGACCACGACGCCCCGATCCACCGACACCCCCGACGCCTCCGTCCGCGCCGACGCGCCCGCGTCGGCGGCGTCCCGAGTCACCTCCGCTCCGTCTGCCACCGGTCATCCGGCTGCCGAGCCCGGAACGCCTTCAGGTACGACCTCCGCCCCGATCGGCCGACAGGTGGTCGACGGAGGGGCTCGGTCCGGTCGCGATGAAACGCACTCCACGGAGCCCTCGGTCGGGCCTCGCGATGATGGCCCGTCGTCCGTCGCCCGGGCCATGTCCGACGCTCCCGTGGATCCTGCGTCGTCGGCGAGTCGCGAGATTCTCTCCGCCGGCAAGCCCTCCGCTGCGTCGCGCTCAGTCGACGGGGCTACGTTGCGCTCGAGCGAGGACGCCGTCGGCCGCGCCGAGCCGGCAGGCGCCGCGCCCGACGCGCACGCGATGCGCGCGCCGCTCGGCGGGCCGATCGCGAACAGCGCGTCCAGCCCCGTGAGCCCGAACTCCCCCGCCGCAATCTCCTCGATCGTGTCGTTCCTGAACCAGCGGACCGTGGCGTCGGGGGCAACCCCAACCGCGTCCGGACCGGGCGCGCTGGCGCAGCCGCCCGCCTCGTCTCCACCGCCGTCGTCCGCGGCGGCGCAGTCCTCCAGCGCTCAGTCCGCGGCGGCTCCCGAGGCCGGCGTGACCACACCGGCTGCCCGTACCGCTTCGACCGCCTCGGCATCATCGAGCGGTGAGAGCGCCGCACCGGATGTCGATCGCGCGCAACGTGACGCACGACCCGAGGTGGCGCACCCCGGGCCGCTCGCTCCGTCCTCGGACGGGACGCTGTCGGACGTGGCGCGGTCGCACGAGGTCAACACGGAGGCCGAGCGAGACATCGCCCGCGACACGACGGGGGTCGCCTCTGGCTCCGATGTCTCCGAGGCACGGGACGCGCAACGGTTCGGCGCGCTGCGCCCGCTGCCGTCCTCGATCGCGCGGAGTGCCGAGCCGGACCTCGGAGCCGGTCCCGGGGAACTCTCGGCGGGGGCGTCCACCGGCGATCTCCCGGTCGGTAGCGTCGGCGGGCTGCACCTCGTCCGGCGGGACAGCCCCGGCGCCACCGGTGCAGTCGTGAGCGGCCCCGGCGTCATCACGGGCTCCGGCGTCGTCGCCGGCCAGGGCGCGACGGCTGAGCGGACGGCCGTCGATCGCAGCCAGGGTGGCTCGAGGGAGACTGCCCAGCGCTCGCCGGAGCAGGGCCCTGGTCACGCGGACGCCGGTGCGAGCGCCTCGGAGAGCAGTCCCGCGGGAGCAGCAGCCCGGTCGGCCGGTCGCTCCACTACCGCCGCCGACCGCACGAGTTCGTCGGCAGGCAGTGCCGACTCCGCCGATTCGCCTGACTCCAACGCGCCGATCTCGATCGCCAGCCGCCGCCCGCAGGCGTCGTCGCCCTCGACGAGTCCCGGTGCGCCAGCATCGGGCGCGGCGTCCGCGCTCTCGGCTCGCTCGATGTCGCCGGCCGCCTTCGCGCGTGCCGTCCGAGGCGCCTACGGGTCGCCTCGGGGCGCGGTGTCCAGTACGGCGGGACGCGCGGGCCTCGAGGGAGGCCGGGGCGTCGGGGCAGTCTGGTCGCCGGCGGCGATGCACCGTTCGTTCCAGGAGGCGGCGTCCGGCAGCCCGGGGAGGACGTCCTCGACAGTGGTTCGCCGTTCGGCGGGTGCACCGGCCCGAGCGGACGCCGCTCGTGCGGATCGCTCGCCGGGACAGTCGGTCGCGCGTTCGCCCCGACGGTCACCCACCTCGTCGGCTGCCTCCCACGTCGAGGCACCTCGCTCCGCCTCGGCGGCACGCGAGGCTGTCCGTGCCATGACGACGCGCGCGCGGATCGTCGCCCGCTCGACCTCGCTGGCCGCGCGCCGCCCGTCGGCCGCCGGTACCGCCGCGAGGTCGATGCAGGGGAGCGGAACGACGTCGAGCCCGGCGACCGGAAGCTCGGCCGCCGCGGCGAGCGGTCGGGGTGTGGCCTCGTTCAGTTCGATGTCGACGCAGGGCTTCGGGTCGCGCTCAGTGCTCGACATGCCGGTGGGGATCGGCCCCGCGAACTTCGGGCGGAGCATCGCGCGCCGGACGGCCAGCGGCTCGGCGAATGCCATCGCGGGCGCCGGTGTTCAGGGCCTCCATGCCTCCGAGCCGCCGTTCGGGACCAGCCCTGACTTCAGTGCCGGGATGCGGACGGCCGCCCTGCCGATGGGCCTGACCGACGCGCCCGTGGCGTTGCTCGGCCGGAGCGTCGCGCAACCGGCCTCAGACAGTCCCACAGCCGGCAATCGTGCCGATCGGCGGGGTTCGGCGTCAGTCGGGATGACCTCCGTAGGCATGACCTCCGTAGGCAGTCTCGCCGTCGCGGGCCGCTGGGCGGCTTCGCCTGCCTCGACGGCTGGCGCTGGGACTGATGCAGCGCGCACGACGACGTCCGGCGTATCTCTCGGACACGAGGGCTCACCGGTGGGCCACGTTGCACGTCGCTTCGCGCGTCCCACGGGGTTCGCCGCCCACGAGGGTGGCACGATGGGGGCGACGGTCGCGATGCCGGGAGGGATCCACCGCATCACGCGCCTCGGGCCGCTCGCCGCAGCGGTGAACCGCAGCGTGCCGGGCGGGACGAGCCGCGGCATCGGTCCTGGCTCGCTACGACGATCCGCGCTGGCCGGCGCGACTGGCTCCACTTCACGGTCGATGACCTCGGTTGGCTCGGCGACGACGCCTGACGCACTCTCGAGGATGCCCGCACCGCCGCCGAGCGGGCAGCGGGTGGTCGTCGGGACGCAGGGCGTGGGACTCGGAGCCGGCGTCGGCGGCCCGCAGACGCCGCGATCCGCCTCGGCCGACCCGGCGTCGCGCGTGCAACTGCGTCGGTCCACTGTGACCTCCCTCCCGGTCTCGGGGAGCGGGTCGATGGCTGCCGGGGTCGCCTCGTCGGTTGCGGGGGACATCGCACGGGACGTGGTGGAGACCGCGCTCACGCAGCGGTTCGAGCAGCAGACCTCGGGACGCGCGCCGACCTCGGGGTTTGTCTCGCGCGCCGCAACTACGACTGACGACACGGGCGGGACGGACGGGCAGCCGTCCGGTGAGAGCGTGGCGCTCAACGCCGAGAAGCACGAGGACGAACTCCTCAAGTTCGCGATGTCGGACGCGTTCGAGACCCGGCTGATGGAGTTCCTTGAAGACCGCCTGCTTGGTGAGATCGAGCGCCGCGGTGGGCGCTATGGAGGAGGGTTCGCATGACCGCACCCGTGAAGGCCTACCTGGAGACCGAGTCCGGGCAGCGGATCTCGTTCCTCTTCAACCCCACCACGCTGGAGGTGAAGCGGACCGTCAACTGGAATGCCCAGGAGTCGCCGGGCGGCAACGCGCCCTCGCTAACCTTCGACCGTGGCCAGTCGCAGACGAT
>CAYPYF010000035.1:13978-25913 GCA_964414675.1 uncultured Dehalococcoidaceae bacterium
GCCGCGGTCGAAGGTCAGCGAGGGCGCGGCCAGTCGCAGACGCTCGACTTCGACCTCGTGCTCGACACGACCGATACGGGCGCGGACGTGACGACCTACACGAACCAGCTCCTCGCCCTGACCCAGGTGGACACGCAGAAGAAGCGACCGCCCTGGGTGAAGCTCGGCTGGGGGCGCCTTAACTCGTTCAAGTGCGTGGTGCTGTCTGTGACGCTGACCTTCACCTACTTCGCCGCGAACGGCACACCGCTGCGCGCCCGAGCGAAGCTGGGCCTGAAGCAGTTCACGGACGAGACCCGCGCCCCCCTTCAGAACCCGACCTCCGGGACGCGGAAACGTGACCGGCTGCACGAGGTGAAGCCCGGCGAGACCCTCGATCGGATCGCCTACCAGGCGTACGGGGACTCCACCGTCTGGCGCGTGATCGCGGACCGGAACCGGATCATGGACCCGCTGCGCCTGCGCACGGGGACGCGACTGATCCTCCCGGAACGAGAGGCGGTGGCCCGTGGTAGCTGACACCTCGATCGCGAACTACGAGATCAAGGTCAACGGCAGCGCCCTCTCCGATGCGATGGAGCGGCAGTTGAACCTCGTGCGCGTCGAGGAGTCGATCGCGCTGCCCTCGTCGTTCTCGATGCGCTTCTACGACCCCGGGTTCACGTTGCTGGACGACGAGTTCATCGCCGTCGGGTCGGACGTGGAGGTCGCCTTCGGCTGGGGGGACGCGAAGACCACGGTGATCCGTGGCGAGGTGACCGGCGTGTCCGCGGAGGCGAGCCGCATCGGCGGCTTCGAGGTCGAGGTGTTTGGCCTGGACAAGATGCACCGCACGATGCGCGGCACGAAGTCGCGCACCTTCCAGAACCAGAGCGACGCAGACGTGGCGCGGAAGATCGCGGGCGACGCCGGCCTGGGCGCCGACATCGACTCGACGGGTAGCCCTCACACGCTGCTCTTCCAGGCGAACGAGACGGACCACCAGTTCCTGCGGAAGCGCGCCCGTCGCATCGGCTTCGACTTCTGGGTGAGCGACGGGAAGTTGCACTTCAAGCAGTCCAACTCGAACAGCCCGGTCACGGCGACGTGGGGCGAGAACCTGTTCCGTTTCAAGGCGCGGATGTCCGCCGCCGGCCAGGTGAACAAGGTCTCGGTTCGAGGCTGGGACGACGCGAAGCAGCAGGCGATCGTGGGCTCTGGCACCGCGAATCCCCTGGAGCCGACCACCGCGACGTTCTACACGGACGCGCTGGCGGACGCGAAGACGAAGTTCGGGACGGTGGACGCCACCGTCACCGCGGACACGATCCAGGACCAGGCGGACGCGAACCTCGTCGCGAAGGCTTACCGTCAGCGCATGTCGACCTCGGGCCTCGTCGTCCGCGGCGAGGTCGATGGCGACCCCACGCTTGGCGCTGGCAGCAAGCTCAGCGTCGAGGGGCTGGGGTCACGCCTCAGCGGGACGTACATTCTCAATTCCGTCGAGCATGTGCTGGGCACCGGGCAGCCGTATGTCACGCGGTTCGTGACGTCAGGCCCGGAGCCGGTGCAACTGTCCGACCTCATCGCCGGGGCGGTGGACGCAAGCGGGCAGATCCGGTCGGGGCTGGAGTTGACCGTCGGGACCGTGACCAACAACAACGACCCGGACAAGGCCGGACGGGTGAAGGTGAAGCTCGCCGTCTTCGACGATGAGCACGAGTCGGGCTGGGTACGCGTCGCGACCCCGGGCGCCGGAGGCACGCGCGGGTTCCAGATGCTGCCGGCCGTGAACGACGAGGTCCTCGTGGGGTTCGAGCACGGCGATCCGGCGCGGCCGTTCGTCCTCGGCGGGTTGTGGAGCAAGAAGAACAAGCCGCCGGAGGGTACGTTCCACAAGAGCGGCGCGGTGGAGAAGCAGATGTGGACCACCGGCAAGGGCCACGCTGTGGAATTGCTGGATACCGGCGATGGTGAGATCAACCTCACGTTGAAGGGCAACAAGTCCGCCCTCAACGTCACGAAGAGCGTGGTCACCCTCACCGGCGACTCGAAGGTGAAGATCGAGGCCAGCGACATCGAGGTCGTGGCGACCGGCAAGCTCACGCTGAAGGGCCGGCAGGTAGAGGTCAACGGCTCGCAGGACGTCACCATCAAGGGTGGCATGATCAAGCTGAACTAGCGGACTTCCGTCGACCGAGACGGATCGAGGGCAAGTATGGGGCTCCCGGCTGCACGCAAGAACGACCAGGTGGTGGGTGTGGACATCCACATCATCATGATCCCCACGCCCGGGGGAGAGGTCCCCACGCCCCTGCCGCACCCCTTCGCGGGCAAGATCACCGAGGGCTGCTCGACGAACGTGAAGATCGAGGGCCAGCCCGCCGCCACGAAGGACAGCGAAGTCAAGAACGATATGAACCACATCCCCATGGGGCCGCGGTTCCAGAAGAACCCCGACAACAAGGGGAAGGTGATGCTGGGCTCGTTCACCGTGAAGATCAACGGCAAGCCTGCGGCCCGTGTCGGTGACATGGTGCAGACCTGCAACGACCCGGCACCGCTGCCCACGTCCGCGATCGTCAAAGGCGCGTCGAAGGTGATGATCGGCCCGTGATGCCAGGTGAGGGTGGACCGGACTTCATTGGCCGCGGCTGGACCTTCCCGCCGAGGGTCGACGAGCGTGGGCGGATCGCGCTCGCTTCGGGCACCGACGAGATCGAGGCGGCGATGCGCTTCATCCTGCTCACGGCCACGGGCGAGCGGGTCATGCGCCCGGAGTTTGGCTGCCGAGCCTGGGAGTACCTGTACGAGCCGATGAACCCGAATACGCTCGGCCTGATCGAGACCGCCGTGGAGGAAGCCCTCCAGCGGTGGGAGCCACGTGTCACCATCGAGAGCGTCACCGCGTCCGAGGACTTCACGCGCGAGGCCGTCGTCGCCGTCGATGTGACCTACAGCGTCAAAGAGACCAACGACCGCCGCAACCTGGTGGTGCCCTACTACGAGATCGGCGCTGAATCGTGAGCCTGCCCAGCCCGTCGCTGGATGACCGCTCGTTCCAGGACCTCGTCGACGAGGCGAAGCGGCGCATCCCGGAACTCGCGCCGGAGTGGACGGACCACAACGTCTCCGACCCCGGCGTCGCGCTCATCGAGCTCTTCGCATGGATGACCGAGTCGCTGCTGTACCGGCTGAACCAGGTGCCGGACCGCATGTACGTGAAGTTCCTGGAGCTGATGGGCGTGCAGCTCTACGCTCCCGCGCCGGCACAGGCGATGCTCACGTTCCGGCTCTCCGCCCCACAGGAGGATGTGGTCGTCGTCCCCGATGGCACCGAGGTGGCGACGCTCCAGACGGCGGACACCGGCGCGATCGTGTTCCACACGCGCCGCGAACTCGCGATGCGGCCCCCTCGGCTCATCGCCGCGCTCACCGGGTCGGGTGGCCGCATCTCCACCTACGTCGACCGCTGGGATGACCTGCGATTCGAGCGGCAGGGGATGCCGATCTTCGCCGACCTGGAGCCGGGGTCAGGGGCGTACTTCGGGTTCGAGGAGTCGCTCGCGGACCACATCGTGCGCCTCGATGTCATCGCGGGGACCGAGGGCGGCGGCATCCGGCCCGAGGATCCGCCGATCATCTGGGAGGCGTCGCAGGACGAGCAGTGGGTCCCCCTGGAGGTGCTCTCCGACACCACCGGCGGCATGAACCGCAGTGGCACCGTGGAACTCCAGCTCCCGGCCGAGCACGACGGCATCACGCTGGGGACGAGGCGGGCGCACTGGCTGCGCGTGCGTCTGCTCCCCGTGCGGGACGGCCAGCCCTCGTACCGGCGGTCGCCCGAGGTGCGTTCGATGGCATCGAGCACGGTCGGCGGCAGCGTGCCGGCGTCCCACGGGGAGCGCGTCACCCGCGAGATCCTCGGGATGTCGGACGGCCGTCCGAGCCAGGTGTTCCGCGTCGCTGAGGCGCCGGTCCTGCCTCGTGACGAAGGCCAGACCGTGGTGGTCCGCCCCCCCGGCGGCGAAGAGGAACTCTGGACCGAGGTCGGCGACTTCGGCCAGTCCGGCCCCCAGGATCGCGTCTTCACGTGGGACGGCGCGTCCGGTGAGATCCACTTCGGCCCGCGCATCCGCCGCGAGGACGGGACGGACTGGCAGATGGGCGCGGTGCCGAACGAGGGCGCCGAGGTGTCCGTCACGGCCTACCTCCACGGTGGTGGCCGCCTCGGCAACGTCGCGGCGAACCAGCTGACCGTACTCCGGACGACGATCCCGTTCGTGGACACGGTCACGAACCGGCGTCCGGCGATGGGCGGCGTCGATGGCGAAGTGCTGGAGCAGGCGAAGGCCCGCGGCCCCGCCTCGATCCGGTCGGGCGCGCGTGCTGTCACCGCCAGCGACTTCGAGTTGCTGACGCTGGAGGCCTCGCGACAGGTCGGGCGCGCCCGTGCGCTTCCACCGAGCGACGCCGGTGCGCCCGTCCGCCTGCTCGTGGTGCCCGCGATCAGCGTGCCCGGACGTCGCCGCCTGCTGGACGACCTGGCCCTTCCGACGCCGCTGTACGAGGCTGTGCGTGACCACATCGAGCCTCGCCGCCTCCTCGGCATGTCGGTCGAGATCGGGCAGCCGCGCTACCTCGGCGTCAGCATCGTCGCGCGCGTGGAGGTGCAGGCGGGGCGCGATCCGGAACTGACCCGGCAGCGCGCGATGGATGCGCTCTACGCCGACCTCGATCCGGTGACCGGCGGCCCGGAGGGTCGCGGGTGGCCGTGGGACGTCCCGCTGACCGTCTCCCACGTCGTCGCACGGCTCGCCGGCGTCGATGGCGTCGCGCGGGTGCAGGACGTGATGCTCTTCGAGGCGGACGAGCGCTCCGGAGAGCGCGCTCCCAACGGACTCACCTTCATGCCGCTGGACCCGGACGCCCTCTGGTTCCCCGTGCGGCACGTGGTGATGTAGATGACCCCCACCGCCGGCTGGCTCGTCGCGCAGTTGCCGCGTGTCCTCCAGCAGGACCGCTTCACGCGCCGCTTCGTCGGCGTGTTCGAGGGCATCGCGGACAGCGTCCGGACCGAGATCGACGCGCTCGAGTCCTACCTCGACGTCGACACGGCACCGCCGGAGTTCGTGCGCTGGCTCGGCGCGTGGCTGATGGTCACGGTGGACCCCGGGATGGCCGAGGAGCGGCAACGCCAGGTGGTGCGGGCCGCTGGCGTCTACTACGCGCGCCGCGGGACGACGTCCGGCCTGCAGGGGCTCCTGGAGGCGATCACGTCGGGCGAGGTGCGCATCGTGGACGGCGGAGGGACCTGGCCGGCTGGCGAGGCGCCACCGAACCCCGGACGTATCCTCGTACGGCTCTCGGAAGACGGCGGGATGTCCGAGGGGCACCTGCACCGCCTGATCGCCGCGGAGATCCCGATCGGCGTCAGTTTCGAGTTGCGCCTGGGTGACCGTACGATCGAGCCGCCGGTCGCGCCGGGCGGCGTCGAGGAGATCCTCGCCGCGTCGGCGGAGTCCGGCATGTCGTCCGAGGGGTCGGTGACGTTGTGACCACTATGGTCGTGTGCCCGCAGTGCAACCGTCCGGCGGAGATCTCGCCGGGCGAGCACCCGTTCTGCCGGCAGTGTGACTACCCGCTGTTCTGGGTGGCGCCGCGGTCGCGTCCCGTCGAGCTCGATGAGCCGGTGGGGCGTGGCCCGATCGGCCCGATGTGCGTCGTCTGCCGTGCGACGAACGAGGCGGACCGCGCGCTCTGCGCGCGATGCGGCCAGCCGCTCGTCCCGGTCGCACCGCGGCGGCGACGGACGTGGGAGGTCGCCGCGCCGGTCGAGGTCGTCCGTTCCAGCCGGCGGAAGCTCATCATCGGGATCATCGCCGGGTTCGTGATGGTGACGCTCCTCGCGGCGTTGATCTATGCCGCGTGGTTCTTCCTCTGGCCGCGCAGCGAGTGGCAGGTGATCACACTGGACCAGGGTGAGGCGTCGTGGGACATCAGCGCCACGCTGGCGCGCGGGATCCCCGTGGTCGCCTACGTCGATGCCGGCGACCACACCCTGCGCGTGGTGGTCTGCGGGAACGCCCTGTGCGACGCCTCGCAGGCTGCCTCGACCTACACGACCGTCGCGACCATCGGCGACGCGGGCGAGGGGTACGGCACGGCCGTCGCGGTCGGTGTCGACGGCCGCCCGATCATTGCCTTCCGGCACGGAGACCGCGGCGCGCTCAACGTCGCGCACTGCGGCGACCCGCGCTGCGAGGACCCCGGCGCCATCACCATCACGGAGATCGACCCCGGGCCCAGCGTCTCTGCCGTCGGTGTCGACACGGGTTCGTGGTCCTCGATCACCATCGGCGCCGATGGACTGCCGATCATCGCGTATCACGATGCCGCACGCGGCGCGCTGAAGATCGCGCACTGCGAGAACGGCCGGTGCACCGAGGCGACGATCGCCGTCCTCGACCGCGGCGCGGCCGCCGCGGATGCGCCGGGTGTCGGCATGGACACCTCGATCGTCATCTCCGCGGACGGACTACCGCTGGTGGCGTTCCGCGATGCCGGGGAGCGCGCCCTGAAGCTGGCGCGATGCAGCGACGAGCGCTGCACGCAGGCCGTGATCTCCACGATCGTGCGCGAGCCGGGCCTCGATCCCGGACATAACACGACGCTCCAACTGGGATCGGACGGCGCGCCGATCTTCACCTACGGCGACTGGTCTGAGACGGAGGCGGGGATCTACTTCGCGAAGTGCGACACGATCGACTGCGCGCTCGTCTCCGTCAGCCGGATCGACCGCGCCGCCGAAGGCGAGTCCGCGGATCCCTCGCTCGGACTGGACAAGGATGGCATGCCGGTGATCGCGTTCCGCCAGCGCGAGCCTGGCGACGAGCGCGCGAGCCGCATCCTGCGCGTCGTGCGATGCAATGACCTCGCGTGCACCTCGACCGATACGCCGACGAACGTGGATGTCCGCGGCCGCACCGGATACTCCTCAACGGTGCTGCGGCTCAACGACGGGACGATCGCCCTCGCGTACGGCGACGCGACCGAGGGCGCCCTGGAGTTCGCGGTCTACCGCTAGGGGCCTGTCGGCCTGAGGGCCGCGAGGGGACGCCGCGGGCTCTGGGTGCTCTTCTGCGCGCCGGTGGTTGCGGCGGCCGTACCCGAGTCGGCGGCGTGCAATTCCTCGATCGTCCCGGGGCATGAACTCGCCGGGAGGTCCTGCGTATCCGGCGCACGCAGTCCCGCGGGTGGCGTGAACTTGCGGCCGTCCGTCCGCTCCACGATCACGATCTCGGCGTCGCCGCCCACCTGAGCGCCCGGGGTGACGAGCACCTGGAGGACGAGCAGGTCGACCGGCGCGCGCAGCGTGGTACGGCCGACGTCCTGCAGGGCCGAGCGACAGGCCAGCTGCGCCTCCGCGATCACCGCCTGCTGCTCAAGGAGCGACAGCTCGTACTCGGTCTCTGCCTGCTCGGTGAGTGCGGCGTCCAGGGGATCGATATCGCCGGCACCGGTCTCTTCCGGGATGCTCTCCGGATCGCCGCCGGCTTCCTCGAACCTTGCTTCGGCGTCCTGCAGGAGACGCTGGACCGTCTGGAGCGTGGCCGCCGAGGCGCGGTAGTTCGAGTTCGCGTCCACCACGTCGCGCGCTGCCGGGTTCGTCGCCGCCTGGTCCACCAGCTGGGCCACGAACCCGCTGGGCAGCGGCACGGGCTGCGAGTCGCACTCGGTGGGCCGGATCTCGGCGGTCTCGCAGTACCCGTTGAGGGCGCTCGTGAGGCCGGTGAGCGACGCGCTGGAGACCGTGAGCGCGCTCTCCACTGCGGTCTGAAGCTCCTGTACCAGCGCCTCGAGGAAGTCGGGGTCGGGCGCTGGGTCGACGGCGTTCTCGTCCAGCGCAGCCTGCGCCTGGGTTACGAGGTGGTGGGTCTTGATGCCCTCCAGGTCGATGATCGAGCGGCGTAGCACGAGTTGGGCCTCGTTCAGCGCGAGTTCGGCCTCCGTGCCGCGCATCGTCGCGATCCGCGACCCCGCGAGGACGAACTCGTTCGGGCGGACCTCGACGCGTTCGACGACGCCGGTGACGCCGAACGTGAGCGGGCCGGACAGCACCTCAGGCTCGGTCTGGGGGCGGAGGATCCACGCTGCCACGAGGATGGCGATCACCGGCAGCAACATGCCGATGGTCGTGAGGACGCGCCCGTTGATCCGGGCGCTCTGCTGGAACACGCCGTCCGCGCGAGACTGCTCGACGAAGGGCTGTGCCTCCGCGCCGACCTCGCCCGCCCGGTCTTCGACCTCGGCGGTGATCGCGTACGGCCGGGCGACGCCGGTGCCGATGAGGGGACGTCGCGCGGTCAGGGTGAGCGGGACCTTCGCTTCCTCGTCCGGCGCGAGCGGCACCTCGACATCGGCGAGTTCGGCCTGGATCGCGTTCGAGGGGTCCGAGGTCTGGAGCCAGAGGCTCACCGGGACGTTCCCGAGGTTGCGGGCGATGACATAACCCTGCGCGCTCGACCCGCCGCTGATCGTCTGCGGGTCGAGGTGGAGCGCCACCATCGGCTGCGAGTTCACGGTCAGTGGCAGCTCGGCGACGTAGGCCGCGTTCGGGTCGGTGGTGGATCGGACACGGATGCCGAGGACGTGCGCGCCGGCGAGCAGCTGGCTGGCGGCAGGCACGTCCAGGGTGAGGAGCACCGTGCCGGAGGAGTTCGGGAACAACGCGAGGCTCAGCGGTCGGATCGTCACCCACTCCGGCCGGATCGGGTCCACCCACGGGCCCAGCAGGTCCACCCGGAACTCGTCCACGATCGAGGAGCCGTTGAATATCTCCACCTCGATGGCCGCGCGCTCGCCCAGCGTGAGGGCAAGGTGATCGGGTTCGACGTGGACCTGGATGGTGGTGGTCGTCACGGAGGTACTCGACGTTTCGCGGGCTCGGAGGGGGAATGGTGGCCGGCCGCCACGGGGTAGACGTGGAAGTCACGTCGTGAGCGCGGGCCGACGGTGTGAATGATAGCAATCAGCGCGCTGGAGGCCGCTGTAGCGCTCGCAATACGTGTACGATGCTCTGCGTTCGCGGAGGTCGGGATGAACCGTCGTATTCGAGCGCCTCACCCAGTGACTGCGGGACAGCCCGCGCACGCCCACGAGGCGGCCCCGTCGACGCCGATCTCGCTGCGCGCGATGCGCGCGCCGGACGTCCTCTCGCTTCAGTCGGTAGCCGGGAACCGCGTCGCGCGGACGGCGCTCCAGCGGTCCATGGAAGTCGGCGCCGCGGGCGACTCGCACGAGGTGGAGGCGGACGCCGTCGCACGAGAGATCGTCTCGGGCGGGCAGGCGACCACGCAGCGCGCCGCCGAGGAAGAGGAGCTCCAGGCGAAGCACCTCCAGCGCGCCGAGGAAGAAGAACTCCAGGCCAAGCACATCCAGCGCGAGTCCGAGGGCGGAGAGCTCGAGGACGAGGAGTTGCAGGCCAAGCACGTGCAGCGCGCCGCCGAGGAAGAGGAACTCCAGGCGAAGCACGTCCAGCGTGCCGCCGAGGAAGAAGAGCTCCAGGCCAAGCACATTCAGCGCGAATCCGAGGGTGGTGAGCTTGAGGGCGAAGAGCTCCAGGCGAAGCACGTCCAGCGCGCCGCCGAGGAAGACGAACTCCAGGCGAAGCACGTCCAGCGCGAGGCCGAGGAGGATGAACTCCAGGCGAAGCACCTCCAGCGTGCCGAGGCCGGCCCCGAGGTGGGCATGGAGGGTGGCTCCGTCTCCCGCGAGACCAACGACATGGTCGAGGGCGCTCGTGGCGGCGGTCAGGCCCTCGATCCCGGCGTCCAGCGCGAGATGGAAGGCCACTTCGGCGCGGACTTCTCGGGCGTCCGGGTCCACCAGGACGGCCAGGCCGCCGACCTCAACAACCGTCTGTCCGCCCGGGCTTTCACGACCGGGAACGACATCTTCGTGGGCCAGGGTGGCCTCAACGCGAAGTCGAGCGGGGGCAAGGAACTGCTCGCGCACGAACTGACGCACGTCGTGCAGCAGGGCGCCGCCGGCCGGAAGCCGCGTCGGAAGGCCACCTAGCGCTCAGACCTCGGACATCTGTCTGCGAGGCAACCGCAACCCGCCCCCACTTCTCGACACCGGTTCGTCACCCATGCACGCCTAGCCTCGGGAGGTAGTCGAAGGACTCCCTCTCATGGCTGACGAACTGAACATCGCCGCGATCGCAGGCAGCCTGCGGTCCGGCTCGTACAACAAGATGCTCCTCCGCGAGACGGTCCGCCTCGCGCCTGCGGAGATGCGCTTCACGGTCCTCGAGATCGGCGACCTGCCGCTCTTCAACGAGGACGTGGAGCAGGATGCCTACCCCGAGAGCGCGGCACGCCTCAAGCGCGGGCTGGCGAGCGCGGACGGGTTGCTCATCGTGACGCCCGAGTACAACTTCGGTGTCCCTGGCGTGCTGAAGAACGCCCTGGACTGGGCGTCCCGCCCGCCGGACGACAGTCCGCTGGAGGACCTCCCCGTCGCACTCATGGGCGCGAGCATGGGGATGGTTGGCACGGCGCGCGCGCAACTCGCGCTGCGTGACCTCTTCGTGTTCACGAAGTCACCCGTGCTGCCCGGCCCGGAGGTCCTCGTGGCGTCCGCGCACGAGCAGTTCGACGACGACGGCCGCCTCAAGAACAAGGACACCGAGGGCTTCATCTGCGACCTCCTCGATCGCTTCGAGGTCTTCGTGCGGCGCTGGGCGCGTGAGCCCGCGTACTAGGCCTGCCACCGGGCCGGGCCGGGTGGCTCGCGTCCGTGCGGTACGGTGGGTCTGACCCACTGCAACGGCCCGCAACGGTCGATGTGTCGACGCGTACGGATGGAGCTTGGATGGACTGGGCAGACACGCCGGACCAGGCCGCGTTCCGCCAGGATGTGCGAACGTTCATCCAGCAGCGGTTCCCGGAGGGCTACCGGCCCGACCTTGAGTCCGACCAGAGCGTGGAGCCCGAGGACGTCCCGGGCTACAACTGGCCGGCCGACCGCCGCTCCGAGGATCCCGGACGCCGCGATGCCGCCGTCGCGTGGGCGGCGGCGCTCGCCGAGCGCGGGTGGGTCGCGCCGCACTGGCCGAAGCAGTACGGGGGCGCCGGCCTGGGCGTCATCGAGCAGTTCATCTTCAACGAAGAGATGGCGGACGCCCGCGTCCCGATGGTGGGCGGCATCGGCGTCTCGCTCGTCGGCCCCACGCTGATCGCATTCGGGACAGACGAGCAGAAGCAGGAGCACCTCCCGAAGATCCTCAGCGGCGAGATCGCGTGGGCGCAGGGGTTCTCCGAGCCAGCCGCCGGCTCTGACCTCGCCGCGCTCCAGATGCGTGCCGAGGTAGAGGGGGACGACTACGTCCTCAACGGCCAGAAGATCTGGACCTCGGGCGCGCAGTACTCGGACTGGATGTGCGCCATCGTGCGCACCAACCCCGACGCAGAGACGAAGCACCGAGGTATCACATTCCTGGTGTTCGACACGGACGCGAAGGGGATCAGTGTGCGCCCCATCGTCGACATGACGGACCAGGAGCCGTTCAACGAGACATTCTTCGAGGATGTCCGTGTCCCGGTCTCGCAGCGCATCGGCGACGAGAACCGCGGCTGGTACGTCGCCATGGCGATGCTCGACTTCGAGCGGTCCGGGATCGGCGGCGCGATCGGCTACCGCAAGGCGCTGGCGGACCTCATCGAATACGTCCGCGGCCACGAGGGCAGCGGCACCGTGCGGAAGGACTGGCAGGCCGCCACGCGCCTGGAGATGGCCGATCGCTACATCGAGACGGACATCCTCAAGAACTTCGCGCTACGTACGGCCTCGATCCAGGCGCGCGAGGAGATCCCGAACTACGAGGCGTCCGTGAACAAGCTCTTCGGCTCCGAGGTGCACCAGGCGCTGGCCCGCACGGGCACGAAGACGC
>CAYPYF010000036.1:0-25012 GCA_964414675.1 uncultured Dehalococcoidaceae bacterium
CACCCGCTCACCCTGAGCCTGTCGAAGGGCGAGCCCCCGAAACGCACGCCCACCAACCACCCATCGAGGCACCCGCCACTCCCCCTCCGATGATCCGACCCCCTCTCCCCACACGGGGAGAGGGCTGGGGTGAGGGCTCCCCTCCGCCCACACACAGCACCACCCGCCGAGGGCACCCCCAATCCCTCCCCAGGGCGGGGCTGCGGGGACACCGCTCCCCAACCCGCCGGGCCACCCCGACCCGCTGCAGTCCGGAAGCCCCCTTCCCCGGAAAGGGAAGGGGGTTGGGGGATGGGTTTCACTCTGAGATTGACTCCCCCTCCCTCCTGGGGAGGGGGCCGGGGGGTGGGCACAACCAACGTCGCAGAAATAAACGACCGCCCGAGGCCCAACGATCCCGCCGAGGTCACCCGCCGCGCACAGCGGATCACCCTCCCGCCATCGACCCCACAACCATGTACGGCTCCTTGCCCTCCGCAACCTCCGAGGGCAACAGCGCGTCAGGCTCCTCGTTCGACAGGTCCTCACCACACGCAAAGAACCGCACCAGCGGACGCCGCCGCTTCGTCACACGGTCCCGCGTCAGCCCCACCAGCACCGGGTACGCCGACTCCAGCGCGTCGAGGACCGCGCGCTGCGTCACCTCCCCCGGCACGTCCAGCGACAACTCACCGTCCACCTGCGCCAGCCGGCGGAGGTGGAGCGGGATGATCACGCGCACCGTACTCATCGCGACCGCCGATCGCACCACCCGCTAGGGCAGCGTCTGCACCTCGACCGAGTACACCGAGGGCAGGTCGTGGACGATCGCCTGCCACGTGTCCCCGCCGTCGTGCGACCCGTACACCTGGCCGCCCGTCGTCCCGAAGTAGATGCCGCACGGGTCCATCTGGTCCACGCACATCGCGTCCCGGAAGATGTTCACGAAGCAGTTCTCCTGCGGCAGCCCCTTCGTCAGCGGCTCCCACTCGTCCCCGCCCGTCTTGCTCCGATACACGCGCAGCTTCCCCTCCGGCGGGAAGTGCTCCGAGTCACTCACGATCGGGATCACGAACACCGTCTCCGGCTCGTGCGCGTGCACGTCGATCGGGAACCCGAAGTCCGAGGGCAGGTTCCCGCTGATCTCGCGCCAGTTCGCGCCGCCGTCATCGCTGCGCATCACGTCCCAGTGCTTCTGCATGTACAGCGTCTCCGGCCGTAAGGGGTGCATCGCGATGCGGTGCACGCAGTGGCCCACCTCCGCACTGCCGTCCGGGATGCCCTCCGACACCAGCCCGTTGTTCATCGGCCGCCACGAGGCGCCGTCGTCGTCGCTCCGGAACACCCCTGCCGCCGAGATCGCCGTGTAGATCCGCCCCGGGTTCGCGGCGTCCTGGATGATCGTGTGCGCGCCGAGGCCGCCCGCGCCCGGCGTCCACTGCGACGCCGTCGAGTGCTCCCGCAGGCCCGTCAGTTCGCTCCACGACTTCCCGCCGTCCGTCGAGCGGAACATCGCCGCGTCCTCGACGCCTGCGAGCAGCGTGTCCGGATCAGTCAGCGACGGCTCCAGATGCCACACCCGCGTGAACCCCCACGGCTTCGGCGTCCCGTCGTACCAGAGGTGGTCCCCCGTCGGCGTCGCGTACGAAAAGTCCCCGTCCACCGGCGCCCAGGTCTCACCCCCGTCGTCCGACCGCTGGATCACCTGCCCGAACCACCCCGAGGTCTGCGACGCATAGATCCGATTCGGATCCACCGGCGACCCCTTCACGTGGTACATCTCCCAGCCCGGAAAGTGCGGGCCTGACACCTTCCAGTCCGTCCGCGCCCCGTCCGAGGTGAGCACGAACGCTCCCTTGCGGGTCCCCACCAGCACGCGCACCCCACTCATCTCAGACTCCTCAGCGCAGACCCGGCCCGTCGATCACCGCCTCCACGATGGCGACGACGCCCCAGCGCGTCAACGCACGCTGGCACACCCCCGCGGCCTGGCCGGCGCGCGGGCCTCGTGGCGGCTAGGGGCCGGTGGAGATGAAGAGGGTCACGACGTCGCCGGGTTCGAGGTTGGTGCCCGCCGCGGGGTTCTGGTCGAAGACCAGGCCGGCGGGGGCCTCGGAACTGGATTCGACGAAGAGGGGGGTGACATCGAGGTCGTCGAGGACGGACTCGGCTTCGGCGCGGGGGACGCCTGAGAAGTCGGGGGTGGCGCCCTCGGCGAAGGGGGGGACGGTGGCGGTGGAGGAGGGTGTGCTGGCGCCCTCGCCGGTGGCGGACGCGGCGGTGCCGTCGGTGGAAGCGGTGCCCGTCGCGGTGGAGGTGGCGCTGCCCTCCGGGAGGCCGGGGCCGCCCCCGAGGCCGGGAAGCACGAGGTAGGCGACGAGCGCGAGGACGAGCGCCGCGCCGATGGCGCCGGCGACGGGGAGGTTGATGTCGGGGAGCATCGGCGTGACGGTACGCCTCAGTCCCGCCATGGGTTCGAGGCCGAGCGGCGGCGGGAGGTCCGGCATGGCGGCCACTGACTCCTCGGGGTCGAGGCCGAGGTAGCGGGCGTAGGAGCGGACGAAGCCGCGCGCGTAGATCGGCGCGGGGATGTCACCGAAGCGTCC
Organism: uncultured Dehalococcoidaceae bacterium; assembly: GCA_964414675.1. Lineage (GTDB taxonomy): Bacteria > Chloroflexota > Dehalococcoidia > UBA2979 > UBA2979 > W-Chloroflexi-9. The sequence goes on from CAYPYF010000036.1 coordinate 2,586, forward strand.
GTCCTCGATCGCTTCGAGGTACGTGCGGTTGATGCGCGTGTCGCGCTCAACGTCCGAGAGCGAGAGCCCGGCGAGGACGCGCGTGTCGCGGAGGCGGCGACGGAGGTCGGCGGTCTGCTTCTCGCGCTCCGCTCTGGCCTCGAGCGTGGCGATGTCGGGGGGGTCGTCGCGCATGAAGGACGGACGCCAGTTCATGCGCCGTCACCCGGAGCGACGTACGAGGTAGCAGCGAGGTCGGTCACGCGCACCTGCGGCTACCGCTCATCGACATCAGGGAACTCGACGAGGGACTTCAGTCCGGCGAGGGCGAGGCGCGACTCGTACGCCTCCGGCCCCTGTTCGACGGAGTATCGGTTCGTGAGCAGTTCGTCGTAGTGCGGGATGTGGCCGATCAGCTGGACCGTGCGCCGGTACTGGTCGGTGGTCGCGTTTTGCGAGCCGGTGAGGATGACTTCGCCGTAGTGGACGAGGTTCGGGTCGAACGGGACGGGGTCGCCCCCCTTCGGGAAGCCGGCGAAGAGGTTCACCACGCCCTGCGGCCGCACGAGCGCGAGCGCGGGGGGCACGAGGGCGTTCAGGCCGACGGAGACGATGACGGCGTCGGCGCCCTCGCCGGTCGCGTGCATCACCGCCCCGCGGACATCGTCGGTGGCGGGGTCGAGCACGATGTCCGCGCCCCAGCGGGAGGCGAGGGCGCGGCGCTCGGCCACAGGCTCGCTCACGATGATCGGGCCGGCGCCGAGGGCGCGTCCGAGGAGCAGGTGCATGAGCCCCATAGGCCCCGCGCCGATGATCGCCATCGACGCACCCGCCCCGACCTCGCACAGTTCGAGGGAGGCGAGGGTGCACGCGGACGGCTCGGTGATCGCCGCAAGGTCGAGGGGGAGGGCATCCGGGATCTTGATGACGTGGCCGGTCGCGACGAGGGAGGCGGGCACCCTCAGGTAGTCGGCGAAGCCACCATCAAGGTCGTAGCCGAGGGTCTCGCGCTTCACGCAGCGGTTGCGGCGGCCGAGCAGACAGTAGCGGCACGCATTGCACGCGACGATCGGGCAGAGGATGACGCGGTCGCCCTCGGCGTAGCCAGTGACGCCCTCGCCGAGCTGGTCGACGACGCCGGAGATCTCGTGCCCGGGGATGACGCCTGGCGCGGCGTACTTCTCGCCTCGATACACCCGGACGTCCGAGGCACAGAGCGAGGCCGCGCCGACACGAAGCCGCATCTCGCCGGGACCGGCGAACGGCGTCGGACGGTCCTCGACGGTGACATTGCCGGGAGCGTTGAAGACAGTGGCGCGCATGCAAGGCCTCGTGGGGTCGGGGGAGGTGTGTCGGCAGTATCGCAGTCCGGGCCCCCTCGGGGCGAACGCGAGGATTCCCGCAGCCTCCCCATCCCCAACGTTCGCCGCCAACCACACCTCCGAGCACGCGACAGCCCACAGCCCAGATCCGAACCCCCTCCCCCTTGAGGGGGGAGGGTTGGGGAGGGGTGGAGCGGTCGCAAGCACCACCTCCAGCGCTCCCCATCCCAACGTCCACCACCAACCAGACCACCGAGGCACCCGACAGCCAACAACACAACAAACAGAAGAGCCCCGCGATCACTCGCGAGGCCCTCACACAAACAACCCACCGAGCCAGCTACACCCGCAGTTGCCGCCCGATCTCCTCGATGTGCTCATCGAAGTGGTCCGCCAGCGCCGTCACCTCCTGGCGCAGCGACCGCCGCAACCCGTTCTTACGCCCCGGCCGCCCCCACGCCGCATCCGGCGTGTGCGACAGGAACTCCACCACCTCCGCCACGGCCGCCTCGATCGTTCCGAGGTTCGACTCCGAGGCCACGTTCTGCAGCCGCTCCGCCTCGTCGGCCTCCACGAACGGCAGCCGCGCCGGGTCCGTCATCGTCCCCATCTGGTAGATGAACACCCCGTTCCGAGGCACCACCACCGCCAGATGCGCCAGGATCCGCGCGATCGACCAGTTCCCGTCCGCCGGCTCGCGACGCAAGTCCGTATTCGAACGACCGGCCACCGAGGTGCGCAGCCGGTCCGGCGCCGTCGAGAGACGATCCACCAGGTGCGCGTACTTCTCCGGCGCGCCCGTCACGAAGTCGATGCGGTTCCCCGTCACGACACCACCTCCAGCATCACCTCGACCTCGACCGGCGAGTTCGCCGGCAGCGCCGCCACCCCGAAGGCCACGCGCGCACCGATCCCCAGGTCCTCGCCCAGCACGTCGCGGAACAACTCGCTCGCGCCGTTCACCACCCGCGGATGATCCGTGAAGTCCGGCGTACTCGCCACGTACCCCACCGTCCGCAGCACACGCACCCCCTCGAGGCTCCCGTGCACCGCCTTGATCGCCGCCAGCGCATTGATCCCGCACTGCCGCGCCGCAGCGTACCCATCCTCCACGCTCACCTCGGCGCCCAGGTGCCCCGGCGACAGGATCGCCCCATCCCGCACGGCTACCTGCCCCGACACGATGATCAGGTTGCCCGCCTTCACCGCCGGCCGATACACCGCCGCCGGCGTCGTCACCGCCGGCAGCGTGATGCCCAACTCAGCCAGTCGTTCCTCAGCCGTCATCGCCCACCCGCTCTCATCGTCATCGCGTCACCAGTATCCCCCCACACACCACCACCCGAGTCCGGGATCCGGCCCCCTCTCCCCACACGGGGAGAGGGCTGGGGTGAGGGCTCCCCAAGCCTGTCGAGCTCGAACCGCCCGAGAAACCACCCTCCGGAATCCGGCCCCCTCTCCCGTTTTGGGAGAGGGCTGGGGTGAGGGCTCAGCACACCAGCCCCAGACCCACAAACCGCAACCACCCGCTCACCCTGAGCCTGTCGAAGGGCGAGCCCCCGAAACGCACGCCCACCACCAACCGCCCGAGGAGCCGCCTCCGGAATCCGGAGCCCCCTTCCCCGGAAAGGGAAGGGGGTTGGGGGATGGGTTTCACTCCGAAATGATCTCCCCCTCCCTCCTGGGGAGGGGGCCGGGGGGTGGGCCCAACGCGCCGTCCGAAGAACAGATCACCGCCCGAAGCCAACCCCAAACAGCCAACGCCTACAACGCCTCCGGCCCCAGGATGCGCTCCAGGATCCCCGTCAGGTCTTCATCGTTGTAGAAGTGGATCGTCAGCGTCCCCTTGCCCCGAGACCCCCGACGCAACGCCACCTTCGTCCCAAGCTCTCGCTGCAACGCATCCTCAAACCCCGCCGTCACCGCCGCCGGCCCACGCTCCGCCACCGGCTTCGCAGCCCTCGGCGGCTTCGAGGCAGCCCCCGTCCACTCCCGGACCAGCGCCTCCGTCTGCCGCACGTTCAGCGACTCCTTCAGGATCCGCTCCAGCGCCTGCACCTGCCGCGCCTCGTCCGGCAGTCCCAGCAACGCGCGCCCATGGCCCTCGGACACCTCGCCGCTCGAGATCGCCGCGCGCACCTCCACCGGGAGGTCCGCCAGCCGGACCGTGTTCGCCACCGCCGTCCGCGACTTCCCGACGCGCTCCGCCACCTGCTGCTGCGTCAGGCCGAACTCCTCCATCAGCCGCTGGAAGGCCACAGCCTCCTCCAGCGGGTTGAGGTCGTGGCGCTGCACGTTCTCAACGATCGCAATCTCGAGGAGCTCCTGCGGCGTGCTCTGCCGGATCGTCACCGGCACCCGCTCGAGCCCGGCGTTCTTCGCCGCACGCAGCCGGCGCTCGCCGGCGATCAGCGTGTAGAGCGGCTGCCCGTCCTGGCCCACGCCCTCCATCACCAGCAGCGGCTGGATGATCCCGTACGTGAGGATCGAGTCGGTCAGTTCGAGCAGCTTCGACTCGTCCATCACCGTCCGAGGTTGCTGCGGGTTCGGCACCACGTCGCCGATCGGCACCTCGGTCACCGGCACCCGCTCGTCGCGCGGTGCCTGCTCCTCCGGGATCAGCGCGCCCAGCCCTCGGCCCAGTCCGCCTTTACGTGCCACTAGTACTGCCCTTCAGGCTCGTCGGCCGGTGCGCCACTCATCGGCGCAACCGTCGCCGGCGACATCGCGTCGGACATCGCATCCGAGGTCGAGACCGGTGGCGCGACTCGCACGCCCGCCGGCACGCGGTCGCCCAGCCCCGCGAGGAACTCGTCCGCGAGTGCCTCGTACGCGCGCGACCCCGCCGACATCGAGTCGTACTGCTGGATCGGCACGCCATGGCTTGGCGCTTCCGCCAGACGCACCGATCGAGGGATCACCGTCGCGAACGTATTCGGGAAGTGCTTGCGCACCTCCTGCTCCACTTCGCGCGAGAGGTTCGTGCGCGCGTCGTACATCGTCAGCAGCACCCCTCGGATCACCAGGCGGGTGTTGAGGTTGCGCTTCACCAGCTCGATCGTGTGCGCGAGGTGCCCGAGCCCCTCCAGCGCGAAATACTCGGTCTGCACGGGGATCACGACTTCGTCCGCCGCGGCCAGCGCGTTCACGGTCAGCATCCCCAGCGAAGGCGGGCAGTCGATCAGGATCACGTCGAAGTGGTCGCGCAACGGTTCCACCGCGCGCTTCATCCGGAACTCGCGCGCCATGACGGAGACGAGCTCCACCTCCGCGCCGGCCAGCGCCGGGCTCGTCGGCATCACGGAGAGGTTTGGGATCTCCGTCGCCACCACCGAGGGCAGGAGCGGCGCTTCGTCGACGAGTGCGGCGTACAGCCCGCCACCGTCGGCGGGCCGGCCGATACCGAGCGCGCTCGTCGCGTTCGCCTGCGGGTCGGCGTCCAGCACCAGCGTCCGCACACCCCTCGAAGCCAGCGCCGCGGCCAGCGACACGGTGGACGTGGTCTTGCCCACGCCGCCCTTCTGGTTCGCCAGGGCGATGACAACGCTCACGCGGGATGTCCCCCATCGGCGGGCGCGCCATCCGACCCGACATCCGTCCGGCCGACACGGAACCGCGCCTCGAGCTCACTCTCGAGAGCACCCAGGGAAGGGAGGACGCCCGGACCGCGCACTTCGCAGGCCGCCGCGGCGCATGCCGCAGCCACCCGTCCGGCGAACTCTTCCCCCGCTCGCACCGCGAGTATAAACGCGGCGCCGAACACGTCCCCCGCACCGGTCGCGTCCACGGGGGTCGCCGGCGCGGCCGCGATCACTCGTTCACCCCGCCGAGTCAGCACCCGCGCCCCGTCCGCCCCACGCGTCACCACCACCCGGGCGCAGCGCGCCACGAGATAGTCCAGCGTCCCCGCCGCCCACAGCACCGTCTCCTCCTCCGAGAGGAAGATCGAGACGTTCGGGCGCGCCGCGTCGAGCAGCGCCGCCGACGGCTGCGCCCGGTGCGCGATCCGCTGGTCCGGCAGTACCGCCCGCTGCAACCCCTGCGCGAGCAGCCCCACCTCGGCGGTCGGGTACTCGTCGATGAACGCCGCGATGTCGATGTCCTCGGCCAGCAGCGGCGCGAGGATCAGCGTCGCCGGCTCGGGCCACCCGGACGGCGCGTCGTCCGGCGCCACCGTCCGTCCGGGCGCACGGATCAGCGTCTGCTCGCGCTTCCCTGCCGGGAATTCGTGGCGCAGGGTCAGCGTCCGGGCGTCGACACGGTGCACCTCGTGCCCTGCGAGCGCGGCCAGGTCGGCGTCGGCGCCCCCCAGCACGAGCAGATGCGCCCGTACCTCAAGCGCCTCGCTCGCACGTGCGGTATAGAGTGCCGTGCCGCCCGGGATCCGCTCGACAGAGCCGCCGGGATCGGCCGAGTAGACCTCATCCCAGGTCACCGGGCCGACGATCCAGGCAGGCTCCGGCGCCCCTGATCCCAGCAACCGAGTCAGCGGCACGGCTGATCCTTCTGGGCGGCTCAGAGCCGCTGACGACGTCCCTCGCGGGACGGCAGGGGCTGACGGCTACTCCTCGGGGAGGATCTCCACCTGGCGGTTCTCACCTGTGCCCACGCTCTCCGTCCTGACGCCGGCCTCCTCACGGAGAGCGATGTGGACGATGCGGCGTTCATGCGCCGGCATCGGCTCGAGTGTGATCACGTCACCGGTCTCGCGGACCTCCTGCGCGATCTCGCGCGCCAGGTCGACGAGCATCTCCTCGCGCCGCCGCCGGTACCCCTCGATGTCGAGGCCAAAGACGGGGGGCTTGTTGCCGCCCTTGGAGACGATCGTGTTCACCAGGTACTGGACCGCGGACAGCGTCTCGCCGCGGCGGCCGATGAGGACGCCGAGCTCGTCGGAGACGTCGTCGTTCTCGCCGTAGATGTCGAAGATCTGCTCGATCAGGCCGGTGCCGTCGCCGGGCGTCTCCGGCTCGCGCGCCGTGATCTGCGTCTCCACGTAGCCGAGCAGCGTAAGGACGTCGCGCAGCGTCGACCCCGCGAGGTCGACGTCGTCCGCCGGATCCTCGATCGGCGAGTAGGGGAGCTCCTCAGGGGTGCCGGGGATCGGGATCGCGTCGTCGTCCGAGACGCCGACGATCGGCTCGCCGGAGCGTTCCTCCCGGTCGCGGTCACGACCACGCGAGGATCCGCCGCTGCTGCCGCCACTACCACCACGGCCGCGCCCACCACGGGCGTTGCGTCCGCCGCGGCCGCCGCGGGTGCCGCCACCGGCACGCGGGCCTCGTTCGTCGCCGTCGGAGCGGTCATCGCGGTCATCGCGAGGTGCGCCGTCGTCATCATCGTCATCGTCGGAGCGGGTCGCGACGGCCTCGGTCGAGCCGGAGCGGATTCCGCCGCCGGCTGCAACGGCTTCGCCGCCCGCCTCACCGGCGTCTCCACCTTCACCCTCACCGCCGCGACGGCGGCGGCCACCACGACGGCCACGACGGCGGCGGGGGCGCGACTCGTCGTCGTCGCCCTCGGACGTTTCACGTGAAACACGAGCGCCGCCGGAGGCGGGGGCAGCCTCGATCGCGGTCACGCGGACCACGGCCGCCTCGGCGCCGCGGCCGAAGAGGCCGCCCTTCTTACCCTCGGTGACGACGTCGACGTCGACCTGATCGCGACGAAGACCCAGCTCCGCCAGCGCCCTGTCGACCGCTTCGTCGACCGTCGGTCCGCTCGCCTCGGTTGCTCTCGCCATCGTTGTTCTCCGATTCGGTACCGCTGCCATTGGCAACGTCGGTATGCGCTTTGGCCGGACGGGCCGGGTGCGACCCGCGCCGCGTCCCCGGCTCCGGGAGGGTGATCCCCCACGACGCCCGGAGCGGCGCGGGGATGATGGACGCCCAGGTGAAGTCCCCGGGGCCGACGAAGATCCACTGCAGGATGATGCCGATGGCCGTGCTGGCGAACCAGTAGAGGCCCACACCGGACGGACTCGAGAAGACGATCCAGGAGAAGACGACTGGCATCATCCAGAGCATCATCTGGTTCATTTGCTGTTGCTGAGCACCGCTGGAGGTGGCAGCCCCGCTCGTGCGGGCCATCGAGATGCGCTGCTGCAGCCACATCGCCGCGCCGGTCAGCACCGCGAGGAAGATGTTCCCGCTCGCGCCGAGATCGACACCCAGGAAGGTGGGGCTCAGCGGCACGGCGTTCTGGATGAAGTCGACGTTGTAGAGGCGCCCCGAGAGGTTGAGGATCCCCTCCGGCGTGTCGCCCAGGGTGATGCGGATGACCTGGTACAGGGCGATGAAGATCGGGAACTGGATGATCTGCGGCCCGATACAACCAAGCGGGTTCACGCCCGCTTCCTTGTAGAGCTTCATCACTTCCTGGTTGCGGCGCTTCGGGTCCGAGTACTTCTTCTGGATCTCAGCCATCTGGGGCTGGATCTCCTGGAGCGCCCGCATGGAGTGCAGCATCCGGAGCGTGAGCGGGAAGAGCAGCGCCCGCGAGATCACGGTGAAGATCAGGATCGCGAGGCCGTACGACCCGAAGGCGATGGCGGAGAGCGCCACCATCGTGTTGATGAGTGGGGTCTCGAGGACGGTCTGCCAGATGGCGCCGATTGGCATGCCTGCGGTGCTCCCCTCAGCCCTGCGTTAGCGGACCGCTGTCAGCGGCACGGTCTGGAATGCGCCGCGGCGCGATGCGTCCACCCGCACGAGCTCGTGCCGGGAGGTCACCAGGTAGATGTCGGTTCCGATGATGAGCGGATTCGCGTTGACGTTGCCCTCGTTCGTGGCGTCCTGCTCCCACGCCACGTTCCCGTTCTCCAGGCCGAGCGAGAGGACTCGCCCGTCCCGGGCGACGACGATGAGGTTCCCGCCCTGGATCACGGGCGCGGCGCGGAACTGCGCCCCGTCGATGTCGACGGCCCAGATCTGGGCTCCGGTCTCGCGGTCGATGGCGTAGACCCAGCCGTTCATGGTGGCGGCGTAGATGACGCCCGAACCGACGACGGGCCGGCCGAGGAACCAGCCCTTGCCCTGGAACGCCCAGCGCTCCGCGCCGCCGTTGGAGACATCGAGCGCGTGGAGGTGCTGGTCAAACGCGCCCGCGAGGAGCAGTTCGCCGTCCAGGACGAGGTCCGCGGCGGTGGGGCCGGAGATCTCCTGCTCCCAGACGCGGTCACCGGACGTGACGTCGAGGGCGACCGTCTGGCCGTTGTCGAGGTCGCCGATGTAGATCGTGCCGCCTCGGAGGGCCGGAGCGCCCCAGATACGGCGGTCGTCGGTGTGGATGGTGGAGGTGACGAGCCCGGCCTCGGTCTCGATCAGCACGACGCGGCCGTCCGCAGCGGGGACGTAGAGCACCCCGTCCTCGAGCGCTGGCGTGGCCACCACGTGGGCGCCGAGCTCGGTGACCCAGGCGGCCTCAGGCGCGCTGCCGCCGGCGCCCAGGCGCGTGATGCGCCCGCTGTAGTCGGCGAGGTAGACGGTGTCGCCGTCGATGATCGGGGTCGCGTAGAAGGCGCGGTCGCGACTGTCGTCCTGGGGATAGACCCACGCGACCTGACCGTTGGCCGGATCGACGAGGGATACCTGGCCGGTCGCGGACTGGACGATCATGCGGTCGCCGACCTCGACGGGCGCGGCCCAGCCCTCGGGACTCTGGATCGAGGCGCAGCCCGTGGCGAACAGCGCCGTCAGCACGAGGAGACCAATGAGGCGATGTTTCACGTGAAACATTCGCCTTCGCGGGGCGGCGGCGAGGTCAGGCTGATCAGAATGTTTCACGTGAAACATTGTGGACGGTGAAGGGTGAATCATCAGCGCAGGCTCGCATCGGTGACGGGGGACTGCGCATCGGCAGATGTCACGGTGATCCGGGAAGAGTGGATGTCAGTATCGGGAACCGGGTCGTAGCCGCCACCCCCACCGGGCCGGCACCTCGAGAGCCGCGACGCGGCCAGGCGGACGCCGCGCCAGGCGCCGTGACGCTCGATCGCTTCGTAGGCGTAGTGGGAACAGGTGGGCTCGTAGCGGCAAGCAACGCCGAGGGACGGAGAAACCAGCGCCTGGTAGATGCGGATCAAGCGCAGGAGGGCTGGCCTCATGCCTCTACGCCGCCCAGGAGCTTCAGTTTGCGTGCGTTCTGAACCACGATGCCCTGTAACTCTCCGTAGCTCGCGGAATCAGCACCAGATCGGGCGACGATCACAAGATCGAAGCCCGGCATCCAGTCCAGACCACGCACGATCGTGCGGAGTCGGCGTTTCACCCGATTGCGGATGACCGCTCCGCCGACCTGCTTGCTCACGGAGAATCCGACACGAGTGATGCCGGCGTCCGTGTGGACCGCCACCAACTGGAGCAACGGATGTCGCGCCCGACGGCCCGTCCGCATCACCTGAGTGAAGTCCGAGCGCTTCCGGAGGCGTTCTGGCCTGCCGGGAGCGGCTGATCGGTGGTTGTCACCGGGTGTCATTGTGCTCGCCACATTGCTGGGAGAGGGCACGATGTCGCCTCCTGCCACCGGCCCGTGGTCACACGTAGCCCGTGGCTACGTCAGGCACCCCAAGGGGTGCGAGGGCGAAGGTGTGTGGTGGCGATCCCGGAACGATCCGCGGGACTCAGTTACTCGAGGTGCGGGTTAGACCGACAGGGTTGCGCGACCGCGCGCACGGCGGCGCGCGATGATGGCGCGACCACCCTTCGTGGACATCCGCGCACGGAAGCCCAGCTTGCGCTTGCGGGGAATGCGCTTCGGCTGCCAGGTACGCTTCACCGCTGCTCCGATCCTTGGCGTTTGGACTGTGAAGTATAGGAGCGCGATCCGATTGAGGGCAATCATGCCCCTGTCGGCGGTGTGGGATCGGGACAGCAACGCCTTCGCGTCGGTACGTGGGTGGTGGGGCTGTCGCCCCCGGTCCCTCCTACGAGGGAGGGGGCTTTCTGGGTGGGGCCGGATCGGAGGGGGCGGATGTGGCGTGGTTCGGCACGCGGGCGTCTCGTGGGGCTCGCCCTTCGACGGGCTCAGGGTGAGCGGGTGGTTGCGGGGAGTTGGTGGTCAGCCGGAGGTTCTGGGGAGAGGTTGGTTGGAGGCTGGTCGCCGCGCGGGATGCCCTCACCCCAGCCCTCTCCCCGTGTGGGGAGAGGGGGTCAGAGGCGGTGAGACGGAGGTTGGGTGAGCGGGTGGTTGCGGCGAGTTAGTGGTCAGCCGGGGCGGCTTTGGGGGAGCTTGGTCGCGGGGGGTGTGGATGGGGTTGGGTTGACGGGTGATAGTCGAGGCGGGAGCTGAGGCCTTGAGTTCTACGCGGTGGGGCGGACGACGGCGTCCGTGAGGTGGGCGACGTGGGCGATGGGCTCGACGTCGTGGATGCGGACGATGTCGGCGCCGTTGGCGATGGCGATGGCGATGGTGGCGGCGGTACCGAAGACGCGCTCCTGGGCGGGGCGGTCGATGACGTAGCCGATGGAGGACTTGCGGGAGGTGCCGATGAGGACCGGGCGGCCGAGGCGCTTGAGCTCCTCCAGACGGTCGAGCATCTCGAAGTCGCGGACGGGGCCCCAGCCGAAGCCGTAGCCGGGGTCCACGATGATGCGCTCCTCGGGGACGCCGGCGGTCATCAGCGCGGTCATCGCCTCGCGGAGGCCGGCGCGGATGTCCTTCATGACGTCGCCTCCGAACTGGCGGCCGCGCTGGTTGTGCATCGCAATGACGGGGACGCCGAGGTCGGCGATCGCCTGCGGCATCAGGGGATCGCCGAGGCAGCCGGTGACATCGTTGATGGCGTCGGCGCCGTACTCGACGGCGCGGCGGGCTACCTCGGCCTTCGAGGTGTCGACGGAGATGGGGACGCTGAGGGCGCGGCGGATGGGGCCGAGCACGAGCTGCAGACGGTCCCATTCGTCTTCGGCGGTGACGCTGGCGAAGTCGGGACGGGTGGACTCGGCGCCGATGTCGATGATGTCGGCACCGGCGGCGACCATCGCCTCGGCGCGTCGGAGGGCCTCGTCGGGGTCGACGACGCCGTCACCGGAGAAGGAGTCGGGCGAGGCGTTGAGGATGCCCATGACGTAGGTGCGCTCGCCCCAGGCGAAGGTGGTGCCGCCGATGGTGATCGGGGCGGGCACGGGGTGGCGGGCGCGGTCGAGCATCAGGCGACCTCGATCGGCTCTTCGTCAACGTGGCCGCCCTGGCGTACGTGGAAGGCACGGACGGAGGGCTCCTCGTGCTCGAGGGAGACGAGGATGTAGAGCGTGCCGGGGAACATGGGCGGCTGGTCCACCTCGCCGGGGGGGAAGAAGGCCATGCGGATGTCCGTGGGCGAGGGGTAGGCCTGCGAGGCGACATGCGAGTGGTAGATGGCGAAGAGCGCTTCGCCCTCGTCGTCGCGGGTGCGCTCCAGGCGCATCATCTGCAGGGGGTCCATCTCGTATCGGTAGGGGCTGGCGGCGGCGTTCTTGACGCGGTGGACGGTGAGCGTGCCGTCTTTGGCGTGGACCATGCCGCAGGCCTCGTTGGGGAGGTCTTCGCGGGCGTGGGCGATGAGTTCGTTGATGACTGACTGTGGGATCTGAGGCACTACGCGCCCTTTCCGGTCTCGGGTATCAGTGGCTCCAACTCCGGCCCCCTCCCCCTCTGGGGGAGGGTTGGGGAGAGGGTCGTCAATGCCTGCCAGATCGCCTGTTCCACGCTTCGCAGCTGGGTCAGCACCTCGCGGTTGCTGAAGCGCAGGATGCGGAGGTTCTGACCTTCGAGCCACCGCTCCCGATCCTCATCGTAGGCGGCCTGCTGGACATGGTGGTCGCCGTCCACCTCGATCACGAGTTCTTGCTCGATGCAGATGAAGTCGACGAAGTAACGGCCGACTTGATGCTGGCGGCGGAACTTGAAGCCGCCGAGTCGACCGGCGCGGAGTGTGTTCCAGAGGAGGCGTTCTGCGTCCGTAGCGTTCTTGCGGAGCTGTCGGGCGCGTTGCTTGCCGCTCATGTGTCGACCCTCTCCCCAACCCTCCCCCAGAGGGGGTGGGGGCCGGATCCCGATCACTGCCAGGGGCGGGGTTCGCCGTCGTCGATGCAGGCGCCGGCGGCCATGCGCATCTGGAGAAAGTTGGCGCTGGCGGGCGCGGGGAGGAGGTGCTCTACCCAGTGGTCGCGTTCGCGTTCGGGGAGACGGTCGAGGAGGTCGCCGAGGGTGGTGTGGAGGATGACCGAGGCGTCGGGGCCCTCGGAGGGTGGGGCGGCGGGATCGGCGGGGGCTGTGGGGTCTGTCCTGGCCTCGGCGATGCCGACGTCGAGGGACCAGGAGCCGGGGATACTGATGCGGCCGACGGTGGCTGTGCGGATCAGCTGGGCGTCGGGATGGGATCGGTACCTGTCCAGCACCTCGGCGCGGAAGCGGAGGTGGAGGGCGCGGCCGTCTCCGGCGCGGAGGACGCGCCGGAGGATGGCCTGCTCCAGGGAGTTGCTGGCGGCAGAGGTCATGCGTCTACTCCAGCACAGCAGGGCGTCCGCGGGGCTGGCCCGCGTGACGCCCTCGGAGGGTGCGCTACTTCTCGATCGGGACTCCGACCATGGAGCCGTACTCGGTCCAGGAGCCGTCGTAGTTCTTCACGTTGTCGTAGCCCAGGATGTGCTTCAGGACGAACCAGGTGTGGCTGGAGCGCTCACCGATGCGGCAGTAGGCGATGGTGTCGCCGCCCGGCTGGACGCCGGCGCCTTCGTAGAGGGACTTGAGCTCCTCCGGGGACTTGAAGGTGCCGTCCTCGTTGACCGCGCGAGCCCACGGGATGTTCTTCGCGCCGGGGATGTGGCCGCCACGCTGCGCGGTCTCCGACATGCCGGGAGGGGCGATGACCTCGCCGGTGAACTCCGCGGGGCTGCGGACGTCCACGAGGTTGGTGCCGCCACCGACGGCGGCGAGGACCTCGTCACGCTTCGCGCGGATGCTCGCGTCGGCCTCCTTCGCTTGGTAGGCGGACGGCTTCGGGGCGGCCTCGGCGGTGGTGGTGGGGCGGTTGTCGCCGAGCCACTTCACGCGGCCACCGTCCATGAGCGAGACATCCGTGTGGCCGTAGAGCTCCATGAGCCAGAGGGCGTAGGCGGCGAACCAGTTGTTGTTGTCGCCGTAGAGGACGACGTGGGTGTCCGGGGTGATCCCGGCCTTCGACATCAGCTGCTCGAAGTCGGCCTTCGTGAGGATGTCGCGGGTGACCGGGTCCTGGAGCTGGGTGGTCCAGTTCCAGGCGACGGCGCCCTCGAGGTGGCCCTCGCGGAAGGCCTCGGTGTCCACGTCTACCTCGACGAGGCGGACCGAGTCGTCGTTCAGGTGCTGCTGCACCCAGTCAGCGGTGACCAGCTTGTCGACCATGGTGATTACTCCTTCGCTGCCGGCGTCGCCCGGGGATCGGGTGCTGCCGTGTGGTTCTTGCTGTCGGTGACGGGATCGGTCGGATCCTCAGTCACGTTCTGAGGCCCCTACGCGCCCCTACGCGCCTCGGCGTGGGTGCCGATGATTGCCGTGGGAGAGTGCTCATGCACGCAATGTTGTGCGATGCCTGCAACCAGCCGATCCAGGGCGAGGGCTTCGAGGTCTCGCTGCTGCGGGGCACGGTGGTGCGTGAGCCGGCGGAGCCGGCGCACCTGGCCGCGACCGAGGGCGTCCTGGCGGCGACGATCTGCTCGCGCTGCGGGGAACGCCTCGCGGCGATCGTGCAGCAGAAACTCGAGGCGCCGTGCCCGACGTGCGAGGTGGCCCCGATGCGGGTGGGCGACCTGCGGTCCGAGGCGCGCGCGGAACTGCGGCGCACGGGGTAGATCGCGGCGCGGTTGAGGCGGCGGCGCCTGACGGGCGTCGCGTTGCCCTCGCGGGGCTCGCCCTTCGACAGGCTCAGGGTGAGCGGGTGTGTGAGTGGGGCCTGCGGGGATCGCAGGTGCTGCCGGGGGATTCGCGCGTCCTGGGCGATCCGCGTCGCCTGCTCGATCTGCGCGGCGGTCGACTCTCTCCCCAGCCCTCCCCCAGAGGAGGAGGGGCCGGAGGCGGATGCGGATCGGGCCTGGGGGCGCGTTCCTACCACCAGAGTTTCTCCGAGACAGCCTCGCGGATGTCCTCGTAATCCTGTCCCCAGAGCCCGGTGGAGAGGTACTTCCAGCCACCGTCGGCGAGGAGGCAGACGATCTTGCCTGACTCCATGCGGTCCGCGGTGCGCTGGGCGGTGCGGATCACGGAGCCGGAGGAGATGCCGGCGAAGACACCGGTCTTCTGGGTGAGCTCCTTGGTCGCGGCGAATGAACTCGCGGAGTCGACGACGATGCGGCCGTCGAGGACGGTGTCGTCGAAGACGGGCGGGATGTAGCCGTCCTCGAGGGCGCGGAGGCCCTGGACGAGGTCGCCGGGGTGCGGGGCAGCGGCGACGATGCGGATGGCGGGGTTGTGCTCCTTGAGCCTCCGGCCGACGCCCGTGAGGGTGCCGCCGGTGCCGAGGCCGGCGACGAAGACGTCCAGCTCCGGCATGTCCGCGATGATCTCCGGCGCCGTGGTGTCGTAGTGCGCGCGGGGGTTCATCTCGTTCTCGTACTGGAAGAGCATCACCCACTCGGGGTGCTCGTCGCGGATCCTCGTGGCCATCTTCACGGAGCCGTTGGAGCCGTCCGCGCCGGGCGAGAGGATGATCTCGGCGCCGAACGCCTCGAGGAGCTGGATACGCTCAGGCGAGACGGCGTCCGGCATGACGACCTTCACGGGGTAGCCGCGAAGGCTGCCGATCATCGCGAGGGCGATGCCGGTGTTGCCGCTCGATGGTTCGAGGATCGTGGTGCCACGCTTGAGCAGGCCGAGGGACTCGGCGTGCTCGACCATGTGGCGGGCGATCCGGTCCTTCACGGAGCCGGTGGGGTTCTGGCCTTCCAGCTTCGCCCAGATCTCCACCCGCGGGTTGGGCGACATCGCGGAGATGTTCACCAGCGGCGTGTTGCCGATGAGGTCGAGCAGGCTGTTCGCCTTCACGCGTTCCCTCTCGCTCCTGCGATCACCCGTACAGACACCTGTGCTGGCAGCCCGCTAGACGCCACCGGCGAGGGCCGGGAGGAAGGAGACGGTGTCGCCATCCTTGAGCGCGGTGTCCTTGCCGCCGAGGTATCGAACGTCCTCGTCGTTGAGGTAGATGTTGACGAAGCGGCGGAGCGCGCCGTCTTCATCCATGACGTTGTTCGCGAAGCCGGGGTAGTTCGACTCGATGTTGTCGATGAGCTCCCCCACGGTGCCGCCGTCCGCGCTGAACTGGCGCTGGCCGTTCACCGCCGACTGAATGACCGAGGTGACATGCACGGTCACCGCCATGAGACGTCCTTCCATCCGGCGAGCAGGGATCGCACCGGTACCGACCGTGCGATCCCCCTCGCGGTTGTGTGTCTTGTGCTGTCCGAGTCCGGCGCTACGCGTGCGCGGCGACGGGCATCTCCAGCGGGGCCGAGCCACAGAACATGTCGTAGTCGATCAGTTCGGTGACGGTCGGGTTGTCCCCACAGAGCGGGCAGTTGGGGTCCCGGCGCGTCTTCATGGTGCGGAACTCCATGGTGAGCGCGTCGATGAGCAGGAGCCGGTTCACCAGCGGGTTCCCGACGCCGAGGATGCGCTTGAAGACCTCGGTGGCCTGGATCGAGCCGACGATGCCGGTGATCGCGCCCAGGACGCCGGCCTCGGCGCATGAGGGGACGAGTCCCGGCGGCGGGGGATCCGGGTAGAGACAGCGGTAACAACCCTTGCCGGGCTCGTAGACCGTGGCCTGTCCGTCGAAGAGCAGGATCGCGCCGTCGACGAGAGTCTTGCTGGCGAGGTAACACGCGTCGTTGACGAGGTAGCGGGTGGCGAAGTTGTCCGCGCCGTTCACCACGATGTCGTAGTCCGCGATGATCTCCATCGCGTTGTCGCTGGTGATCGGCATGTGGTGCATGACGACCTCGACGTGGGGGTTGTAGGCCTCCAGCGTCTCCTTGGCGGAGACGATCTTCGGGCGGTCCACGTCCGCGGTCTGGTGCAGCACCTGGCGCTGGAGGTTGGACAGGTCCACCACGTCGAACTCGACGAGGCCGATCTTGCCGACGCCGGCGAGCGCGAGGTAGAGGGCGACCGGGCCGCCGAGGCCGCCGGCGCCGATGACCAGCACTTTCGCGCTGCGGAGCTTGCGCTGACCCTGCGGCCCCACCTGGGGCATGATGATGTGCCGCGAGTAGCGCATCACCTCGTCGGGCGTGAGCGCCTCTGACACTGGCTTCACGTCTGAGCCTGGCTTCACTTCGTTGCTCATCTGACTCTCCGGTCTACCGATCCTGGCCTGCTACTGCGCTGCTGCTTGGGCTGCTGGTTGACTGCCGCCGGCCAGCGCGGGGATGACTGCAATCTGATCGCCGTCCTGGACCGCGGTCTCGATGCCGTCCAGTTCGTGAATCTCCGTGTTGTTCAGATACACATTGATGTGCGTCGGCACGCGATGCTCCTCGTCATACACGAGGTTGGCGAACCCGGGATAGGCCCGCTCCAGTGCATCCAGTACCTCCCCCACTGTGCTCCCCTCCACGGTGACGTTCTCGCGGTTCGCGGTGATCCGCCTGAACGGTGAGGGGATGTAGACGCTGATTGGCATTCGTTCCGGTTCTGCTGATCCGCTCCGGGTGGTTCTCCGCTAGAGGGCGACGGTGAGATAACGCTCACCCGTATCGCACAACATGGTGACGACCGTCTTGCCGGGGCCGAGGTCGCGGGCGACCTTGAGGGCGGCCCAGACGTTGGCGCCGGAGGAGATCCCGACCAGCAGGCCCTCCTCGCGGGTGAGCCGCTTCGTAAACTCGAAGGCGTCCTCGTCGCGGACGCCGATGATCTCGTCGTAGACCTCGCGGTTGAGGACGCCCGGCACGAACGACGCGCCGATGCCCTGGATGCCGTGGATGCCGGCGCGGCCGCCCTGCAGGACGGGGGCGCGCTGGGGCTCGACGGCAATGATGCGCGCGCCGGGGACCTCGGCGCGGAGGACCTCGCCGACGCCGGTGATCGTGCCGCCCGTGCCGACGCCCGCGACGAACGCGTCCACCTTGCCACCCGTGGCGTCGATGATCTCGCGCGCGGTGGTGAGGCGGTGGACCTCCGGGTTCGCCGGGTTCTCGAACTGGCCGAGCATCACATAGTGCTTCTTGCGGACGAGCTGCTGCGCGGCGTGGACGGCGCCGGTCATGCCCTCGATCGCCGGGGTGAGGAGGAGCTCCACGCCGAAGCGCTCCAGGAGCCGACGGCGCTCGAGACTCATGTCCTCCGGCATCGTGAGGACGAGCTTGTAGCCCTTCGTCGCGCAGACCATCGCGAGGCCGATGCCGGTGTTGCCGGACGTGGGCTCGACAAGCGTGTCGCCGGGCTGGATGGCACCCTCGCGCTCCGCGGCCTCGACCATGGACAGCGCGATACGGTCCTTCACGGAGCCGGCGGGGTTGAACACCTCGAACTTGCCGAGGACCTCGGCGGCGCCTTCCTCGCCGATGCGCGAGAGGCGCACGAGGGGCGTGTGACCGATGAGGTCGAGGACGGAGTCCGCGATGGCCGGCTGGCCTGTCGTTCGCTGTTCGGGGGCTACCACTGGTGCTCCTGGAAGGTCTTGCTGGTCATGTGTGTCGCGCGTGGTCAGATGCTGTAGTTGATCGCCGTGTCGCGCTCGTGGATGCGTTCGTGCTCGACGAGGTCCGTGAGCGAGACGGAGGCGAGCTTCGCTCGCATCGTGTCGTAGATCTCCTGCCAGACCCAGTCCTGCCCGCAGATCGCCTCGTCTTCGTGCGCCTCGAGACAGGCGAGGGGCGCGAGCGAGCCTTCGAGGGCCTCCAGCACGTGGAGGAGGCAGATCTCGTCCGGGGTCTTCGCGAGCAGGTGACCGCCGCCCGGGCCTCGGACGCTGCGGATGAAGCCGGCGCGCCGGAGCTGGGCAAGCAGGTGGTCCAGGTAGGACTCCGGGATCTGGCGGCGGCGCGCGATGTCGGCTCGCTGCACGGGGCCGGAGCCGGAGTGCTTGGCGAGGTCGATCATGGCGCGGACGCCGTAGTCACCCTTGGTGGAGAGGAGCATCTGCTGGGGTCGATCCGGTTGTCTTGCCCTCGGTCAGCGCGCGTTGCCCGCGGGCTGTCGGGGAATACATGAGTAGATTGGTCGACATTGTAGCAGATTGGGGCGGAGTGGGAACCCCTGGGGGGTATTGTGTCACGCGGCTTAGAACGCGGGCGGAGGGGTTGATGACAGCCAACATTGACCGGCTGGTGATGGAGAGCACGTCACCAACCGGCACACAAGTCGAAGGTGTGGGAGTGCGCTTCGGACGAGCAGATCTGAAGTCGGGGCTCAGCGGGTTTCACGCGGCGTGGCGTGGGCTCGATGCGATCCTGCCACCAGGGGATCAGTTCCAGGATTTGGCGGTTGATCCTGAGAGTCTTCCCGACCTGCAAATTGGTGACCTCCTGATCCGGGCAACGCCATCGCCGCGGCCGACCGGACCGTTACCGCGTCGTTATCGTGTGACAGATGTTCGGACTATCTCGGAGGAGGGCCCCGTACTCGGAGACGAGTATCAGGTCCTCCACGTCCTTGGACGCACTGAGACCCTGACGCATCAATGGATCCTGCGAAGACTTCCGCCTCGCGAAGGCGCTGCGAACCGAAGTCAAGTGGTCGCATTCGAAGCAGTGTTAAACCACATTGATGGAATTCGCGTGGAGATGGAGAACCTCAGCACCGAGGGGCGAGCATTCGAAAGGGCGCTTCTCCAAGGTCTCTCGGAGGAACTCTCTGCGCTGCAGAGCGACCTCGGCATCCTGATCGGCGGAGAACCCGGGCGGAATGTCGAAGAGCGCCGGGGCGCCGCAAAGCAAGTCATTCGCTTCCTGCGTTCCATCGCCCGACGACTGACTTTGGGGAACGCAGCCGACGGGGTGACGCTAAGCCATCTCATCAGCGAGTTCCTTGATTGGCTCGGTGCGAACTATCCGGATCTGATCCCGTGAGCAACTGGCGGAGAGTTCCGCCTCATCCGCCTCGGCGGACGGGGGTCGACCCTCTCCCCAACCCTCCCCCAGAGGGGGAGGGGGTCGGAGGCCGAAGGGGAGGTGGCGGACGCGAAGACGCCGCCCTCTCGGGGCGGCGTCTGTTCTCGCGCGAACGGGACGTCGAGGCCTACGCGCCTCCGGCGACCGCCGGGACGATGGAGACCTCGTCGCCATCCTTGAGGGCGGTGGTGAGGCCGGAGAGGAAGCGGACGTCCTCGCCGTTGACGTAGATGTTGACGAAGCGGCGGATCTCCCCGCCCTCGTCGAGGAGGCGCTCCCGCATACCGGGGAACTTGGTCTCGAGGGTCTCGACGACCGAGGAGAGTGCGCCGCTGTCGGCCTCGATGGTGTCCTGGTCCTGCGTGAGGTTGCGCAGGGGGGTGGGGATCTTCACTTTGACGGCCATGGTCTGTAACTCCTGGAGTCTGGGGTCTCCTGCGTTCTGCGTTTGCTGTCGGGAACTGCTGTCGATCGACCTCGGGAGGGGGTTAGCCCTCGACGACGTCTCCGAGGGTGGCGTCGTCGACGCGGACGCCCTTGCTGCGCGCCCACTCGAGGGCGCGTTCGATCTCGGCTTCGTCGCCCTCGAGTCCGAGGACGACCCATCCAACCTTCGCATCGACATCGGCCATGCGGACGTTGGTGATGACCGCGAAGTCGCGGCCGATCTCGTAGATGAGCGGCTCTTTGATCAGCTCGGGGCTGAAGGTGAGCCGGACGTGCTTCTCAGCCATGGTGAGTCCCCTTACGCCGTCACGGGTTCGCCGCTGCGGACACGACGAGCCTCGATGAAGGACTCTACCGTGGGCTGGACGTGGAGCGGCTGCTCCACCTCGTCGACCACGGCCTCGATCGTCTTCAGGCCACCGCCCGAGATGATCGCGACGGTCTCTTCACCACGCTTGATGAAGCCGGACTCGGCCATCTTCTTGAGGCAGCCGATGGTTACGCCACCGGCGGTCTCCGCGAAGATGCCCTCCGTCTCCGCGAGGAGCTTGATGCCCTCGACGACCTCGGGGTCGGAGACCATCTCGGCGCCGCCGCCGGTCTCCTGCATCTGCTTGAGGGCGTAGTAGCCATCCGCCGGGTTCCCGATCGCGAGCGAGCGGGCGATGGTGTTGGGCTTCTGCGGGACGAAGTTCAGGGTGTTGTTCGCGTACGCCGTCGAGATCGGCGAGCAGCCCTCGGCCTGTGCGCCGGACATGCGGGTCTGCGGCGTCTCGATGAGGCCGATCTTCGAGAACTCCTGGAGGCCCTTCCAGATCTTCGTGAACATGGAGCCGGACGCCATCGGCGCGACGATGTGGTCGGGCGCGCGCCAGCCGAGCTGCTCGGCGACCTCGAAGGCGATGGTGCGCGAGCCCTCCGCGTAGAACGGGCGGACGTTGATGTTCACGAACGCCCAGTTGAACTGCATCGAGAGCTCGGTGCAGAGGCGGTTCACGTCGTCGTAGGAGCCGCGGACGGTGACGAGCGTGGGGTTGTAGATCGCGGAGCCGACGACCTTGCCGCGCTCCAGGTCGTCCGGGATGAAGACGAGCGCCTCCATGCCGGCGGCGGCCGCGTGGGCGGCCACGGAGTTCGCGAGGTTGCCCGTGGAGGCGCAGGCGATCGCGTCGAAGCCGAACTCGCGCGCCCTCGCGATGGCGACGGAGACGACGCGGTCCTTGAACGACCAGGTGGGGTTCACGGTGTCGTTCTTGAGCCAGAGGTTGTCCAGCCCGAGCACCTTGCCGAGACGCTCGGCCTTGATCAGCGGCGTGTAGCCATCGCCGAGGTCGACTTTGTACTCGGGGTTGCAGGGGAGCAGGTTGGCGTAGCGCCACATCGTGCTGGGACCGGCGGCGATGGAGTCGCGCGTGGTGGCCTCACGGATGACGTCGTAGTCGTAGGCAACCTCGAGCGGGCCGAAGCAGAACTCACAGGAGAAGATCGGTGCGATCGCGTACTCGCGACCGCACTCGCGACATTTCAGGGCTTTATGGAACTCAGACATGCGGGGATGACCTTCCTCGGCGGATGGGTGGGGCGAGCGGCCCGGTCAGCGTTGCTCCCGTCCGGGGAGCACGCGCCGGGCTAGCGCATCGACATCAGGAGTGACATCAGGGGCGGGCGAATCGATCCGTCGACGCGAGCGAGGCGCGGACTGGATTCGAGATGGGCCACGGGTACTGCCATGAGTGAACGCCTTCCGTTCATCTTCCCCGGGATCCTGTGACCTCGGGCCGGAGTTAGCACCGTGTCCGCCCAGGCGAGGGCGACCGGTTGCCGCGGTTTCTCAGGGCCGGAACCCTCCACCGCTCTGGATGAACCGCCGGGTACCGCGAGGGAACACCAGCGAGTTGCCTCAAAGGCTACGGAACGCCTGCGCGCTATGTCAATGAGCGGCGGGTTAACGAGCCTCGACGCTCCGCACTTCGTCTAGCGTCCGTGGCAGGAAAGGCGGCAGGACGATGAAGACGCTGCATACCGGGCTGCGGGCGAGTGACCTCGATCGGTCGGTGGACTTCTACCGGCGGTTCGGGTTCCTCGAACTGGCTCGGGACGAGCCGGGGGACGGGCGGACGATCGTGATGCTGTACCTGCCGGGGGAGGAGCGGGTGACGCTGGAGCTCATCGGGGATCCTCGGACGCCGTATGTCTTCGGGAACTCGTTCAGCCACTTCGTGGTGCAGGTGGAGGACATCGAGTCGACGGTGCGGGAGCTGGCGGCGAAGGGGATCGAGGTGGGGGAGGTCATCGCCCTCGACGGGGACGTGGGGCCGTGGATCTCATTCGTGCATGACCCGGATGGGTTTGCGATCGAGCTGGTGCAGTGGCCGGCGGGGCATGGGGACGGGATCACGGTGGGGGACCTGGCGGGGTAGGGATCGAGGGTCGGGCGCACCTCGATGGGTGGGTGCGCGGGCGTCTCGGGGGCTCGCCCTTCGACGGGCTCAGGGTGAGCGGGTGGTTGAGTGCGGTGGTTGGCGGGCTGGGGCGGTGGGGTGCTGGGGCGCCTCGGGCAGGGTTGTCGCCTCGGCGGTCGGTGTAGGGGGGGGACTGCCTCCCGCCCCTACAC
>CAYPYF010000037.1:0-18720 GCA_964414675.1 uncultured Dehalococcoidaceae bacterium
CGACTTGCCGGCGCCGGACGGCCCGACGATGCCGAGGAACTCGCCGGGGGCAAGGTCGAACGACACCCCTCGCAACGGGTCGACGCGCTTCCCGTCCAGGATGTGGAGGGTGATGTGCTTCTCAATGTCTCGGACGGCGAGCAGCGGTTCAGTCACGCGCCCCACCTGCCTCTCTTCTCAGTCGGTCAGTCGTCGCTCGGTTGGTCGTGGTCCGTTAGTGCGTCACGCAGTTCACGAGGAGCTGCGTGTACGGGTGCTGTGGGTCCTCGAGGATCTGGTCGGTGAGCCCGGCCTCCACCACGTGTCCGTCCTTCATGACGAGCGTGCGGTCCGCCAGCAGGCGGATCACGCCGAGGTCGTGCGAGACGACGATCGCCGTCATCCCCAGCCGGTGCTGGATGTCCCGCACGAGGTCCAGCACACCCGCCTGCACGGACACATCGAGGCCGGTCGTCAGCTCGTCGAGGAGCACGAGCGCGGGGTTGTTCGCCAGCGCCTTCGCGATCTGCACGCGCTGCTGCATGCCGCCCGAGAAGAACGCCGGGAAGTCGTCCATGCGGTCCAGCGGCACCTCCGTGCGGTGGAGGTAGTCGCTCGCCTTGTCGCGGATGTCGGCGACCTTGCGCCACTCGGCGGCCAGGAGGCGCTCGGCGATGTTGCCGCCGGCCGTGACCATCAGGTTCAGGCCCTGCCGCGGGTTCTGGTAGACCATCGACATGTCGTGCGTGCGGAGGCGACGGCGCTCGCGCCGGTCGGCGTCCCAGACGTTGCGGGTGCCCTCGTGGAAGGAGCTGAGGTAGGCCTCGCCCGACGTCGGGACGACGTCCTGGAACAGGCACTGGAGCACCGTGCTCTTGCCGGACCCGGACTCACCGACGATGCCGAGGACCTCGCCCGCGAAGAGGTCGAACGTGACGTCCTCGCACGCGACGATCGCCTGCCCGTTGGCGCCCTGGTAGCGCTTCGTCAGTCCGCGCACGCTCAGCAGCGGCCACTCGATGCCCGCGCCGGTGGCGAGGCCTGTCGTTCCGGTTAGCGCTTCCACTGGATGTCTACCTCCCGGCCCGCCAGGACCTTGTCCGCGTAGTTGGTGTCGGACGCGGTCCACCGCGTGCCGCCGTCCTCGGTGGGCGACTCGACGAGGTACACGTCGGTCGCGCCGGAGACGGCGCACTCCTTGCCGTCGAAGTGCTCGGTGTCGAACGGGTAGTCGTCGAACTCCAGCGGCTCCACCTTCGTGAAGGGCGGGACGGCGTAGATCCGCTTCTCCCGGCCCGCGCCGAAGAGGAACAGGCAGCGCGCGTCGTCCAGCTTGGGGATGTCCCAGCGCGGGATCGGGCTGGGCGCCATCACGAACCGGTCGTTGACCAGCACGGGGTAGCCCGCGCCGGCGCTCACCTCCCCGCGCCGCACGATGTCCTCGTACAGTGCGAGCCACATCCGCGAGTAGTCCATCTCGGCGTGCATCGCGCGGGCGACCGCGACGGAGCGCTCCACCATGCGGAGGGGCTCCGGGATGGGCACCTGCAGGATCAGCACCTGGCCCGGCTGCATCACCTCTTCCGGGATGCGGTGCCGGGACTGGATGAGCGTCGCCTCCGCGGTGTCGAGGGTCTCCGTGGCGCCGGTGGTCTTCGCAATCAGCCGGCGGAGGTTGACCGCGTTCACCGAGGCGTCGTCGCCCTGGTCGATCACCTTGATCGTGTCGTCGCCACCGACGAGGGCGAGCGTGAGCTGGAGGCCGCCCGTGCCCCATCCGCGCGCGATCGGCATCTCGCGGGAGCCGAAGGGCACCTGGTGGCCCGGGATCGCGACCGCCTTCAGGATCGTGCGGCGGATCTCACGCTTCGCCATGTCGTCCAGGAACGCGAAGGAGTAGCCGGCGAACTCGGTGCCGCGCTCTTCGAGGAGGGTGCTCACGCTAGGCATTGGTACGGGCCGCCTTCACCAGTTCGCGGACCTTGCTGGTGCGCGCCAGCGACGCCTGGAAGTCCACGTAGTGCGGGAGCTTCAGGTGCTCCACGAAGCCCATCGCCTCGATCGCGTCGCAGTGGTAGAGGACGTACTCCTCATCCTCGATCGCGTTCGCGCTCTTGTTCTCCTTCTTCAGGGAGCCGTCGATGATGCTCATCGAGATCGCCTTCCGCTCGTTGCGGCCGACCACCACGCCGTAGCCCATCGAGTAGTCCGGGCGGTCCTGGTTCTTCGAGGCCTGCCCGCCGACGATCTGGTAGCACTCGGTCACCGGGACCCACCCGATGCGGACCGCGCGCCCCGTCACCGGGTGCGAGATCTTCACCGGCAGGTCACCCTGGCGGAGCTCCGCGATGTAGCCGTGGGCGCCGCCGTAGCCGCGCATGCCGGCGTACGCCAGCGAGAGCAGCGCGCCGGTCTCGCCCCGGGCGAGGACCTGCAGGCGCGCCGAGCGCCCCGCCGGGAAGCGCAGCGGCTCCCGGGTCACATCGAACGGCTCGTCGTCGACGGCGCGCTCGGGCGCCGGGGACATGAGCTCCTGCTCGCGCAGCACATCGATGACCAGCGGGAACTCGTCAGCGTCCGGCACCTCGCCGTCGGTCGTCGGCGACACCGCCTGGGGCGTGCCGCCCGTGAGGAGCGTGAAGTCCACGAGGCGCTGCGTGTAGTCGCGCGTGCGCCCCAGCACCTGGCCGCCGGGCATGTCACGGAACGCCGAGGAGATACGGCGCGTGATGCGCATCTCCCGGCCCGTCGAGGCGAGCGAGTAGCCCACGCGCGGGAGCGTCGTGCGGTACGCGCGCAGGAGGAACGACGCCTCGATCGGGTCGCCCTCGGCCTGCTTCACCGCCAGCGCGCCGAGCTCGACGTCGTAGACGCCGCCCTCGCCCATCACCTGGTCCGTGATGAGCTGGAGGTGCGAGGCGACCTGGCCGACCTCGACGATGTCGTCGCCCTCGGTCACCAGGTTGTGGATGAGCTTCTCGGCGTGCTCGATCGCGTCGAGTCCGCCGCGGACAGACGAGTACCCCATCAGGACACCTCTTCCGTGCCGGCCATCGCCGGCGTCAGTACTGCAACCTGTGTGCTCCGAGGCAGCCCGGCGAGACGGCCCTGCGCGTCCACGAACAGGAGGTCGATCCCCGTGGGGAACGGGCCGTTGCGCTCGTTGCGCGCCTCGATGACGTCGGCGCCGAGGCCGTCCAGCCGCAGCGTGATCTCGCCATCGACGCCGGGGCCGGTGAGCCGCAGTGCCACCTCGCCTGCGCCGACCTGGCCGCAGCGCACGACGACCGTCGCCGACTGCTCGGGCTCCTCAAGGGGGCCTTCCATCGCCTGCTGGACGGCGCGTCGCGCGTGCGTCGGGT
The DNA here is from genome assembly GCA_964414675.1 of uncultured Dehalococcoidaceae bacterium. GTDB lineage: Bacteria > Chloroflexota > Dehalococcoidia > UBA2979 > UBA2979 > W-Chloroflexi-9. Next base: position 3,342 of record CAYPYF010000037.1, read on the forward strand.
CCGCGAAGACGTAGCCCGCGCGGTCCAGCGGAGCGGTCCGCGCGCCGGTGCGGCGGAGGATCGCGTCCTCCAGGGCGCTGCCGCCCTCGGCGGCCACGTGGAACGTGACCTCGTGGTCCAGGAACGACTGCGCGATCGCGACCAGCGCGACCGAGGCGTCCAGGGGGTTGGCGTCCGCGAGCACCTCGACGGTGCCGGGCATGGACATCGCAGCGAGCATCGCGCGGAACGTGCGCTGCTCCAGCGCGGCGGGCTGGCTGATCGGGGGCACAGTGGTCATGTCACGTCCTCGAAGCGCACGCGTGTGGGAGCGATGAGCGACCAGCGGTCGGCCCAGTCCTGGGCGGCCGCGCGCTGGGCTCCCGCGAGGAAGGCCTCGATGCGGGGTGTGAGCGCGTGATCGGCCTCGAGCGCGGCGTCGATGACCGCGCCGGCCAGCGCGCGCTCCAGCGACTTCCCCATCACCATCGCGTAGCCGCGGTGGGTCCCGGCCGAGACCTCGGCCTCGGAGACCGTCACCTCGGTGAAGTTGAACGGCAGCCGCTCGGACGGCTCCTCCACGCGGACCATCAGCAGGCCCACGGCCGGCCCGCGCGTGACTTCGATCTCAAACGACTCCAGGACATCGTCGGCCAGCGCGACCAACCCCTGCGGGTCGGCACTGGCGATCGCCTCCAGGCGAGCCTCACGTTCCATCGGTGCTCCTACCGGTTGCGGGGCCAGATCTGGCCGCCGACCCATCGTGTTGTGACCGTACGAGGGCCACGTTCCGTGCCGTTTTGCGCGGTGTTAGGGGCAGTTCAAGATCCGCAGGCCGGCCTGCCCGACTCCACCGGCACGCCGGTTCGACCACCGGGAGGCAGAGCAGCCCGGCGAATGCCGGGCTGCTCGTCAGCGTGCGAGGCCGCAGTCGGGCGCTAGCCCTCGATGCTCTTCAGGTCGAGGTCGAGCAGCCGCGCGATGTCGCGGAGCGAGTTGAAGAAGTGGTCCAGCCGCTCCAGGCCCAGCGACTCCGTCGGGTCCAGGTACCAGTAGCGGGTCTGCTCCACGAGTGCCGGGTCGTCCTTGATCGCGATCAGCGCGTCATGCACGGCCGCCTTGAACGTCGCCGGCAGCTCGCTGCGGACAGCGAACGGCGTCGATGGGATCGGGTCCGTCACCGCGAGGATGGCGAGGTGGCCGTCCGGGCAGGCCTCGAACGTCGCGTCGATCTCCTCCTGCGTGCGGGGCTTGGAGATCTCCCCGTCGGCCCAGAGGCAGGCTTCGAGCTGCCCCTCGCTGACGAGGCGCTGGAGGTTGCCCTCGTTCGTGCCGCCGCCCACGGTGGTGCCGTTGTAGACGGCGAGCGCGGCGGTCGGGTGGCTGCCGGCGAACACGGTCTGCATCTCCGTGTCCGGGTCCAGGCCCAGCTTGACCAGCAGGGTCTTCGGCGCGAGGTGGCCGGAGGTCGACGCCGGGTCGACGTAGGCGTAACTCTGGCCGCGCAGGTCCTCCACGCTCTCGATGCCATTGCCCTTCCTGGTGATGATCACGGACTGGTAGAAGGGCACCGCGTCCGCGCTGTAGGTGCAGACCTCAACCGAGGCCGAGCACGGGATGTTGATCCCCAGCGCCTCGGCGTTAGCCTCCTGCACCGCCAGCACATACGAGAACGGGCCGACGACCATCGCGTCCACGCGGTCCGCGCGCATCGCCTCGATCACCGCGCCGTACGAGGTGCCCGTGAACGACTCGATCTCGACGCCCAGCACTTCCGTGAGGTAGTTGACGAACGGCTCCTGCCGCTCCAGCATCGCCTCGGCGTCGTCGCCGCCGAAGAAGCCGATCGTGAACTTCTTCGGCCAGCCTGCCCGCGGGTCCTCCGTCGGCGCCGCCGTCGCGACGGTCTGACTCGTGTCGGCCGAAGCCGCGCCCGTCGTGGCAGTCGGAGTCGTGGTGTCGGCGTCCTCGGAGCACGCGGCCCCGAAGATCACCGTCGTGCTGATGGCGAGCGCGGCGAGCGCGCCCTTCCAGCGATGCGTCATGCTGAAACTCTCCTGTGAACTGAGAACGGGATTCCCTCAGACGACCACCCGGCGCGCACTCACCTCGGAGGCGCGCCGGGACAGTTGCGGTTAGATGAGCTTGCTGCGGGCCCAGTCGCTGAAGCGGTCAACGACGGTCACCATGAGGACGATGAAGATCAGCGCGCCCAGCAACTTGTCGTACTGGAACAGCGCCATGTACTTCGTGATCGTGAACCCGACGCCACCCGCGCCGACGAGGCCGAGGATGGTCGCGGAGCGCACGTTCGTCTCGAACAGCAGCAGCGAGTACGACGTCACCATCGGCATGGCCTGGGGGAAGACGGCGTAGAAGATCGTCTGCAGGCGGCCGGCGCCGGTCGCCTGGATCGCCTTCACCTGCTGCGGGTCGATCGCCTCGATCGACTCCGCGTACACCTTGCCCATGAAGCCGACCGAGCCGATGCCGAGGGCAAGTACGCCACCGAACGGCCCGAGGCCGACGGCCGCCACGAACACCAGCGCGAAGATGATGTCCGGGATCGCCCGGTTCCAGTTCAGCAGCATCCGCGTGACCTGGTAGATCGACGGGTGCGGCGCGACGTTGCGCGCGGCGAGGAGCGCGAACGGGACCGAGATCACGATGGCGAGCGACGTCCCGATGATCGCCATCTGCACCGTCTCGATGATGGCGAAGAGGACCGTCGGCATCGGGAACGTGATGCTCTCGAACCCCACCCGCGGGATCGTGAAGAACACGAGGTCGATCGAGGGCGTCATCAGGGAGTCCTGCTGCGTCTCGAACGCCGGCGGGAACATGCGCGTGAGGAAGTCCCAGATGTTCGGGAGGCCCTCGACGAACCGGCGGGGCGAGGCGTTCGTACCGGCGATGCCCCAGAGGTAGGCGATCGCGAGCGCTGCGAGGATCCCGAGCGCCCTCGGCGAGATCCGGGGCCACGTCCGGAGCAGGTCGTCCCGGCTGACCGGGCCGGACGCGCTGGGGGTTGAGGAAGTCGCTCCGGTGGTGGCCACTAGCGGCCCCCTCGGACGCGGTCGGCGCGGACGACAGCGTCCGCGACCGGTTCGGCGAGTGCGTCCGCGTCGAGCGGTAACGCGCCGACTTCGCTCAGCAGCCGGGCGGCCTCCACGTCCAGGCGTGACGCGGCCTCGGTGGCCTGCTTCATCACCGTGCGCCCGTACACCTTCGGAGAGCGGTCGAAGCGGTAGGTGCGGTTCAGGACATCGTCGGTGATGCCGTCCACGGGGCCGTCGTAGACCACGGTGCCCTGCGCGATCGCGACAAACCGGTCGCAGAACTCGGCGGCCAGCTCGACATCGTGGATGTTGATGATGGTCGCCACGCCGGTCTCGCGCGCGACGCGGACGAGGTCCGCCATCACCTGCTCGGCGAGCTCGGGATCCAGGCTGGCGACCGGCTCGTCCGCGAGGATCAGCGACGGCTGCTGGGCGACGGCGCGTGCGATGCCGACGCGCTGCTTCTCGCCCCCCGAGAGGCGGTCCGCGCGAAACTTCGCGCGGTGGAGCATGTTCACGCGCTCCAGCGCCTCGACCGCGATCTCGCGGTCATGCGTCGTGAAGTGGAACGCCCACGTCGCCTGGCTCTGGTTCCGTCCCAGGCGTCCCGCGAGCACGTTGTTCATCACCGAGAGCCGCTCGATGAGGTTGTACTCCTGCCAGATGAACCCGATCCGCGACTCCAGCTCGCGGACCTCGGCACGGCTCGCCTTCATCAGGTCCACGCCCCCGCAGACGAGTTGCCCGGACGCCGCGTGCTCCAGGCCGTTGATGCACCGGAGGAGGGTGGACTTGCCCGCACCGGACCGCCCGATGATCGCCACCACCTCGCCTTCTTCGACGTCCAGGTCGATCGAATGGAGCGCCTGGTAGCCGTTCGGATAGACGTGGCTGAGGTTTCGTACCTTGAGCATCCGGTTGCCTCTCGGAGCCTGCGGGGCAGGTCTTGTGGTCGCCGTGCGGCGAGGTGGATGGCGGGAGATCGGCGCTCACCCGACGTCTGCGCGACACGCTGGCGTGCCCACAGACGGGAGAACCCTGACAGGGCGCAGCCTGACAGCACGGCCGCGCCGCCGAATCAACACGGGGTGAGGGGCATGGCAATGGTGGGTTAAGGAATGGCGTCGCGTGTTCGGGAGCCGTTAGGGACGCTGCCCCGGATCGCCGTCAGGCTGGCGCGATGGACCGCGTCAGCATCCGCGAAACCCTCATCGTCCTCGTGGCCATCGTCGTGATCGGCCTCGTCACCGTCGTCGTCCTCTCGCGTGACGGAGCGCCGCCGACGCGATGGCGCTTCGAGTTCGGCGCGCCCGCCAGCGCCGGCCCGCTCCTGCTCCGCGATCGCGTCTATGCCGCGTCCGAGGACGGCACGGTCGTCGCCCTCGGAGCCGCCACCGGCGCCCCCCACTGGCGCGTGTCGATCGAGGGGACCCCGCGGGGCCTCATCCGCTCGGACGAGGAGCGCCTCTACCTCACCACCGACGAAGGCGACACGGTCGCCCTCGACATCGCGAGCGGCGCCGCCGCCTGGCGCGCCACGTTCGAGGGCGGCGTGAACGCTCCGCTCATCGTCGGCGACGTGGTCATGGTCGCGACGCGCCGAGGCGCCGTCGTCGGCCTCGATGCCGTCACCGGCGACGAACGCTGGCGGGCCGACACCGGCCGCACGCTCCGCGCCGACCCGGCTGTCGTAGACCTCGCAACGGGAGCCGTCGGCGTCGGCGACACCGGCGGACGCCTGCACACATTCGACGCCGCCTCGGGCGTGTCGTTGGCCGAGCCCGCCAGCCTCGGCGGCGAGATCGCAGGCCCCGCGCTCGCCATCGACGGCCTCGTGATCGTCGTCCCTCGGCCGGATGTCGTGGCACTGAACGCGGACGGCGAGGCCTGGCGCACCACCACCGGCGAGCCGAACCGCGTGCCGATGGTCGCCCGCAACGGCGTCCTCTACGTCGACGCCAGCCCTGACCTCGTCGCGATCGACCTCGCCACCGGGACGGTGCGCTGGCGTTACACCTCGCCCGCCGTCGTCGTCACCTTCGGCATCGGCGAGCACCTCGCAATTGCGGGAATGCACACCGGCGACGTGCATGGCATCGACCTCGACACCGGCGAGCGTCTCTGGCGGTACCGCACGAACGAGTCAGTGCGCGGCGCTCCGGTCATCGACGACGCCACCGGCCTCGCCTACTTCGCGGGCCTCGATGGCAACGTGTACGCGATCGAGGTCGCAGGACGGGACGAGTAGCCCCAGCGCCGCCGCCCGCTACGACTCCGCCCAGAGGACATCGCCGTGCAGGTCGGGGTCGTGCTCCTTCGCCGCGAACACCTCGTACTCCGCGCGTGACGCCTCGATCGTCGTCCCCGGCCCGTGGCCCGGCAGCACGAGCGTCCCGCCGTCGAGGGCATGCAGGCGCGAGGTGATCGACCCGATCTCGGTCTCGAGATCCTCATGCGTCCGCGTCCGGCCCGGACCGCCGGGAAACAGCGTGTCTCCCGTGAGGAGCGCCTTGCCCACCAGCAGGCAGATCGACCCCGGCGTGTGGCCGGGCGTCCAGATCACCTGCACCTGCGCCTTGCCGACCGTGAAGACGTCGCCATCCTCGAGCGGCTGCGCGTTCCATGACGGTTCCAGGTTCGTCTCCTGCGCACCCGCGAAGACCGGCGCATCAGTCGCCGTGCCGAGCACGTCGAACCCGAGCCAGTGGTCGAAGTGCGAGTGCGTCACCACCGTGCGTTCGATCGCGTGTCCGCCGAGGGCGTTCACGACCGCCTCGATCCCCTCGGGCGCGTCGACCACCGTGACAGCGCCGCCCGAGGTGGGACGGAGCACGTAGCAGTTGTTCCCCATCCGCCCGAGGCCGAGGTAGGCCTCCACGATGACGTCGCTGTCCTGGTACGCGATCTCGGGCATGGGCGGGCTCCTTCTGTGCAGGATCCCAGCCTACCGCGAGGGAGCCGACCCCAGCCCGCAGCGTACCCCGTCCACCCACGCCAGCCCCTCGCGCGCGAGGTCGTCGAGGAGGGCGCGCACCCTCGCGCGCTCCTCGCCCGGCTGCACGCGACGCATGAGCGCCGAGACGGTCATCGAGTGCCCTCGAGCGGTGGGGAGGTCGCGCAGCACCTGCATGATCCGGCCGCGCCACATCCGGTCCGAGTCCTGCCACGCACCCTGCGCGCGCACCGGCTCGGCGGTCTCACCGGCGGCGAAGCGCGGGCGCGCCGCGCAGAGCGAGGCGACGACGCACTCCTCGCACCGCGGCCGCGGGAGGCAGACGCGCGCGCCGTAGTCCATCAGCGCGGGGTTCCACCGCGCCGCCGCGCCGCGCGGCAGCAGCCGCTCGGCGATCGCGACGATCGAGGCCGGCGGCGTCTCCTTCGCCGGCTGCAGGTCGCCGACCACGACCCGCCCGAGGACGCGCACGATGTTGGTGTCGACGGCAGCCGCGTCGTCGCCGAAGCCGAAGGTCTGGATGATCGCCGCCGTGAACGGCCCGACACCCGGCAGCGCCAGGATCGCCTCGCGATCGCGCGGCATCGCGCCCTCGTGCTGTTCGAGGCAGACGCGCGCCGCCTCCTGCAGGTTCGCCGCGCGGCGCGGGTACCCGGCACGTCCCCACACCCGCAGCACCTCGGCGCGGTCTGCCGTCGCGAGGACCTCGATGGTGGGAAACGCCTCCATCCAGCATTCGTAGATCTGGAGGACGCGCGACATCTGCGTCTGCTGCGCCGCGACCGCGGCGACCATCGCGGCGTACGGATCGCGCGCGGAGCGCCACGGGAACGGCTGCTCGTGCTCGTCGTACCAGGCGAGGAGCCGCCGCTGGATCGCGCGCACCCGCGAGGGCGCCACCTCGGGCGCTGGCGCGGTGGGACGGGGCGATCGAGGCGGCATGCGAGCGAGCGTACCGGCGGCGCTCACGGAGGGGCGAACGACGTACCATCGCGCCGCCTGACCACGTCCTGCCTTCCGAGGGAGTCCCCCATGCGCGCACTGATCGTCGACCCTGATGTCACCGGTGGCCTTCGCCTCGGCGAAGCACCCGAGCCGAAGGCCGAACCAGACCAGGTGATCGTCACCGCACAGCACCTCGCGCTGAACTTCGGCGACCTGAACGGCTCCCGGGCGCGGCCGGCCGGCTTCGTCCCCGGCTGGGACGCCTCGGGCGTCGTCCTCTCCCCCGCGGCGAACGGCGACGGCCCGCCCGCCGGGACGCGGGTCGTGACGACGATGAGCACGCAGGGCGGCTGGGCAGAACGGCGCGCCGTGAACCTCGACGAACTCGCCGTCGTCCCGGACGACATCGACCTCGGCGAGGCCTCGACGCTCCCGGTCGCCGGAGTCACCGCACTCCGAGCGCTGCGCCGCTCCGGCGCGCTCCTCGGGAAACGCGTCCTGATCACCAGCGCCGCCGGAGGCGTCGGCCGGTTCGGGGTGCAGCTCGCGGCCCTCGCGGGCGCGCACGTGATCGCGAGCGTCGGCTCCCCCGCGCGAGGCGAGGGCCTCCGTGCACTCGGCGCGTCCGAGGTCGTCGTCGGCCTCGAGGGCGTCGAGGCGCCGATCCACGTCGTGCTCGACAACGTCGGCGGCCCGCAGCTCGTCGCGATCTGGGGACTGCTCGGCGAGGGCGGTATCGTCCAGTGCATCGGCGGCACCTCGCGCCAGGAGGCCTCGTTCCCCTCGCTCACCGGCATGCAGCGCAGCCTCAACGCCTTCACGAAGGGGCCGCATTCCGGCGCGGACCTTACCTATCTCATGCAGTTGATGCAGCAGGGCCAGTTGCAGGTCGACATCGGCTGGCGCGGCTCCTGGACACGCATCGCCGAGGCGTCCGAGGCGCTCTTCGGCCGTCGCGTCACCGGCAAGGCCGTCCTCGACGTCGACTGACCGAGGCGCCCGCTGTCTCGGTTTGCTGTCATGAAGTCGGGGATGTCCTGAGGTCTCCATGGTTCGCACCCTCCTGAAGGGGCGTCGAACTCATCGATGACACCACGCAGAGACTGGGGACAATGTGGTGATGGACGAAAAGTCACTCGACCGGGCGTGCGGTGTCCTCGTCGGGATGGCCGTGGGCGACGCGTTCGGTGCGCCGGTCGAGTTCGACTCCCCCGGGAGCATTAGCGGGCGCCGGGATGAACTGCGAGGTCTTCCGGGAGGCGGCCCATTCGGGTGGGCTCCGGGTGAGTTCACGGACGACACGCAGATGGGACTCATCCTTGCGGGTCACCTCATCGAGTACCGGGGAGTCAACCAGGATGTTCTTGCTCGCGCGTTCGCCGCGTGGGCAGTTCATCCAGGCACCGCAGACGTCGGAGTTCAGACCCGACAGATCCTGAGTGCGGTCGATCGCGGTGCCGACTGGAGGTCTGCGGTGATCGGCCTGGATCCCGAGGCAGCAGGCAACGGCAGCCTGATGCGGGTCGCGCCGGTCGCGCTGATTGCAGAGTCCGAGTCCGACGCGATGGCCCTCGCCCGGCTTCAGTCAGCCGTGACGCACCCGAACCGTTGGTGCATGGACGCCTGCGCGGTGTTCGCGGCAGCCCTCTACCAGACACTCACCTCGGGCGTGCTGCCTGCCTTGCATCGGTTGGCGCTACTGGCCACCGAACCAGAAGTCGCTGCGGCGATCGAGAGGGCTCAGGAGGCTGCACCACCCCCGATGTCCGGGTTCGTGCTGGACACCCTTACCGGGGCGCTGTGGGCCGTGTGGGGATCCATGGACTTCGAGGAATCAGTATGGCGGGCGACCAGCCTCGGACGCGACGCGGATACGGTCGCAGCCATCGCTGGAGCCCTCGCCGGTGCCCGCTGGGGCCGGGCCGGGATCAGCGACTCGTTTGCCGATAAGGTCGGCTCGAGTCACCCACTACTTCCAGCAGCCACCGCGACCGATTTGCATCGCCTGGCGGCATCGCTGTCGAGTTACCGGGGAGCGGACTAGCCCGGCTCCAACGCCCCCGCGCATATATCGCGCGGTGATGGTGACGTACGATATCTGGAACGCGCGAGGGGCCTCCGCCAGCGAGGTGCGCGACCAGGGCGGCACGCCAGACCGCCAAACGGCGAAACCGGGGCACCCCTCCACCTCGGCCCACACGCTCGGAGCGATATGCAGTTAGACGCACTCGCTGCGCCCTCGGTGTTCACGCTCGACAACGGGCTGCGGGTCGCCGTCACGCCGATGCCATACGCGCGCTCGGTCTCCCTCTCGGTCTACGTCGGCGCCGGTTCGCGCTACGAGGCGACCGAGGCGGAGGCGGGCCTCTCGCACTTCCTCGAGCACCTCTGCTTCAAGGGCACCGAGCGCCGCCCGAAGCCGCTCCAGATCTCGATGGAGATCGACGCGATGGGCGGCAACATGAACGCCGCCACCAACCGCGAACTCACCGTCTACTACGCCAAGGTCACCCCCGAGTACCTCGTCCCCGCCATCGACCTGACCGCCGACCTCCTCCGCAACTCCACCCTCATCGACGACGAGGTCGAGCGTGAGCGCGGCGTCATCCTCGAGGAGCTCGCCGCCGTCGATGACTCCCCCAGCGAGCAGGTCGGCGTCGTGCTCGATGAGATGCTGTGGCCCGGCCAGCCGCACGGCCGTGACATCGCCGGGACTGAGGCGTCCGTCACCGAGATGCCGAATGACCGCATCCGCGACTACTACCACCGCCAGTACGTCCCCAACGCCACCGTCGTGTCGCTCGCCGGCGCCCTCGGCGTCGAGGAAGCACGCGCCCTGATCGAGACGCATTTCGGCGACTGGGCGCCGGGCGACCCGTTGCCGCTGGTCGCGCACCACGAGGAGCCCCGCGGCCCCCTCGTACGCACCGTCGAGAAAGACCTGGAGCAGATCCACGTCTCGCTCGGCATGCGCGGCGTCTCGATGCATGACGACGAGCGGTACGCCCTCGACCTCCTCTCGATCGCACTCGGCGAGGGCATGTCGTCCCGGCTCTTCTCGCGGCTCCGCGAGGAGCTCGGGCTCTGCTACGACATCCACTCGTACATGTCGACGCTCACCGACACCGGGATGTTCGGCCTCTACTCCGGCGTGGACCCGGAGCGCGTCCTCCAAGCCGTGACCGAGATGGCGCGCGAGCTCCGCAAGCTCGCCGACCCGATCCGCCTCGACGAGCTCGACCGCGCGAAGGCCGTCGCCCGCTCGCGCACCCAGCTCCGCATGGAGGACACCCGCGCCGTCTCCGCCCTCTACGGCTCCGAGCTCATCCTCGGGCTCCCGCTCCGCACGCCCGAGGAGTCCCTCGCCATCTCCGCCGCCGTCACCCTGGACGAGGTCACCGAGGTCGCCCGCCAGGTGATCCTCCCGGAGTCCTGGCACCTCGCCGCCGTCGGCCCGGTCGACGCGGGTGACCTCCGCGGCGCCCTCGGATGCGCGTCGTGATGAACGAGGCCGCCGGCGACGTGATGAGCGAGAGCACGCCGCTCACCGACCCCGGCGAGCCGCCGCAGGACGATGTCTTCGTCCCGACCCCGCTCCGCGAGGGCGAGGCACGCGACGACTCCGCGCTACTCGCGCCGGCGGAGTGGTACCTCCTCGTCGCCCGCCGCCGCGAGGACGGCACGTTCCTCCTCGTACGCCGCCCCGAGGCCGCCACCCCGACGCTGCTCTCGACGGCTCCACCTCACCCGGACGAGGGCCTGCTCGCGGGGCTCGTCTCCGTGCTGCGCACGCACCTCCACGTCCAGTTGGTCAGCGAGCCGTACGTCTCCCCACGCCGTCGCCCCGCGCGCATGGCGCACCCGTACACCGGCGGCCCCGCCGTCGGCGTGCTGCGCGCGGTCGCCGTCGACGTCACCGGCACCCCCGAGGTCGACGCGCTCTTCGAGTCGTTCGAGGCGCTCTCGGCAGAGGACGCCGAGGCCGCGCTCGCGACGGACCTCGAACGCGCTATCTTCCGCGACGGCGTCGCGCTCCTCGACTAATCCGGCCTCGGCCCCTCGAGCACCCCGCGCCGCCCGCACCGGCTACACCGACAGCAGCGAGGGGGACGCTTCATGGCGAACATCAAGTGGCGCGGCAAGGGCAAGGCGGCGGGTGGCGTCCGCACCCGTGAGTTCGAGATCGCCGGCGAGCGCGACACGATCACCGGCGTGATGTGGTCGCCCGAGGGCGGCCCGCCCCCCGCCTCGCCGCTCGTCCTCATCGGCCACGGCGGTGGCGGCAGCAAGGCCGCACCGACCGTCGTCCCCACCGGCCGCGGCTTCGTGCTGGAGCACGGCGTCACCGCCGTCGCCATCGATGCCCCCGGCCACGGCGAGCGCGGCGGCGTGTCGGGACGCAGCCCCGAGTACTACGCGCTGTGGGCGGACGCCGAGATCATGACCGACAACGCCAACGCGGACTGGTCGCTGGTGCTCACGAGCCTCCTCGAGACCGGCTGGTTCGACGCGGACCGCGTCGGCTGGTCCGGCATGTCGATGGGCTCGCTGATCGGCGTCCCCTACGTCGCCGCGGAGCCGCGCATCAAGGTCGCCGCGCTCGGCCTCTGCGGCACTGCTGGCTCCACGCCCAGCCGCGGCAGCATCGGCGGCCTCCTCGTCAACCGCGCACCGAGGGTCATGTGCCCCGTGATCTTCATGCTGCAGTGGAACGACGAGCGCTTCACCCGCGACGGCTCGCTCGCCCTCTTCGACCTCTTCGGCACGCGCGACAAGCGCCTCATGTCCTTCCTCGGCGCCCACGGCGAGATGCCCGAGGAAGGCCGCAAGGCCGCCCGCGCCTTCGTCGCGGAGCGCCTGAAGGCGTAGGTCAGCGAGGCCGGCCCGGACGCCGCAATAGAAGCAGCCGCCCAGGTGGGCGGCTGCTTCATGACTGACTGAGGTCTTCCCTAGCGGCGGGCCTCGTCGTGCTTGCGCTCGGCCTCGCCCGGGGTCTGCGTGTGGTCTTGCAGCGCCTCACGTGCTTCGTCAGCGGCCTCGGTCTGGTCTTCGGGGCCGGGAGCACTCTGCCCGCCGGTCTGCTTGCCGCCCGGCTGGTGGCCGGCCATGTGCCGCGCAAACTCAGCGGCATCCGCCGTGGCGACGCCGCAGTACTCGCATTGGTGGGTCGTGTCTGGCATGACGGATCTCCTTCGCGTGCTGTCTGACGCCAACCGTAGGCGTCGGCCAGTTGCGAAGGCGTGCCGGTTCCGCGCGTGCTGAGGCGGCTTCCGCGACAGGGTTTCTGACGAAACGCCCGACGTTACGCCTTGAGCCAGCGCACCACCGAGGCGTCACCACTGTCGTCCTCGACGCGGCGTACGCGGCCCTGCGTCTCCACGAGCCGAAGGTGCGCGAGCGTCTCGCCGATGGCGGAGCGGCGCTTCCAGATCGAGAACGTCTCCCACGGGCGGTTCCAGGTCACCTGCCCCGCGATCTCGAGCGCCGTGGCGCCGGAGGGGTTCGCGACCTTCGCGATGCCCTCGATCACCTCGTCGGCGCGCTCGTGGTGGTGCTCGATGATGAAGCGACAGCGGGCGGGGAGGTCCTCGATCAGGTCCTCGTGCGCCGGGAGGGCGAGACGGGTGTCGAGGTCGGCGGTCTTCTGCTGCGAGGCGAGGAACTCCGCGAGCGGGTTGCGGTCGCCCTCCTCGTCCTCCGGGTGGTAGGAGACGTTCGGCGTGATGCGCGAGAGCACGTGGTCGCCGGTGAAGGTCGGGCGCTCGTCCGGGATCGAGATGCGCAGGTGGCCCGGCGTGTGGCCGGGCGTCCACTGCGAGACCAGCGTCCAGCCGTCGAACGTGATCTCCTCGCCGTCCTCGACGAGGCGCGAGGGCTCCGTGCGGCGCATCCGCCACTGCTCTTCCTCGGTCGTCTTCGCGGTGTCGTGCGGACGCTCGCCGCGCTCCCGGTTCCGGCGCTCGCGGTGCTCCTCCTGCGCCTGCTCCAGGTCGCTCGCGGCGAAGCCGTGCCGGATCCCCCACCCGCGCATCTCCGACTCCCACGAGTCGTGGCCGCGGTCCATGCCCGAATAGATCGCCGCGTCCGCCCGATGCATCACGAGCTCGAGGTCCGGGTTCTGCTCCTTGAGCCAGCCCGCCATCCCCACGTGGTCCGGGTGGAAGTGCGAGACGATCAGCCGGCGCACGTCCGCGGGCGTCCGGCCGAGGGCGGCCAGTTGCGCGGTCATCGCCTCGGTCGCGTCGCTCGTCCCGAACCCCGCGTCGAAGAGCGTGACGCCCTCCGCCGTGTTGGGGACGAAGGCGTACGGCATCACCCACGGCAGCGCCGAGGACGACATCGGTGTGCGCAGCCGGTAGAGCGCGCCCCGGCTGCCCGAGGCAGCGACGATCTCCTGGGGCGGCGGCAACGCCTCGAGGGTTGACTCGTCGACGGTGGATTCGGTGGTGGTCATGCGTGCTCCGCGCTGGTCACTCGTGAAGCGTCACTGAGTGCCTCGGCAATTGATAACACGCGCGTGTAAACAGCGTCGAACATCGTTCTGATGGCCGGACGCGCACCTCTCTAGCCGGCGCGGGCCGCATCCACGGCCGCGAGGAAGTCCTCGGCGCCCGTCCGCAGGAGGCCCAGCGCGGAGATCGTGATGAAGTTCGCGCCACCATCGATCAGCTCCGCGACACCCGCCGCGTCACGCGGCGACGACCCACCGACACCGGCGTGCTTGCCGGCCGCCCGCACGCGCGTCACCACGTCGCGCATCACCGCACGCACCTCGGCGAGCGGCGCGTTGCCCATGCTCTGGCCGAGGTCGCTCGCCGCGCAGTGGATCGCGTCGACGCCCGGCACCGCGAGGATCTCGTCGAGGTTCGTGACCGCCTCGGTCTCCTCGCACATCGGGATCACGAGCAGTTCGTCGTTGAGCCACTGCCGGCTCTCCACCGCCGAGACGTCCACGTTGTACTCGTGCGCCCGTCCTCCGGCCGCACCCCGACGCCCCTCGGGGTAGTAACGCGCCGCCGAGGTGACGCGCTCCGCCTGTGCCCGCGTGTTCACGTGCGGCACGATGATCCCCTGCACACCGCGGTCGAGGTAGCGGAGGATCGTGGACGCCTCGTGGTCCGGGATCCGCACGATCGGGGTGATACCCACCGCCTCGGCAGTGCGCACCATCTGCTCCACCTGGTCGTAGCTCATCGGCCCGTGCTCGCAGTCCAGGAACACGAAGTCGAACCCGAGGTGGCCCAGGAGCTCGGCGATCTCAGGCGCAAAGCCGCTCACGATGCCGCCGAAGACCACATCGCCACCCGCGAGCTTCGCCTTCGTGATGTTGCGTCGCATCGGTTCCGCCTCCCCGCGCCGCGCACTGTACGCGGTACCTGATGTGTCGTGTGGCACTGGTCGGGGGACGCCACCCCGCCACCGCACAGCCGCCGCCACGTTCCGGCGTCCGGCGCGCATTGCCCTGCTCGGATAGATTGCCGGAAGTGCATACGGACACCACGCAGACTTGAGGCACACATGGCGGTGACGAAACTCCTGATCGCGAACCGCGGCGAGATCGCCGTCAGGATCGCGCGCGCCGCCGCCGAGCTCGGCATCGCGACCGTCGCCGTCGCGCCCGAGGACGACGAGGCGTCCCTCCACACGAAGCGCGCTGACGCCTGCGTCCGCCTCCCCGGCGCCGGGGCCCGCGCCTACCTCGACGTCGACGCGATCATCGCCGCAGCCGTCGAGGCGGGATGCGACGCCCTCCACCCCGGCTACGGCTTCCTGAGCGAGAACGCCGAGCTCGCCCGCCGCTGCGCCGCCGCCGGCATCACCTTCGTCGGCCCTCGCCCGGAGACGCTCGAGCTGTTCGGCGACAAGGTCCGCGCCCGCAGCGTCGCGGCGGAGCACGGCGTGCCGCTGCTCGGTGGCACCGCGGAGGCCACCGACCTCGAGACGGCACGCGCGTTCCTCGAGGGGCTCCCCGCCGGCCAGTCGATGATCGTGAAGGCAGTCGCCGGAGGTGGTGGCCGCGGCATCCGCGTCGTGGATGACCCCGCCACCCTCGACGAGACGTTCGCACGCGCGAGCGCGGAGGCACAGGCCGCCTTCGGCAACGGCGCGCTCTACGTCGAGCAGTTCCTTCCGCTCGCCCGCCACATCGAGGTGCAGGTCGCGGGCGACGAGTCCGGCGCCGTCACCCACTTCTGGGAGCGCGACTGCAGCCTCCAGCGCCGCCACCAGAAACTGGTCGAGATCGCCCCGGCGCCCGCGCTCTCACAGGCCGTCCGCGACCGGCTCGTCGAGGCGGCCGTCCGGCTCGCGTCCGCGACCGGCTACCGCAACCTCGGCACCTTCGAGTTCCTCGTGGACGCCACCGCCACCGGCGACGACGCACCGATCGCCTTCATCGAGGCGAACGCCCGGCTCCAGGTGGAGCACACCGTCACCGAGGAGG
>CAYPYF010000037.1:18730-24567 GCA_964414675.1 uncultured Dehalococcoidaceae bacterium
GGGCGCCGGCACGTGCGAGTTCCTCGTGGGCATAGACGGCACCATCAGCTTCCTCGAGGTCAACACCCGCCTGCAGGTTGAGCACCCCGTGACCGAGGAGGTCACGGGCGTCGACCTCGTGCAGCTGCAGTTGCGCCTCGCCGGCGGCGCGTCGCTCGCGGACCTCGGCCTCGCCGGACCGCCCCCACCCGCGCGCGGCTTCGCCGTCCAGGCCCGCGTGAACATGGAGACGATGCGCGAGGACGGCTCGATCGCACCGTCGGGCGGCACGCTCGCGGCGTTCGAGGTGCCCTCGGGACGCGGCGTCCGCACCGACAGCTTCGGGTACGCCGGCTACACCACCAGCCCCCGCTACGACTCGCTGCTCGCGAAGGTGATCGCGCACGTGCCCGCGGGCGGCATCGCAGACGCGCTCGACCGCGCGGACCGCGCCCTCGGCGAGTTCCGCATCGAGGGTGTCCAGACCAACATCCCCTTCCTCCGCGCCCTGCTCCGTGACGAGCAGACGCAGGTAGGAGGCGTCACCACCCGCTTCGTCGACGCACACCTCGGCGACCTCATGGCCTCCGCGGTCACGATGTCCGCCCCGACCGCCGCGAGTGCACCGGCGGCCTCCACGCCGGGTGAGGCGTCCACGCGACGTGCCGGCGCGCAGGTCGACGCCGTCGACCCGCTCGCGGTGCTGACGTACGGCCGCGCGGCCACCGCCTCCACCCGTGAGGCCGGACGCGCCGCCTCGACGGCCGCCGTGGCCGAGGGCGAACGCGCCGCCACCGCGCCGATCCAGGGCACGATCGTCAGTGTCGAGGTCGCGGCAGGCGACCTCGTGCGCGCCGGGCAGCTCCTCGTCGTCATGGAAGCGATGAAGATGCAGCACGAGGTGCGCGCCCAGGCCAGCGGCGCCGTCACCCGCATCGAGGTCGCCGTCGGCGACACGGTCTGGCAGGACCACACCCTCCTCGTGATCGAGGAGCGCGAGGTCGCCGCGGGCGAAGCCGGCGCCGAGGACGAAGTGGACCTCGACTACATCCGCCCCGACCTCGCCGACATCGTGAAGCGTCGCGCGACGACGCACGACGGCTACCGCACGAGCGCCGTCGAGAGCCGCCACAGCCGCGGCCAGCGCACCGTCGAGGAGAACGTGGACGACCTCTACGACGAAGGCACCGTCACGGAGTACGGCGCGATCGTCCTTGCCGCCCAGGCGCGTCGCCGCTCCCTCGAAGAGCTGATCGAGAAGTCGCCGCGCGACGGGATGATCACCGCGATCGGCAGCGTGAACGGACACCTGTTCCCCGAGCCGGCGAACCGGGTCGCGACGATCGCGTACGACTACACGGTCTTCGCGGGGACGCAGGGCAACCGCAACCATGCCAAGACGGACCGCATGATCCAGGTCGCCCGCAACGCGAAGCTCCCGGTCGTGCTCTTCGGTGAGGGCGGTGGAGGGCGTCCCGGCGACACGGACAACACGGACGGCCTGACCCGGACGTTCTCGCAGTTCGCCACGCTCAGCGGCCTCGTGCCCATGGTCGGCATCACCACCGGCCGCTGCTTCGCCGGCAACGCCTCCCTGCTCGGCTGCTGCGACGTGATCATCGCGACCAAGGACTCGAACATCGGCATGGGTGGCCCCGCGATGATCGAGGGCGGCGGCCTCGGCGTCTTCGCGCCCGAGGAGATCGGCTCGATGGACATCCAGGTGCCGAACGGCGTCGTCGACATCCTCGTCGAGGACGAGGCGGAGGCCGTCGCCGTCGCGAAGCGGTACCTCTCCTACTTCCAGGGCCGCGTCCAGGACTGGGAGGCGCCCGACCAGCGCGAGATGCGCCGCATCGTCCCGGAGAACCGGCTGCGCGTGTACGACATCCGCCGCGTCATCGACACGATCGCGGACGTCGGCTCCGTCCTGGAGGTCCGGCGGGCGTTCGGCATCGGGATGGTCACCTCGTTCGTCCGCATCGAGGGCTACCCGGTCGGGATCGTCGCGAACAATCCGCACCACCTCGGCGGCGCGATCGACTCGGACGGCGCGGACAAGGCCGCGCGCTTCCTCCAGCTGTGCGACGCCTTCGACATCCCCGTGCTCTTCCTCTGCGACACGCCGGGGATCATGGTCGGCCCGGAAGTCGAGAAGACCGCCCTGGTGCGGCACGCCAACCGCCTCTTCCTGGTCGGCGCCAACCTCGATACGACCTTCATGACGATCATCATCCGCAAGGCGTACGGTCTCGGCGCCATCGCGATGGCCGGCGGCTCCTACAAGGAGCCGTCCTTCACCGTCAGCTGGCCGACGGGCGAGTTCGCCGGCATGGGCATCGAGGGCTCCGTGAAGCTCGGCTACCGCAACGAGCTCGCCGCGATCGAGGATCCGACGGAGCGTCGCGAGCGCTACGAGGAGATGGTGGCCGCCGCCTACCGGCGCGGTCGCGCCATCGAGCAGGCCACTCGCTTCGGCCTCGACGACGCGATCGACCCGGCGGAGTCCCGCGCCTGGGTCGCGAACACCCTGAAGGCCGCGAAGCCGCCGGTGCCCCGTGCCGGGAAGAAGCGCTCATTCGTGGACGGCTGGTAAGTCGCCGGCGACGTACCGATGACCACAGGCCAGGAGCACCTCGTGAACCCACTCCGCGCACTGTCCCAATGGCTGCCTGGACTCGTCCGGCGTCTCACCGGCCGCGGCCAGACCTCCGCCGAGCGTGCCGAGTCGGAGGCGAAGTCGTCCGCCCGCAAGTACTGGCGCCGGCGCGTCGCCGAGGAACAGCGGCGCGACGATCCCGCGAAGGGACGCCCCTCGCGCGAGGACGCCGAGGCGCAGAAGTCCGCGCGCAAGTACTGGGAGCGAGAAGTCGCCGACGAACAGGAGCGTCGAGGGACGCCCGATCCTCCCGGCAAGCGTTGAGCGTCAGATATCTCTCGCCGTCGTATGCGGGATCTCGCCCGCAGCCACGAGATACTCGTACCTCGTCGTCCTAGTTCATCCTCGGGTATCGAGCATCTGCTACGCTGCGCGCGCATGAACGACCTGCCCCGGGAGTCGACTATCGGCACGCACGGTTCCACCATTCAGGACGTTGCACGCGCCGCAGGCGTGGATAAGTCGACCGTCTCCCGTGTCCTCAACGGCGCGGGTAGCGTCGCGCCCGACACGCGCGAACGGATCTGGTCGGTCGCGCGCGCCCTGCACTACCGGCCGTCCGTCGTCGCGCAGGCGCTGAGGGGTTCCTCATCCGCGACCCTGGGCTTCGCCGTCTCCTCGATGACCTCCGGCGCAACCGCCGAGTTCCTCTCGGGCGTCCAGCGGGCCGCCTGCCTCGACTCACGCTCGGTCATGATCGCGGACCTCGACTCCGAGGTCGGCGACCGCCCGGCATTCCCGTTCCCCGTGGACGCCGTCATCGGCTGGGGGTCGTTGACCCCGGAACAGCGCTCGCGGCTCCGCGCGGAGTCGCACGACGCGCTCATGATCGGCGAGTGCGCCGTCACCGAGCTCTGCGGCGGCCAGGAGGAGCACATGGCCAGCATGGCCGCGTTCCGCTCCCTCGTCCGTCTCGGCCACCAGCGGATCGCGCTGGTCGAGGAGCACGAGGACGGCGGGCAGGTCCGTGAGGCGGCGCTACGGGACGCCCTCCGGGAGTCCCCGCTCAGCGCCCTCGGCCAGACCGAGGTGATCCGCATCACCCAGCCGAACAGCGTGGCCGCGGCCGAGGCCGTCTCCCGGCTGCTCGAGTCCCGCTGGGTCTCCGCCGTCGCGGTCGGCGCATCGGCGCTCGGCCCGGCGATCCTCGGCGCCATCGCGGAGTCAGAGCTCCAGGTCGGCGCAGACCTCTCCGTCGTCCTGTTCGGCGACTCCGAATGGGCACGCGCCTACCGGCCGCAGATCAGCGTCGTCGCGCACGACGTCGCTACGGACGGCCGCCTCGCGGCGACGCGCGCCCTCCACCCTGACGTCGACTACTCGACGTTCGAGGTGGGACGCCACTGGGAGTTCGTGCAGCGCGGATCCTTCGGCGCGCCGCGCTTCCTCCCCTCCTGCTAGGGCTGTCCGCCCCCGCACGCCCGCTGAAACGTTGACAGCGTCGCAACGTTCCTGTAACAACTCCCCGAGACAAACGGTTGCCCTGCCCCTGACGTGAGCGGGAAGACAACCGTTTGCTGGAGGAACGCGTTGTTCGTCTATATCGTCCGCCGGTTCATCAACATGATCCCGGTGCTGATCGGCCTCTCGCTCATCGTCTTCCTCATGATCCGGGTCATCCCCGGCGACGCCACCTCCGTCATCCTGGAGGAGAGCCCCACCGCTTCCCGCAAGGACGAACTCCGCAAGGAACTCGGGCTCGATGACCCGGTCCCGATGCAATACCTGAACTGGATCGGCGGCGTGGTCGTCGGTGACCTCGGCACGTCGTTCTGGACCAACCGCCCCGTCATCGACTCCATCAAGCGCACGCTCCCCGTCACGGTCGAACTCGCGCTGTTCGCGTCGATCGTCGCGGCTGTCGTCGCCCTGCCGATCGGCGTGCTGGCGGCTGTCAAACAGGACACCATCTGGGACTACCTGTGCCGGTCGATCAGCATCGCCGCGCTCTCCGTGCCCAACTTCTACCTCGGCACCCTCGTGATCGTGCTCCCCGCGATCTTCTTCAGCTGGGTACCGCCGGTCGCCTACCGGCCGATCTGGGTAGACCCACTCACCAACCTCCAGCAGTTCTGGCTCCCCTCCCTCGTGATCGGCGCCTCCGCGTCGGCCGCCCTCATGCGCATGACGCGCTCGACGCTGCTCGAGGTACTCCGCCAGGACTACATCCGCACGGCGCGCGCGAAGGGGCTCACCAACAGCACCGTCATCCGCGGGCACGCCCTGAAGAACGCGATGATCCCCGTGGTCACCCTGTTCGGTGCGCTGGTCGCCGGCCTGCTCACCGGCACCGTCATCACCGAGACCATCTTCAACCTGCCGGGCCTCGGCCGGCTCACGATCGACGCGATTGCGCAGCGCGACTACCCGCAGATCCAGGCCAACGTCCTGCTCTTCGGCATCATCTACGTGATCACCAACCTCGTTGTGGACGTCTCGTACGCCTTCCTGAACCCGAGGATCCGCTTTGACTAACGCCGAACCCCGCATCCAGGTCCCCGCTGCCATGATCGCGAGGCGGCCGAGTCGCAGCAGCGCCACGCTCAAGTCCACCCGCCGCTTCGTGCGGCGCAAGCCCCTCGGCGCCGCCGGCGCCGTGATCGTCATCGTGCTCTTCGTGGTTGCCGTGTTCGCGCCGATCATCGCCCCGCACGACCCCAACGAGTCCATCCGCGGTGCCCGCCTGGTCGCGCCCACCTGGTCCCACATCATGGGCACCGACAACCTCGGCCGCGATCTCTTCAGCCGTCTCGTCTACGGCGCACGGATCTCTCTGATCGTGGGCCTCGGCGCGTCGATCGTCGGCATCGTCTCCGGGGTCACGCTCGGCATGATCTCCGGCTACCTCGGCGGCAAGGTCGACGAGGTCATGCAGCGCGTCATCGACTCGATGATGGCGTTCCCCGGCCTGATCCTCGCGCTCGCCCTCGTCGCCATGCTCGGGCCGAGCATCCGCAATGTCCTCATCGCGATCGCGCTCGGCTCGATCCCGAACACCACCCGCGTCGTCCGCGGCGCCGTCCTCGGCGTGAAGCAGGAGGACTACGTCCAGGCGTCGCGATCGCTCGGCGCCACCGGCTTCCGCATCGCCGTCTCCCACCTCCTGCCGAACATCATGGCGCCCGTGCTGATCCTCGCGTCGGTCATGTTCGGTACGGCGATCATCGCGGAGGCGTCGCTCTCGTTCCTCGGCCTCGGC
>CAYPYF010000038.1:0-7617 GCA_964414675.1 uncultured Dehalococcoidaceae bacterium
CGGATGCGACCGCCGAGGCGATCCGCGAGGGCTGGCTGCACACCGGTGACCTCGGCTACCTCGACGCGGAGGGGTACCTGTACGTCGCCGACCGGCGTGACGACCTCATCGTCTCGGGCGGCGAGAACGTGTACCCCGCGGAGGTCGAGTCGGCGCTGCTCGCGCTCGAAGGGGTCGAGGAATGCGCCGTCGTCGGGGTGCCCGACGACCGGTGGGGGCACGTCGTGGTCGCGGTCGTCGTCGGCAATGTGGACGTCGAGGCGATCCCGGGGCCGCTGCGCGACGTCCTCGCCGGGTACAAGGTGCCTCGACGGATCGTGCGAGCGAGCGAGCCGTTGCCGCGGACGGCGTCCGGCAAGCTTCAGCGGCACCTGGTGCGCGAGCGCCTCGCGGGGGAGTCTGCGATCTAGGCGGGCGGCGGTGTCCCCGTGATCGCCGTCCAGCCGTGGGCGAGCATCCGGCGCGCAAAGGCGGAGCCGGGGCAGTGATTCCGCACCGGGACGCCCTCGAAGTCGCCGTAGTACCGCGTGAAGATGTCGCGCTCGTCCTGCAGCGCGGCAAGGCCGTCGCGGTAGGCCTGCAGTTCGCCCGACCTCGGCGTGTAGTCGTCCCCGACGCGGGGCTGGCTCCAGATGCACGCCTCGAGGACGGCGCGGACGGAGTCCACCCCGACGCGCACCTCGGCGAGCCGGGAGTCGTCGAGGCTGAGCCGCTCCCCGGCCACCCGGAGCGCCTCGTGCATCGCGGCGTGCCAGGCGTCCACGCGAGGGGTGTCGGCTGGGAGGTCGGTCGCCATGCGCCGGTACTGCTCCAGCACGCGCGCCTCGTCGAAGAGTTCGGGGACCTCGTCCAGGAGACGGTGCAGCTGCGCCGCGAAGCCGGCCTCGAACTTCGAGACGAGGATCTCCGAGTCGTCGGCCCGGACCACTCGCCGAGGGCGGTCGACGCCGACCTCCCGCTCGAGCCAGTCCGGCACGACGGTGTTGAGGCGGGCCAGGTCGGCGGAGCGGTCGTCCATCGCGACAGTATGGCCGCTGCACCCACCTCCGTCGTCCCCGGCGTGTCACATACACCGATGGTGGTGCCGCCTCGTGGGATCGCCCCATATACTCGCGCCCGTGCGCACACCCGCGGTGGCGCAACGGAGGCAACGATGACAGTGACCCCGGCGCCGGACGGCGCGACCTACCTCGATCTCCACGTGCACTCCTCGGACGGCTCCGACGATGCCGGCGGCAGCGTCGAGGGCTACCTGAAGTGGGTACAGGCGAAGCGGAAGCAGGGCTTCCGCATCGACGGCTTCGCGATCACGGAGCACCGGCGCTTCGACGCGGAGGTCGACTACACCGAACTTGCGGCGCGGTACGACGCGGTCGTCCTCCGCGGTGTCGAGATGGAGACGGACATCGGCCACGTGCTGGTGTTCGGCGTCACGCCTGCCTTCCTCGCTGAGTTCGACCTCAAGCGGGTCGACCACCCGTACATCGACGTCTTCCGCGTAGCGTGGGAGACCGGCGGGGTCGCTGTCGCGGCGCACGCCGGCCGCCCTCGCATTGGCGTCGTCGACCACTTCGATGAGCGCTCCGTGAACCTGAAGCCGATCATGCTGGCCGAGACGCTCAACGGCGGCAGCAGCGACTTCGAGAACGCGCGCGGCCACGACCTGGCGGTCGAGCATGGGATCGGCGAGCTCGGGTCGTCCGACTCGCACTTCGTGAGCGCCCTCGGACGCTGCATGACGCGCTTCGAGCGTCCGGTCCGCACCGTCGAGGACCTCGTCGCGGTGCTCCGCGATCCGGCCCGCCCGTTCACCCCGGTGCGACTCGAGGAGACGAAGCCCGGCGCTGAGATCGGCGAGCGTCCAACGGTGGCGCAGCTCATCCCCTCCACGAGCCGCCAGGGCGAGCTCGGTGGCGACGCCCTCGAGTTCGACCGCTCCGTCGTGGGGCGCGAGGTGCCCGTCGGCAGCCTCGAGGTCACCGCGGAGAGCATCCGCCAGTACTGCGAGGCGTTGGAGGAGACGAACCCGCTGTACTCGGACGAGGTGTTCGCGCGTGAGCAGGGGCCGTACGGCGGCCTGATCGCGCCGCCCGGCATCCTCCAGACCGCACGCCTCGGCAGTCCGCCGGACGCGAAGGTCGAGTTCGGCAACACGACCTTCATGGCCGGCGCGCGGCAGGAGTTCCACCTGCCGATCCGCCCCGGCGACACGATCGAGGCCTTCGCGCAGGTGAAGGAGGTCTACGAGAAGACCGGCCGCAGCGGCCGCATGGTCTTCGTGGTCCACCGTACCCGGTACATGAACCAGCACGGCGAGGATGTCGCCGTCTCCGAGCGCTCCATGGTGCACCGCTCCGTGAAGCCGGGAGGTGGAGAAGAATGACCCCCCACGCGAGCGACACGAACACCAGCCAGCGGTACTTCGAGGATGTCGCCCTCGGCGACGAATTCGTGGAGCACCAGCAGCCGACCTCCGAACACGTCGCCGAGTTCCTCGCGAGTGGCGCGGGCTCTCGCGGCGGCGGGCCGGGTGGCGGCCGCTTCTCCGACGCGGCCGAGGCGAAGCGGCAGGGCCTCGAACGCCCGATCGTCCCGGGCAACATGTCCGCGGCGATGATCACCCGCATCGTGACGAACTGGATGGGGCCGATGGGGCGCATCGTCACGCTGGACGTCTCGTTCCGGCGTCCCGTCCTGCATGGCGACAGCCTGCGGTGCCTCTCCGTGGTCACCGATGCCGGCGACGACGCCCTCGAGGCCGGCGGGCCGGGGATCGTGCGGCTCGACCTCGCGCTCGAGAACGAGCGCGGCGAGCGGCCGGTGCAGGGCACGGCCGAGGTGGAGCTGCCTCGACGGATCTAGTGGCGGATCCAGTGCTGCTGGAGGCCTACGCGTCCGCGCGAGGTTCCACGCCGAGCTCGGCCATGACGCGCTCGAAGACGTCGTAGGTCTGCGCGCCGACCACCGCGTACTGGTCGTTGAGGATGAACGTCGGGATGCCCGTGACGCCGATGGCGTACGAGTGCTCGATGCCCTCGTCCACGCGCTGCTTGTAGCGCCCCTCGGCGAGCGCGGCGCGCAGGTCGTCGCCGTCGAGTCCCATCCCCGTGGCAGCGCCCGCGAGGACGTCCGGCTCCATCAGGTTCTCGTGCTCGGTGAAATGCAGCTTGAAGAGCGCGCGGTGGTACTCCAGCACCGTCCGCGCATCGCCCTGGTCGCGCGCCCACTCCGAGGCCTGCAGCGCGAGGTGCGTGTGGGGCGTGAACGTGCGCCCTCGGCGGAGCTCGATGCCCTCGGAGTCCGCGCGTTTCTCCAGATCGGACTTGGGCGTGTCGGGCGTCGTGGTGGGTGCGCGGACGCGCCCTTCGGGCGGGATCGACGGGTCGAGGAAGTAGGGCGCCCAGTCGAGTTCGAAGTCGTACTTCTGCCAGAGCCGGTCGATGACCTCGAGCCCGACGTAGCACCACGGACAGATGAAGTCCGAGACGACGGTGATCTTCAGCTTCGTGGTCGGGTCGGCGACATCGTGGATCGTGGTCATGGCGGAAGTGTAGGCCGAGGGTTCAAGCGCGGAACCCCCATGCCGGCTCTCCTCGGCATCACGCCTATAATCGCGCCGCCGCGAAGGAGGCCCCCATGGCAGAGCCCGTGTTCGAGAACCTGCTCATCGACCGCGTCGGTACCGACGACCGTGTCGCCCGCATCACCCTGAACCGCCCCGAGAAGATGAACGCGCTCTCCCAGGAGTTGCTCTTCGAGTTCCGCGAGGCGCTCGAGGAACTCGAGGCCGACTCGTCGGCGCGCGTCATCATCGTGCGAGGGTCGGGGCGCACGTTCAGCGCCGGCTACGACCTCACCCCGCCCCAGCGCACCGGCGAGGACGCCGTGGTGCGCCAGTTCCGCCAGACGGACGAGCAGGGGCGACGGCTCTGGCAGGGCGTCCGCGGCGGGATGCAGCGGATCACGAACATCCACATGTACTTCTGGAACCTCCAGAAGGTCACGATCGCCCAGGTCCACGGCTACGCGATCGCCGGCGGCTGTGAACTCTCGATGATGGCCGACCTCGTGGTGGCGGCGGATGACGCCCGCTTCGGGCATCCCGGACTGCGGTTCGCGGGTACGCGGACCTCGATGATCCTGCCGCTGCTGATCCCGATGCGGAAGGCGAAGGAGCTCTTCTACACCGGCGACAACATCACCGGTGTGCAGGCGGCCGAGATGGGCCTGATCAACCGCGCCGTCCCGATCGACCGGCTCGAGGACGAGACGATCGCACTGGCGGACCGGATCGCGATCCTGCCCGCGGACCACCTCGCGGCCCTCAAGATCCACATGAACCGCTTCCACGAGAACATGGGCATCTACTCCAGCGTGCACTCCAGCACGGACCTCGACGCTGCCGGGACGTTCACGTCCCAGAGCTACCAGTGGCGCGACAAGATGCAGGAGGGCGGCCTGAAGGAAGCGCTCGCGTGGCGCGACGGGCCGTACCAGGACTACCGGTCCGCCTCCGATCGGTAGCGCCGTTGCTACCGATCGCGCGACCGCAGGAGTGAAGACGCCACGGCCGCGACGCCGATCGCGATGGCGAACGTGGGGAGGATGACCTCGAACCGGAGGTTGAGGACGTCCAGCGCGTCGAGGAGGAACGCGCTGCCGAGCGCGATCACGAGCAGGCCCATGAGGCCCGCGCCGAAGTCGTAGCGCATCAGCGGATCCTCCCGGAACCGAAGGCGGTGGCGATCTTGATCTCGAGGCGTCGCTCCGCCTCGTCGTAGCCGGGCGAGTTGAATGTCCGGCTCGTCGCGATGCCATCGGCGTCGAAGTCCTCGGCGTCGATGCTGCCGAAGAAGCTGTTTGCGTCGATGCGGTACGGGATGCCCTCGGGCAGGTCGACGGTGGCCTCGCCGAAGGCGACATGCACCTCGATGGTGGTCGTGCCGGGCTCCAGTTGCAGGCCGCGCAGGTCGAGGCTCAACGAGCCGAAGGCGTGCGAGTACTCCGCTTCGAGGTCCTCGGCGCGGACGACGGTGTGCCGCGACTCGCCGAAGGCGCCATCCACGGCGAAGGTGAATCCGCTCGCCGACGAGACGCCGAGGAGCAGCGCGAGGATCGTGGCGAGCGCGATCAGGCCGCCGTGGAAGCCCCGGCGTGCCTCGACGAGCATGAGCACACCGATGAGGATCAGCGCGGACGAGAAGCCGACCTTCCACGACGGGAGGTCGACGTCCAGGTCGAGTTGCGAGAGCAGCACCAGCGCCCCGCCGATGATGAGGATGCCGCCGCCGAGGAGCGCTCCGGCATTGCCGCTGCCGCGGCGCGTGCCTGCAGGATCCCCGGTCGCGGGGCCTTCGGGGACCACGATCCACGCGACGATGTACGCGATGATCGCGAGTCCGCTGGAGAGCATCGCGGCGACGACGAAGCCGATGCGGACGAGCGTGGGGTCGAGGTCGAAGTACTCGGCGACGCCACCCGCGACGCCTCCGAACCAGTCGTCGGTCCGCGAGCGGGTCAATCGCCGCCGTCCGGGCGCCGGCGGCGCGTCTTCCTCGGCGGCGGGTGTCGAGTCGTCTGGATCAGGAGTCGTGGTCATCATCTCCCCCGGCTCGTTACGCGCCTGCCACAGTCGCCTCGGACACCGTCGCCTCGGACATCGTCGCGTCGGACGCGTCCACCTCGGACGGGGAGCGCCGCCGCATCCTACGGAATGCCCGGAACGCCGCGATGCCCACGATGGTGACCGCGCCGCCGAATGCGCCGAGCACGCCGACGATCACCGGCGTGATCGCGGCCCCGGCCAGGCCGAGGAACCCTGCGCCCACCCCGATCAGGATCGACTTGAACATCGAGCCGCCCTTTCCCCGTGAAGATGCTAGCCCGGAACCTGATCCATTCGCATGTTCTATAAGAACTACCGTCATGAAGCGTTCCAGTGGAAGCGCACACGAAGGAACTCCCATGCGTCACCGCAACCGCCTGATGTACTCGCTTGCCGGCCTCGCGGCCGCCGCAGTCGCGCTCGGAGTCGCCGAGTTGATCGCAGCGGTCGCCGGCACGTCGTCACTCATCGTTGCGGTCGGGAACGTGGTGGTGGACCGCACGCCGGGCCCCGTCGTGAAGTGGGCGATCGGGCTGTTCGGGACGAACGACAAGCCCATCCTGCTTACCTCGGTGACGGCCGCATCGCTGCTCCTCGGCTTCGCGATCGGACCGCTTGCCGCGCGGCGGCCGGTGGTGGGGAAGGCGGCGTTCGCGTTCTTCGGCATGGTCGGCCTGCTGGCGGGCGCCGCCGACCCCTTCACCGGGTACGGCGCGGCCTTCTGGGTCGTCGTCCCGGCCGCCCTCGCCGGGTGGGCGACGCTTAACTACCTCCTCGGACTCGCAACGTCCGAGGTGCCCGCCTCTCCCGCGATGCCCGGTGCGGGTGTCGCCAGCCGGCGCAAGTTCCTCACGTTCGCGGGGGCGGCCACCGGCGGCGCGGCGCTCGCCGCGGTGAGCGGCCAGTTCCTCACGACCCGCGTGGACGTCGAGGAAGAACGCGCCTCGGTCGAACTGCCGACGCTGACGACCTCGATGCCGCCGCAGGACATCGGCCTGGATGTGGACGGGCTCTCCCCCTACATCACGCCGAACGACAGCTTCTATCGCATCGATACCGCGCTCGTCGTGCCGCGCGTGGAGGCCTCCACCTGGCGGCTTCGGATCCACGGCATGGTGGACGAGCCGTACGAGCTCACCTTCGCCGACCTCGCCGAGATGGCGAGCCTCGAGGAGCCCGTGACGCTCTCCTGCGTCAGCAACGAGGTGGGCGGTCGCCTCGTCGGAAACGCGATCTGGCTCGGCGTCCCGCTCGCGAAGATCCTCGAGCGTGCGGGTGTGCAGGAGGGTGCGACCCAGATCGTCGGACGTTCGGTCGATGGCTTCACGGCGGGCTTTCCGACGGAGGTCGCGCTGGACGGGCGTCCGGCGATGGTGGCGATTGCGATGAACGGCGAGCCGCTGCCCGCGCAGCACGGCTTCCCGGCCCGCCTCGTGGTCCCCGGGCTCTACGGCTACGTCTCGGCGACGAAGTGGCTGAGCGAGATCGAGCTGACCCGCCTTGAGGACTACGACGGATACTGGATCCCGCGTGGGTGGGCGAAGGATGCGCCGATCAAGACGCAGTCCCGTATCGACGTCCCGCGGGTGGGGAGCATCACTGCGGGGATGAACCCGATCGCCGGGGTGGCGTGGGGCGGCATCCGCAGCATCTCGAAGGTGGAGGTGCGCATCACGCCGACGGACCAGGACCGGGACGCCAACCAGGAGTGGCTGGAGGCGAAGCTCTCCGACCCGCTCTCGCAGTCCTCGTGGCGTCAGTGGCTCGTCGAGTGGGACGCGCAGCCGGGTGACTATTTCATCGAGGTGCGCGCGACCGATGGCGAGGGGGCTACGCAGACCTCGGACGTCGCGCCGCCTGCGCCGGATGGCGCCACCGGGTGGCACCTGAAGCGTGTGGGTGTCCGCCAGGCCGGCGCGTAGTGGATCGCGCGCGTCCTCCCTTGACGCTTCTGCGCGCCGCTATCGCCCTACGGTCGGGAGCATCGTGTCGTAGACCGCGGTGTCCGGGTA
>CAYPYF010000038.1:7627-24357 GCA_964414675.1 uncultured Dehalococcoidaceae bacterium
CGGGTAGAACGCCTGCCACGCGAACCAGTAGAGCAGCTGTCCAAAGATCCGCGGGGCCACCTCGCCCCCCTCTGACATGAGTCCATCCTCGGTCACCCGCCACACCTCCCCGCGCCGCCCGATGACGGTGTCGGCGTTGGGGCCGCGGGTGAAGTTGACCCCCGTGGGGCGTTCGTAGGCCCGGATGGTGCCGCCGGCGAAGTACCGCACCTCACCCAGCATCGGTAGTTCGCCCTCGACACGGATGCCGCGCCCGCGGCCCTCGCCGACCAGCACGATCTCCCGGTCGCCCACCCGGTCGTTGACGACGCCCTCGGCGAACACGGTCCGCAGGGGGTACGCCTTCGACTCGCTCCCGAGGCGGACCCCGTACACCCACGCCTTCGTGAGCTGTCGGCCGTCGATGGAGGCGACGGGGAAGGCCGTGTCGCCTGAGCTGAAGTACTCGAGGTGCGGGAATCCGAGGAGGTAGGACCGATTGGCACCGGTGTCCGCCGCGAGGACCCGGGTGTCGGGATGCCTCGTCATCCATTCTCCCCAGCGAGCGGTGACCACGGGCGTCACGTCCAGCCACGGCCCCGAGGTCCCAGCGGCCACCTCGACGAGCGGGCCGACGAGCGGGCGGCCCAGCACCGGGCTCCACAGCGACCGGGTCTCGCGGTCGTACATCAGCTGGTCGCTCTCGTAGACCAGGCCGCTGGAGGAGAACGAGTACGTCTGGCCATCCGGCGCACGTCGGTCGAAGAGGACGGCGGATCCGGTGAGCACACTGTATCCGAGGGTGACGGGGACCCCGCCGATCTCGTTGTTCGCGATCTGGTGGACGTCCATGATCCGCAGCGGATATGCGTGGGGCTCGCCGTTTATGACGACGCCGAAGACCGGCTCCTCCGGGTCGAGGTATGCCGCCTCTGGTGAGTCCGCCGCGACAAAGGGGGCGTCATCCAGCGGCGACGTGTCGTCCGGCAGGATGCCCGCCCACACCAGTCGGGCGACGTCGATGGCGGCGGGTCGCGCGTCAGAGATGTACTCGCCATAGCGCTCGTCCAGCCTCGAGAGGAGTTCGCCCTTCCAATCGGCGAAGCCCGGTGGAGGGTGCAGCCCGGCGCGTCCGTACCACTCCACCCAGCGGTCCCATGACTGCGAGTACCCCCAGCCGGTCAGCGTCTCCAGGGCATTGATGTGCACATGCGTGAGGTCACCCAGCTGCATCGGCCCGGCTCGCATCAACTCCACGAGGGGTGCGACGAACCGCACATCCCGGTTCGCGACCACCTCGTCGAGGGCGTCCTGCAGGAGGGCGTCATCGGGGTTCCGCTCCAGGAGCAACGCCATGATCTCCGCGACGCGGGCGTCCGGCAGTGCCTGTCCCATGACCGGGGTCTGAGGCGCAGGCGCTACCAGAGGCATCAGTCGGGCGGTGCCCCGGGTCGGACGTGGCGTTGGAGATGCCGCGGGCGTCGGTGACGCCGTCGCGGTGGGCGTCGCCGTCTGGCGTGCCGCGCTGACGGTCGCCTCGATGTTCCCGCAGGCGACGAGGGCGACCGCAGCGACCACGAGGACGCACGATGAGGCCACCCGACGCGCTCGCGCTCCGTGCAGCACATGCGTGATGCTCATGAGGCGAGCGTACGCCTCGGGCACCAGTCTCAGGTGACGGGCGTCCCGGCCTCGTTGACCAGCGGCCAGCCATCTTCACCCCACAGGAGGGGTTCGATCAGGCTCTGCCGCACGTTGCGGAACTGGACGCCCTCCCACGCGTGGTACGCGATGTAGTCGTACCCCTCGTGCGAGACGATCGAGTTGTGGCCCGGCCCGCGCCAGCGCTCACCGCTCTTCAGGATGGGGTCGCCGCGCTTCTCGAAGCCCTCGACCGGGGACGAGGAGCGCGCGACGCCGACGGCGTAGGTGGTCGAGTTGAAGGCCGCGCCGCTGTAGAAGAGGTAGTAGATGCCGTCCCGCTTCAGGACGGTGGGGCCTTCGATCAGTCCGAGTTCCCACGGCTGGTCGGTGTTTGCCACTTCCCAGCGCGGCCCGGAGAGGCTGAGGCCGTTCGGGGCGAGCTCCCGCGCGTAGATCGGGCCGCTGGCGTCCCCGGGGCCGGCGTCCGCCTTCCAGTACAGGTACTGGCGCCCATCCTCATCGCGGAAGAACGTCGCATCCAGGACGTTTGTCGCCGACGACACCAGCGGGCGTCCCAGGTCTCGGTACGGTCCGAACGGAGCGCGCGAGGCCGCCGCGCCGATGCAGAGCCGGCCCGTCACGCGCGACCGCGCGGTGTAGTAGGCGATGTAGTAGTCGCCCACGCGGTGCAGCTCCGGCGCCCAGAAGTGGTCCTTCGCCCAGCGCGGCTGGTTCGCGCGCGTGAACACGTGGAGTCCGGTGTCCCGCCAGTGCACGAGGTCCGTGGACTCGCGGATCGGGAATGCCGGGATGTCATGACTGGTGGACACCATGTAGAAGCCACCGTCCACCTTCAGGATGTGGGGATCGGGACAGTTGGCGGCGACCACCGGGTTGCTGAACACCAGCGGCTGGGAGCTCCCTTCCGCCGGATACGCGCTGACGTACGGGCGAGGTGCTGACAGCTCGGTCGTCATCGGCGCGAGCGGCTGGCGTTCGGAGCGGCCGATGTCCGTCTGCTTGCGGGCGACGTCTGTGCGCAGGCCCGTCGAGGTCTCCATGACGCCGAACGCGGCGAGTGGGGCGACGGACGCGGCCAGTCGCAGGAAGGCGCGCCGCCCGAGTTTGCGGCTCGGCGGAGTAGTATCCGCACGCCCCTGGTCGCGCACGCCCGCCATCCGTCCGACCCTGCCCGACGCCTCGTTGGCGTCCTGCTCCGAATCTGTGCCGAACATTACAACCCCGCTGCAAGACACCTGTGAATATTGCAAAACAATAACAACACGTGACAGCAACGCAATCGGGGGAGCGGTGGCAAATTCCTGCAACTTTGGCATAGTTGCTCAACTGTCCGAGCACGCAGCGACCCGGCGGGAGAATCCCGTGGAACGAAGGCCGGATTCGACATGGGAGCGCGTGTTCCGGTAGATCACGCAGACGCCCCGATGCGGGGGCTCGCGCGAAAGGGGCCAGAGGATGGTCAGCGAAACGAAACCGGCGAGGCCCATCCCCGCGGAGGCGCTCTACGACGCCCTGAAGGCAGCAGGCATCACCGATGTGGTGGCGGTGCCAGACACGCACGTCCGCAGCCTCATCGCCCTGATGCGCGAACGTGACGAGATGCGCTTCATCCAGACGGCCACCGAGGACGAGGCGATCACCCTCGCGGCCGGCCTGATCGTGGGCGGCCGCCGGCCGCTGGTGCAGATCCAGCACGCAGGCCTGTTCGCCTGCGTGAACCACCTCCGCGGCGTCGCCATCGAGGGCCGGTTCCCGATGCTGTTCATGATCGGGCTGCTCAACCGCGATCCGGAGAAGGCGCCCCGCGACAACTTCGACTCGATGGTGCGCTACACGGAGCCGATCCTCGACGTGTTCGACGTGCCCTATCACCTGCTCGACGTGCCCGAGGATGTCGGCCAGATCCAGGTGGCGATGCAGCAGGCGCTCGACCGCAACGGCCCCGCGGCCGTGCTCATCGGCGACCAGACGGCCTAGGAGGGCGCGGACCCATGCTTGAGGACAGACATCTCGAGACGAAGCGAATGCCCCTCGACGGTGCGCTGGAGGTCCTCCACCGCCGCCGTGACGATCAGGTGGTCGTCTCCACGATGACCACGATCCTGCCGTGGCGCTCGAAGGACGTCACGGAGCGCGATCTCCGATGCGTCGGCTTCATGGGTGGCGCGTCCACGTTCGGCCTCGGCGTCGCGCTCGCAAAGCCCGAGGTCCCCGTGTGGATCCTCGACGGTGATGGGTCACTGGCGATGCAGCTGGGCTCGATGCTCACAATCGCGAACGCCGCACCGCGCCGCTTCCTGCACATCGTGTTCCATAACGGCGTCTACGACACCAGCGGGAGCCAGCCGATCCTCGCGGAAGGACGCATGTCCTTCACGGGCCTCGCCGAGGGCGCCGGCTACGCAAAGGCCGTGCGGTTCGATGACGTCGAGTCGTTCGACGCCGCCTTCGACGAACTGCTGGACGTCGATGGCCCGGTGCTCGTCGAACTCATGACCGAGCCACTCCGCCAGGACTACGTGCGGCCGACACCGGCGCAGGAGCGCCTCCCCGGCGCCCTCGCCCAGGACTGGCCGGGCGTCCGCGACGCGCTCGCGAAGGCGTAGCCCGACCCGGACTCTCCTGCCTACCGTCCGAGGATCGCGGCGCGGCGCTCCTCGTAGCGGGGGAGCGCCTCCGGGTTGAGGACGCGTGGAGGCTGCTCGCCGCGCCAGATCGTCCGCCACTGCGCGACGGCGTACTCAGCCATCGTCTGCCGCGCCTCCACGGTGACGCCGGCGATATGCGGCGTGGCGATGACGTTGTCGAACGCAAGGAGCGGGTGGTCGAGGGCGGGCGGCTCGATGTCCCAGACATCGATGCCGGCGCCCGCGACCTGCTTCGCCGCCAGCGCCTCCGCGAGCGCGAACTCGTCGAGGATGCCGCCTCGCGCGGTGTTGATGACGAAGGCGGTCGGCTTCATCCGGGCGAACTGCTCTCCGCCCAGCATCCACTCGGTCTCGGGCGTCCTCGGGCAGTGGACGGAGACGAAGTCGGCGTCCGCGAGGAGCGCCGGCAGCGTCGCACGTTCGACGCCGTGGGCTGCGAACGCCGCGTCGTCCACGTACGGGTCGACGGCAAGCACGCGCATGCCGAACGCGATCCTCGCGAGATCCGCGACGCGCCGGCCGACGTTCCCCAGTCCGAGGAGCCCGATGGTCTTCGCGGTCACATCGTGCCCGGTGAAGTCGGAGCGCACCCAGCCGCGCTCGCGACGCATGTGGCGGTCGGCGTCGACCGCACGCTTCGAGAGCATGAGCATCAGCGCGATCGTGTGCTGCGCGACTGCCTCCAGGTTGCCGCCGGACTGGTTGACAGCGATGACGCCGGCCTTCGTGCACGCCTCGAGGTCGATCGTGTCGTAGCCGGCGCCGTGGGTGGAGACGGCCAGGAGGTTCGGGGAGCGTTCCAGGAGTCGCGCCGTCACGCGGAAGGGCTCGGGGATCTCGCCACGCGTCGAGGACAACTGGTACCAGTGCGCGTCGAGGAACGCGGCCTCGACCACGTCGCCGGGGTCATCGCGCGTGACGCATCGCATCTCGACCGCCGTCTCGCCGGCGAGGAGATCATCGGCGCGCTGGTCGATCCAGCGCTCGAAGTAGACCAGGTTGCCGGCGTCCGCCATGAGTGCCCTCCCGCCGGGGCATCCTAGCCGCTGCTCCTACCAGGCGTGCTCGAGGAGGCGGACCATCTCAGCCACCTGCGCCGCATCCCGTTCGCCGGGATTCGCGTTGAAGTTCTTCTGCGTCGCCGCTGCGATCGTCTCGAAGTCCGAGCGCGGGACCTCAAGGTCGCGCAGCCGCATCGGCAGTCCGGCCGCGGCGTACACCTCGCCGAGTCGCGCGGAGATCGCCGCGCCGTCGCCGCGCACGCCAAGCTCCTCGGCGATCGGGGCGAGGATGGCCGCGTCCGGTGGATAGAGGTCGAGGACGGCGCGCGTCATGATCGCCGTCGCTTCTCCCTGGCCGACGTGGTGGTAGAGCAGATGCAGCGCGGTTGCGAGGGCGTACGCGTGCCCTCGGACACGGGGGCCGCCGCCCGTCGCCACGTCGCCGATGCGGTTCTGGAGGTAGGCCGCGGTCATCAGGTCCATCCGTACGCGCGCGCCATCCTCGGGCGTCCCGAGCGCGGGATAGGCGCCCAGCGCGAGGCGGAACGCCTGGCGTCGGTCGCCGTCCGCGAACGGCGTCTCGCCGATCTCCCCGAGGCCCATCGCGACGCCGGTGAACAGCGTCGTGGCGGCGGAACGGTAGACATCCAGCGGCGTCGCCTCGACGAGCGCGGCGTCCCAGATCAGCGAGACGGGCCGCGTCTTCGGGTCGAAGTACTCCATGCGGTGGTCGAGGTCGTCGTTCTTGAGGCCGGTGCCGGCACGGTTCATCGCGGTCGTGGGCGTGGTCGGCACGTTGACGATCGGCGGCTTGGGCGCCTCCAGCCGCGGGCTGTGGGCGGGTTTCCCCTCCGGGTACTGCGTCATCAGGTCGAACGGTGACCCAGACTCGCCGAGGAAGATCGCGACGGCCCGCGCCGCGACGATGACGCTGCCTCCGCCGATGGCGACGATGAGGTCCGCGTCGACGGAGCGTCCGAGTTCGGTTGCGGCGCTCGTCGAGGCATACGAAGAGTCCTTGTCGATCTCGGCGTACCACCCCGCGAGGCGTGAGCCGAGCGCCTCCCCGACGCGCCCGCGGAGCCGAGCATCCGCGCCCAGTGTGCGTCCGGTGAGCACGAGCACCCGCGTTGCGCCGAGGCGCTCCGCCTCGCCGCCGAGCCGCGCGAGTGCATCCTCGCCCGCGAACACACGATGTGCGGTTGTGACATAACGGAAAGTGGTCACAGGGCTCCTCGTCCGGCGGGAGTATAGGCGCGCCCTCGCCGAGCACTCCCACGGACGGGGAGCGGGACGGCGAGGCCTATAGTCGATGGAGCGACTATCGAGCCCTCGATCGAGGTGTCTCGGGGACCTGAGTGACGCAATGGCTGAAGGCGAACATGCCGGGGTCAGCCTCATGCGGTTGTCGGAAGCGCGCGCCCTGGTGTGCAACGGCTGCGGCGACTGCTGCGACTCGCGTCGCACGGACGGCTACTGGACCTGGGGCAGCCTCCCCGCGGACGGCTACGCCTCGCAGGCCGGCGGGACGCCGCTCATCATCCCGCTGATGAAGGTGGGCGGGGCGTGGGAGGACCGCGAGGTGGTCGCGGCCGACCTCTCAGACCTCGGCGGCACGCGGTTCCACTGCTCCGCCTTCGGTGAGACGGCGCCCACGCCCGAGCTTCCCGAGGGCGGGGGGACGTGCGCCCGACACGACCAGTGGCGTCCGACCGCCTGCGGCGAGTTCCCGGTGGGCGGGCAGCGCCTGGAGGACGAGCTCGCCGCGAGCGGTGAGGTGGCCCTGGAGACGGGCGCGTTCCCGCGCTGTACCTGGTACCGCGTCACCGTGGTCCGCGACGACGATCCGCGGCTCGCATGGCGCGACGGCGCCTCCGGCCCGGAGTCGCACGAGGAGAGAGACGCTAAGCGCCCTGGCTTCGACGGACGACCGGACGCGCCTCGCGGACCAGCCAGTCCCCCAGTTGCACACGGGACTGCAGCCCGGCCTTGGTCAGGATCCGATGGATGTGCGTGGCGACCGTCCGAGGGCTGATCGACAGGCGGTAGGCGATCTCCGGGTTGGTCAGGCCCTCCGCGGCAAGCGTCGCGATCTCGACCTCTCGTGTGGTGAGGCAATGACTCGCCACCTCCGTCCGGCGCGAGGGTGGCCGCCGTCCGATCCCGTCCAGGGCCGTGCGGGCTTCCTCAAGCGAGCCGCGGGCGCCGATCTCGTCGAACCGGCGGTATGCCTCCCGGAGCGCGGAGGCGGCGCGCTTCTCGTCGACGCCCACGAGGAGCAGTCCCTCGTTCAGCCTCGCACGCGCCGATCGCCAGCCGAAGGACGCCTGGTCGAACGCGTCCGCGACCAGTCCAAGTTCTCGGGCGGGATCAGGCCCGGCATCATGAAAGGAATCTGCCAGGGCACGCATGTGGATCGCCTCAAGCTGGAGGACCTTGAAGGCCGGTTCTGCCTCCGATGCGATCGTCAGCCTCGAGGCGATCCGGTCCAGGGTCTTCGCGTCCTGGCTCCCGAATGCGAGGAGGCCGCGACGCGGCAGGACATCGACGAGCAGGTCGCGTCTGATCGACTCCACACCCATCAGCGACTCATCGAGTGCATCCAGGATCTCCGCCGCGCGGGTGCTCCGGCCACTGGTCTGCTCGACCGTTGCGTGGGCGAGCATCCTGGAGACGACGACATCGGGGGGTGCGGTGTCCAGGTCTACAGCATGGCGGGCGAACTCCGAGCGTGACGGGAGGACGCCCTGCAGGGCGAGGATCTCTGTCAACGCGGCGCGGGTCCGCAGTGCATGGCGATTCCGGAAGAGCCCGTCATCGATCGCGACGGTCTGACGTGCCCAGAACGAGGCCTGCGCCCACTCGCCAAGTTCGAACTCGACGTTTGTAAGGGACCGGGCACAGATCGACTGCGCGGAGCGGTCGCCGGCGGCGGTCGCGACGCGGTGCGCTCGAAGCAGCCATCGCCGGCCACGCTGTGGCGAGCCGAGGTCGATGAGGGCGAGTCCGACGAGGGCTCCCGCCCGCGCATGGCCGCGCGGGCTGCCGCTGGCTCGGGCGGCGGCCACTGCTCGGCGCCCCGTCTTGATGGCATCGGCCGGCCGGCCGCTGCGCCAGTCGATGGAGCCGAGGCTGACGAGCGACGTGGACTCGAGTTCGTGGAAGCGCGCACCGTGTGCTCGTTCGACCGACCGCACCGCCAGTGAGCGGGCGATGTCGATCTTGCCGACCTGGTACGCGATCTTCCCGGCGTCGCTCTCGAGTGAAGCGCGCTCGGTGACGGACAACCGGTCGGCATGCTGGAGTTCGTCCGCCAGCAGTTGAAGCGCCCGCTGGTCCTGGCCGCCGTCGACGAGCCGCCGCGCGAGCCATCGTACGAGGCTCGAACGTTCGTCCGCGGGGATCGAGATGGTCGTGTCGGCCGCGGCCGCCAGCAGCCACTCGACCTTCTCACGGTTCCCCAGGCGGACATAGGTGCGCCCCGCGAGGACGGTCGCACGCGCCCGCAGGTCGGCGTCCGCCGCATCGAGGTGGGGGAGCACGAACTCGAGGCAGGCCTTCGCGCGACGGTACCGACCACGCTGGATGAGCGCCGTCGCGGCGGCGATCACCCATTCCGCCTGGTCGCGGCGAAGCGCGACATCACCCCGGACGTAGTGGATCGAGAGTGCGATCATCTCGTCCGTCGCGCCCGACAACGATTGCTCGCGGAGCTCCGCCGCTCGCCGATGGACTTCACGCCCCTGTGAGAGCCCCACGGTCTGATCGACGAGGCGGGCGAGCGCAAGGTCCTCGACGCGGACCCGCGTGACGCCGTCCGAGTCGTGACGCGCATAGGCGAGGGCGCAGCTCTCGAGCGAGTCGACGGCCTCCATCACGACCCACTCGTCGAGGTCGCACAACGCGACGAGCGTCGGGAGGTCGGTCTCGCCTCCCCAGGCCGCGAGCGCGCCGAAGGCGAGGGCTGCGGCCGGGGAGAGGTCGCGGATGACCCCGCCCGCGTGATGCACGAGGTACTCCGGGACGAAGCAGCTGACGGCGACGTCGCTGAGGCCTGTCACCACGGCATGACGCTCCGCCGGGGAGATCCGTTCGAGTCCGTCGCGCAGCGCCACGAGGTAGTGCGGGTTCCCGCCGGTGAGCTCGTGGGCCTCGTCGGTGAACTCCGGGCTCGGGACCTCGGACTCGAACCACGAGTCGATCAGACTGCGGGTCTCCGCCAGCGTGAGGTTCTGCATCTCGATACGCCGGGCGCGGCCGTCCGACGCCACTCGGTCCAGCCGTCGGCGCCGTTCGCTCGCCGGTCCGGTGTCCTGTGCGACGAAGACCACGAACAACGGCCCGGGCGGTGGCCGTCGCAGGAGGCCCTCGACGAGCGCGGCCTCCTCGTCGTTCAGCAGGTCCACCGCGTCGATCACCAGCGCCAGCGGCTGATGGTGGACGGTCGTCTCGATCGCGTAGCGCGCCGCCCGAGCGAGGCTGGCCCACGCGCTCATGTCCGTCGGGTCGAGCTGGTCGAGCAGGTCGTGGAGCACCAGGGGCATGCGCGGATCGTCGCGGAAGATGTGGCCGCTGACGTACGCGGTGCGGAAGCCCCTATCGGCAGCCTCCAGCAACACGTCTCGGGCCTGGTAGGTCTTGCCGGTACCGGGCTTCCCGTGCAGCCAGATCAGGCCGGGTGTCCCGGTGGACGCACGATGCAAGGCCTGCCGGAGCCGGAAGCGCTGCGCGGAATGGACGAATGACCGCTGCGCTTGCGCAGCGTCACCTTGAGGAACCGCGAGGAGGACATCACTCATGGTGGTAGCACCAATCAGCGTGAGCCTACGCGGCGATGTCAAGCGTGATAACGAGCGTCTCCGCCGGCCACTGACGGTTTTGAGCGAGTACGTATGTGATGTATGGCGTGCGTATCACCCTCGCGCCGAACATACGCCGGTCTCGAGGCACCCACTGCCCGCAGACGCAGGGAGGAACCCCGATGGAGAGCAACTACTGGACGGGACGGACGAGTCGGCGCGCGATCCTGCGCGGAGGAGGCATTGGCCTGACCGGGCTGGCGGCGGCTGCACTGGTCGGCTGTAGTGACGACGCGGAGGATGGCGCCTCGACGCCGGCCGGCACGTCCGACACCGGAGCGAGTTCCACCGCCACGTCAGGGCCCGCGTCGGCGATCAAGCGCGGCGGCACACTGAAGGTCACGACCGCTGCCGAACCTCTGGGCTCGCTGAACCCGCACCGCGGCCAGGGCGGCGGCGACCACAAGTTCTTCTGGACGATGTTCGAAGGACTCGCGCAGTACAACCGCGAAGGCGTCCCGGACACCTCGATCTCGCTCGCCGAGTCGTGGGAGATCATCGACCCCACCACGATCCAGTTCAAACTGCGACAGGGCGTGAAGTTCCACGACGGGACGGACCTGAACGCTGAAGCGGTCAAGTACAACATCGAGCACGTGCAGGCGGAGGACTACAACTCCGCAGCACGCGGCCAGATCCTGCCGATCCAGGAGGTGGAGGTCGTCGACGACCACACCGCCATCTTCCACCTGGACGCTCCCAACGCAGCCCTGATCACGCTCCTCGGCGACCGAGGCGGTCAGATCGTCTCGCCGACGGCGCTCGACAAGGGCGTCGAGGCGTTCGACCGGAACCCGCTCGGCGGTACCGGCCCGTTCCGGTTCGTGGAGTGGGTGGAAGACACCCGCGTGGTGGTCGAGCGGAACCCGGACTACTGGCGGAACGGCGACGACGGCAGCCCGCTGCCGTACTACGACCGGCTCGAGTTCCAGGTGGTCCCGGACAACAACGTGCAGCTGGCGTCGTTCGAGAGTGGCGAGGTGGACATCATTCCGCCCCCGCTGTCCTCCCTCGATGCCCTCGAGGCGAACAGCAAGTACCACATCGAGGAGTTCGTCGGCGCCTCGTGGAGCGGGATGTACTTCAACCTCGCGCTCGAACCGACGAACGACGTGAACTTCCGGCGCGCGATCTCGTACGCGATCGATCGCGAGGCGGAGAACCAGGCGATCAACTTCGGCCGGTACCAGATCGCGTCCGGCATCCTCACCCCGGCGCTCTCGTGGGTGTACCAGCCGCCGGAGAATGCCCCGCACTTCGACCTGGACAAGGCGAAGGAGTTCCTCGCGGCCAGCGCGTATCCCGAGGGCGCGTCGTTCACCTGCACGATCGCGACCAGCCAGGACGCGGCCACCCGGGCGGCGCTCTGGCAGGACATGCTCGGCAAGATCGGCATCGACATGAAGATCGAGCCGCTGCAGACCTACACCAACCGCATGTGGGTGGTGCAGGACGTGAACTCGCTACTCGCCGGGTTCAGCATCCGCGCGGACCCGGACGGCACGGCCGGCGAGGTCGTCCACAGCGAGGGGTTCTACAACGCCGGGCACGTCCCGAACGAAGAACTCGACAACGCGATCGAGATGGCGCGCCAGTCGTACGACCTCGAGGAGCGCAAGCGCTGGTATGCGGAGGTCGAGCGGATCCTCGTTGACCAGGTCTACGACGTGTACTCGACCTACACCGCCCAGTACCGGGCGTTCCAGCCGCGTGTCCAGAACGCCGGCACCGTCTTCGGCGCCGAGGGGAAGGACCGCTACCACGAGCTCTGGATCGATGACGACGCGTAGGTAGCGCCAGGGAGGCGCGCGGTCCAGGTCAGCACGGAGAGGGAACCATTGTGAACGCTCGATACGTCGCCAGTCGGCTCTGGCAGACCGTGATCGTCATGTTCCTCGTCTCCGTGCTGACCTTCGTGTTCCTCACCGTGCTTCCGGGCGACCCCGTCACGCTGCTGCTCGGGCCCGAGAACGCCGCGACGATGACGCCCGAGGACATCGAGCGCGCGCGGGAGCGACTGGGCCTCAACGAGCCGCTGCCCGTCCGATACGCCGACTGGCTGGGCGGGGTACTCACGGGCGACTGGGGGACGTCCGTCCGGACGCGGGCCCCAGTCCTGCAGTCCATCGAGAATCGCGCGCCCGTTACGCTCCAGCTCGCAGCATTTGCGTGGGTCGTGTCGCTCGTCGTGGCGATCCCAATCGGCATCCTCGCGGCACTCGCGCGCAACAGTTGGTTCGACCGCGTAGCGACGCTGCTCGCGACGACCGGCGTGGCGATGCCGAACTTCTGGCTCGCGATCCTCATGATCCTGCTGTTCTCGGTCCGGCTGGGCTGGCTGCCGTCCTCCGGGTACGTGAGCCCCTTCGAGGATCCGGTGGCCGGGTTCAGGCATCTCCTCATGCCCTCGATCGTCCTCGGCCTGGCCCAGGCCGCGACGGTGATGCGCCAGACGCGTTCGAGCATGCTCGAGGTGATGCAGCAGGACTACATCCGTACCGCTCGGGCCAAGGGGCTCTCCGCGTACACCGTGACGATCCGGCACGGGCTCCGGAATGCCCTGCTGCCGGTGATCACCGTGCTGGGCCTCCGGCTGGGCAACCTGCTCGGCGGATCGGTCATCGTCGAGTCGGTCTTCGCGCTGCCCGGGATGGGGCGGCTCGCCGTGAACGCGATCTTCACCCAGGACTTCCCGGTGGTGATGGGGTTCGTCCTCCTCATCGCGCTGGTCGTCTCCGTCGCCTCACTGGTGACGGACCTGGTCTACGGCTTCGCTGACCCACGCATCCAGCTCGGGCGAGGTGGGTCATGACGAGCCTTGCGCAGATCCGCGCCGCCGAGCTCGACCTCCCCGTACGCGCGAGGGCGGGCACGTGGACGCGTCTGCTCCAGCAGCGCATGATCCCCATCGCGCTCGCGATCCTCGTGGTGATCGCCGTCGCCGCCGTCGCCGCGCCGCTGGTCGCGCCATACGACCCGAACGCGACCAACCCGTCCGAGTCGCTCGTGACGGCCTCCTGGGACCACCCGCTGGGGACCGACCAGCTGGGCCGCGACATCCTGAGCCGGATGATCTACGGCGCTCGCATCTCCCTGATGGTCGGTTTCGTCGCCGTCGGCCTCTCGATGATCGGTGGCGTTCCGCTGGGCCTGATCTCGGGCTACTTCGGCGGGTATGTCGACCACGGCATCATGCGGGCGATGGACGCCGTGATCGCCTTCCCGCAGATCATCCTCGCGCTCGCGATCGTCGGTGCGTTCGGCTCGGGCATGCCCCAGGTCATGATCGCCATCGGGATCGGCTCCGTGCCGGTCTATGCGCGCCTGACGCGCGGCCAGGTACTGGCGGCGCGTGAGCAGGAGTATGTGCTCGCCGCGAAGACCGTCGGCAGCACGAGCAGTCGAGTGTTGATCCGCCACATCCTGCCGAACACGCTGTCGCCGCTGATCGTGCAGGGATCCCTCGGCGTGGCGTACGCCATCCTGGCCGAAGCCGGCCTGTCCTTCCTCGGTGTCGGCGTTCAGCCTCCGACGCCCACGTGGGGCGGCATCCTGAGCGAGGGGCTGCCCCTCGTCCGTCGTGCGGCACATCCGTCGCTCTATCCCGGGATCGCGATCTTCATCACCGTGCTGGCGATCAACCTCATCGGGGACGCGCTGCGCGATGTCCTCGATCCGCGCCTTCGGGGCGAGCGGTGAGGCGGACCGATGCCTGAGACTCGTCCGGACGCGGACCGCATCCGCGTGCTCGAAGTCGGTCGTGACGAGGGCGGCGCCGGGTACTGCGGGAAGCTGTTCGCGCGCTGGGGTGCGGACGTCACGCGGATCGACCTGCCTGCCGAGACGGTGGAGGAGGGCCTCCGCGCGTACCTGCACCTCCAGAAGCGGCCCGCGGAGCTCGAGGAGCTGAGCGCGCTCCTCGGCGAGGCCGACGTGCTCATCAGCGACCTCGCTCCCGCGGAGGTCGAGCGGATGGGCCTCGATCGGGCCGCTGTCCCGGTGAAGGTGTTCATCACCCCGTTTGGACGTGTCGACCCCCACCGCGACGCTCCCGCTTCGGCGGCCACGCTCCTCGCACGGGGCGGTTACACCTTTCTCTCCGGAGATCCCGGACGGGCGCCGCTCACGATGCCGGGTCGGTACCCCTACTACCAGGCGGGGAGCTACGCCTACGTCGCCGCCCTGAGCCACCTGATCGCGGGCTCACAGGACGTCACCGTCGATGTGAGCGTGCTCGAGACGGTGGTGTCGCTCCACCAGTTCACCGACACGTTCTGGACGTTCCAGCAGATCGTGCGAAGCCGTCACGGAAACCGCTGGCAGAACCTCTGTCCGACCACGCTCCTCCCGTGCGCGGACGGCTGGCTGGCCGTGAACGTCGTGCCGAACTTCTGGTCCTCGTTCGCCCTCTGGGTCGGTGGCCCCGAACTGGCCGACGACGAGTCGCTCGCACTGAACGATCAGCGCATGCTCCGCCAGGACGAGGTCGAGTCCTACGCGATCGAGGCCTTCCGCGACCGTGGATCGTTCGAGCTCTTCCGCGAAGGGCAGGAGGCCTGGCGCGTGCCGGTCGGATACGTGCCGTCACTCACCGAGCTGCTCAGCGATCCGCACCTCCTCGCGCGCGATTCGTGGCAGTCGGTCCGGATCGGCGAGCGGTTCGTGCAGATGCCGGGGACGCCGTTCCGCATCGATGGCGAGCCCCCACCGTCCGAGGGCGCCGACCGGACGTTCGAGGCGCCTCCGCTCGCGACCGGTCAGACGGCGGCTTCCGCGGCGCAACGGCCGCTGGAGGGCCTCCGGGTGGTGGACATGACCCGGATCTGGTCCGGCCCGCTCGCGACCCGCATGCTCGGCGACCTCGGCGCGGACGTGCTGAAGATCGAGGCGCCGACGGGGCGCGGCAACGTCCCCGGTGTCGGATCGGACCTCGGCCGGCCGTGGAACCAGCAACCGCTGTTCAACAAGCTCAACCGCAACAAGCGCAGCATCGCGCTGGACCTCAAGCAGGAGGACGCCCGCGAGGTGTTCCTCCGCCTCGTCGCCGAAGCGGACGTCCTTGTCGAGAACTTCTCGGCTCGGGCGATGGAGCGGCTGGGGCTGGGGTATGAGGTGCTGCGCCAGCACAATCCCCGCCTCGTCTACATGCAGATGCCGGCGTTCGGTCGCTTTGGCCCGTATCGCGACTACGTTGGGCTGGGGCCGAGCATCGAGCCGCTGTCCGGCCTCACCGCGCTGATGGGCTATGGCCCTGACGAGCCTCGTGTCACGGCCGCGGCCATCACGGACGCCGCCGCCGGTGTCACGGCCGCCACCGCGATCCTCACCGCGCTCTCGCGTCGCGAACGGACGGGCGAGGGCGTGCTCGTGGACCTGTCGCAGAGCGAGGCGATGACCGCCTACCTCGGCGAGTTCATGCTCGAGGCGCAGACCCAGGGGCGCGAGCCTGAGCGGTTGGGGAACGGCCACGCCCTGGTGGCTCCACACGGTGTCTACCGGTGTGCGGGCGATGACCGGTGGATTTGCATCACCGCGATGGACGACGATCAGTGGGACGCCCTCTGCGCGGTCGCCGGACGCGGGTGGGAGGCGGACGCCCGGTTCGCCTCGGTCAGCGCTCGACTGTCGGAGCGCGCGGCGCTCGACGTGGAGATCGAGTACTGGACCAGCGCACAGGAGCGGGACGCCCTCGTCGCCGCGCTGCTGGAGGCAGGCGTCGCAGCGGCTCCCGTCCAGTCCGCGCCCGAGTACCTTGTCGATCCGTTCCTGGTGGACGGGGGCTACTACAGCACCCTGACCACGCCGGACTCGGGCACCTGGACATACGACGGCTCACCGGTGCGGACGAACGGCGAGCGTGGCTACGAGTCGTGGGTCGGCTC
Source organism: uncultured Dehalococcoidaceae bacterium (assembly GCA_964414675.1). GTDB lineage: Bacteria > Chloroflexota > Dehalococcoidia > UBA2979 > UBA2979 > W-Chloroflexi-9. Next base: position 23,662 of record CAYPYF010000038.1, read on the forward strand.
GCCGGGGCTTGGCGAACATAACGATGAGGCCCTGCGTCGCATCGGGTATGGGATCAGCGAGATCAATCAACTGCGGCGAGACGGCGTAGTCGTCGATCGCCCGCCAGCGTAGACATCGGAGGGTACATCCATGCCAGGGACGATCGAGGTCCGTGCCGAGTGGCCGGGGCAGGTGGTCGAGATCCACGTCGCCGTGGGTGACGCCGTCTCCGAGGGACAGGTCGTCCTGACGCTGGAGTCGATGAAGATGCTGACGGACGTGGAGTCGCCGGTCGCCGGCACGATCTCCGCCGTCCACGTCGCTGAGCACGCGGCCGTCGAGGCGAACGACCTGCTCCTCGGGATCACAACGGCCTGAGGCTGACATCCCGCTGCTGCGGTGCCTCCGGATGAGCTCGCGGCTACGCGCCAGCGAGTGTCCGGAGCACGTTCGTGTCGTACACCCCTGATCGGAAGGGGGCCGAGGTGATCGTCGACCGCAGCAACGTGAGGTTCGTCTGCGTCCCCTCGATTACGGTGTCTGCGAGGGCCTGGTCCATGCGCTGGATCGCGTCCTCGCGGTCGGTTCCGTGGATGATCAGCTTGGCGATGAGCGGGTCGTAATACGGCGTCAGCGTGTCTCCCGCGCGGTACCCGGCGTCGACCCGCACGCCCGGGCCTTCCGGCCATCGCAGGGCCGTGATCCTCCCCGGCGCG
>CAYPYF010000039.1:0-8760 GCA_964414675.1 uncultured Dehalococcoidaceae bacterium
GAGGGTGGCCGCACGGTGGGCGCCGGCGTCGTCACCGAGATCATCGAGTAGACAGCACTTTCACCGACCGAGTGGGCGAGACGTAAGCAGGACGCAGATGCCTCAGCAACGTATCCGGATCAAATTGAAGGCATTCGACCACCGAGTGCTGGACGCTTCGGCGAAGCAGATCGTCGAATCGGCCCAGCGCACGGGTGCGGTCGTGGCCGGGCCGGTCCCGCTGCCCACGCGGATCCGGAAGTACACGGTGATCCGTTCGCCGTTCATCGACAAGCGTTCACGCGACCAGTTCGAGACGCGGACGCACAAGCGTCTGATCGACATCCTCGAGCCCACGTCGCGGACGGTGGACACGCTCATGCGGCTTCAACTGCCGTCCGGCGTGGACATCGAGATCAAGCTGTAGGAGACCGGGTATGACCAATTCCAGGTCTCAGGCCGGGCTGATCGGCCGCAAGGTCGGCATGATGCGTCTCTACGATGGCGCTGGCCGATCACGCGGTGTGACGGTGATCGAGCTGGGCCCGAACTATGTGACGCAGGTGCGCACGCCGGAGCGCGATGGCTACTCCGCGGTGCAGCTGGGCTACAACGGCGCGCGCAAGCGAGCGAACCGGCCGGAGCGCGGTCACCTGCGCGCCGCAGGCCTTGAGGGCCGCTCGCCGGTGCTGACGAAGCTGCGCGAGTTCCGCCTGGACGACTCGACGTCGTTCGAGCTGGGGCAGGCGCTGACCGTCGAGCAGTTCGTGCCGGGGCAGTTCGTCGACGTGACCTCTACCTCCAAGGGCAAGGGGTTCGCGGGTGGCGTGAAGCGCTGGCACTTCGCCGGCGGACCGAAGACGCACGGCCAGTCCGACCGACACCGCGCGCCGGGTTCGATCGGTTCGGGTACGACGCCAGGCCGGGTCTACAAGGGCCTGAAGATGGCCGGCCACATGGGTGCGGAGACCGTCTCGGTCCTGAACCTGCTGGTCGTCGCCATCGACCCGACGCGGAACCTCCTCTTCGTTGAGGGTTCGGTGCCGGGCCACAAGGAGACGATCGTCACCGTGGGTGCGGCTCGCCGTCCCGCGCTGAAGGAATACACGCCGCCGGTCATCCCGGGCGCGACCGAGGCTGTCGACGAGGTGGTCGAGGACGAGCCGGTCGCCGAGGAGGTGGTCGAGGAGACCGCCGCCGAGGAGACCGTCGCCGAGGAGACCCCCGTGGCGGAAGCGACCTCGGAAGAGCCGGCGGCTGAGACCGACGCGGCACCCGAGGCGGAAGCATCGACGGAGGCCCCCGCTGAGGAGGCTGCCGCCGACGACGAGAACAAGAGCGAGGCGTAGGCATGAAGCTGCAAGTCACCGACTTCGCGGGTAAGCCCACGCAGGAGATCGACGTGGACGAATCCGTGTTCGGCATCGAGCCGAACAACGCGGTCGTCCACCAGACCCTGCTGGCCCAGCTCGCGGCTCGCCGCGCCGGGACGCACAACACCAAGACCCGCGGTGAAGTCCGCGGTTCGACCCGCAAGATCCGCCGCCAGAAGGGGCTGGGCGTGTCGCGCCAGGGCACCATCCGGGCGCCGCAGCACCGCGGTGGTGGTGTGGTCTTCGGTCCGAAGGCGCGCGACTACACCCAGAAGCTGCCGAAGCGCATGCGCCGCCTGGCGATCCGCTCCGTGCTGTCCGCGCGTGCCGCGGACGGCCGGCTGAAGGTGGTGGAGAACCCCTCGCTCGAGACGCCCTCGACGAAGGCGGTGCTGGCGCTGCTGACCGAGACCGGGGCGGGTAACTCCAGCCTGGTGGTCACGGGCGGCGCTGACCGGGTGGTGCTGAAGTCCACCCGCAACATCGACGGCGCGTCCTGCATCACGGCGGACACCATCTCGGTGGCTGACGTGCTGGGGCACAAGACGCTGGTCATGACCGTGGACGCCGTCCGCCGCGCGGAAGCGCTGTGGGGTGGCGAGCGGGCGGCCGGCAAGCCGCGGCCGGCGCTTGCAGGCGCCTCGGAAGGCGAGGCGTAACCGATGCCGAAGGAGATCCACCCCTACCAGGTGCTGCGTCGCCCGGTGGTGACGGAGAAGAGCACCGCGCTGGCGGGGCAGAACAAGTACGTCTTCGAGGTGGCCGTGGCCGCCAACAAGCCGCAGATCAAGGCCGCGGTCCAGCTGGCGTTCGGCGTCACGGTGACCGCGGTGAATACCACGACGATGCGTGGCGACCGCCCCAAGACGCGCTCCGGCCGTCCGACCGGTGAGCCGCCGCGGTGGAAGAAGGCGATTGTGACGCTGGTTCCCGGCGACACGATCGAATTCTACGAGGGCGTGTAGGGGGACATATGCCAGTACAGAAGTTCCGTCCTACCTCCCCCGGCCGCCGTGGCGCGTCCGGCTTCACCTTCGATGAGATCACGAAGAAGAAGCCCGAGAAGTCGCTGGTCACGTCCAAGAAGAAGTTCGCCGGGCGTAGCCGGGGCAAGATCTCGGTCCGTCACCGGGGCGGTGGGGCGAAGCGCCTCATCCGCATCATCGACTTCAAGCGCGACAAGCTCGGCGTGCCGGGCACCGTCCGCGCGATCGAGTACGACCCGGGCCGGTCGGCGCGTATCGCCCTCGTGTTCTACGCGGACGGCGACAAGCGCTACATCGTGGCGCCGGATGGCCTGGGCGTGGGCGCGACGGTGATCAGCGACAACACGGCGCCGATCGCGCCGGGCAACGCGCTGCCGCTGTCCGCGATCCCGACCGGCACGTCCGTGCACAACGTGGAGATGATCCCGGGCCGTGGTGGCCAGCTGGCCCGCTCTGCGGGCGCGGGCATCCAGCTCATGGCGAAAGACCAGGGGTACGCGCTGTTGCGCATGCCGTCTGGCGAGATGCGCCAGGTGCTGGAGGGCTGCCGCGCCACCATCGGCGTGGTGGGCAACCTGGAACACCAGCAGCTGAAGCTGGGCAAGGCGGGACGCGTGCGTCACCGCGGCCGCCGGCCTCAGGTGCGTGGTTCGGTCATGAACCCTGTGGACCACCCGCACGGCGGTGGTGAGGGCAAGGCGCCTGTGGGCATGCCTGGCCCGAAGACGCCGTGGGGTAAGCCAGCGCTGGGCTATCGGACGCGCAACAACAAGTCGACGGACAAGCTCATTGTCCGCCGGCGCGGCGCGGGCCGGCGCTAGGGAGGTACGGGAATGTCTCGTTCTACGAAGAAGGGTCCGTACGTCCACCCGTCGTTGTGGAAGAAGGTCCTGGCGAACCAGGCCCCTCAGGGCCGCCAGATCATCCGCACGTGGGCGCGCGCCAGCGTGGTGCTGCCCGAGATGGTTGGTATGACGATCGCGGTGTACGACGGCCGCCGGCACGTGCCGGTCCTCTGCACCGAGAACATGGTTGGGCACAAGCTGGGCGAGTTCTCGTTCACGCGGACGTTCCGCGGGCACAAGGGCAAGTCCGAGACGACCTCGAGGAAGCGCTAAATGGAAGTCCGCGCGCTTGCCAAGAACCAAGCAGTCTCACCGCAGAAGGTGCGGCTGATCCTCGACGTGATCGAGGGGAAGCCGGTGGAGGAGGCGCTGACGCTGCTGGAGTTCATGCCCCAGCCGTCCGCGCGCATGGTGTGGAAGGTCCTGAAGTCCGCCGCGTCCAACGCGGAGAACAACTTCGACCTGGACCCGGATGGTCTGCGTGTGAAGAAGGCCGTGGCTGGCGACGGCGCGACCTTGAAGCGCTGGCGCGCACGTTCGCGCGGCCGCGCTGCTCCAATCCTCAAGCGCCGCGCGCACATTGAGGTCGTCGTCGAAGGAGACGAGTACTAATGGGCCGCAAGGTACACCCGTACGGGTTCCGCGTCGGCGTCACGAAGGACTGGCAGTCCAAGTGGTACGCCCCGCACAACCAGTACGCCGAGCTGGCGCTGGAGGACAAGCGTCTCCGCGACCTGATCATGAAGACCCTGCCGGACGCCGGCGTGGCTCGCATCGCCGTGGAACGGAACGCGAACCAGATCACGATGACGGTGTTCACGGCGAAGCCGGGCATCGTCATCGGGCGCGGCGGGCAGAACGCGGAGATGCTCCGCAACATGCTGCAGGCGGCGACCGAGAAGCGCGTGCGCCTCAACATCGAGGAGATCCGGGTGCCGGAGCTGGACGCCTTCCTGGTGGCCCGCTCGGTGGCGGACCAGCTGGAGCGCCGCGTGGCGTTCCGTCGCGCGATGAAGCAGTCCGTGCAGCGGACGATGCAGCGTGGCGCGCTGGGTTGCCGCATCAAGATCGGCGGCCGCCTGGGTGGCGCCGAGATGTCCCGCGTGGAGCAGGAGCTGCAGGGCCAGGTGCCGCTGCACACGCTGCGCGCCGACATCGACTTCGGCCGCGCCGAGGCGCGGACGACGTTCGGGGTCATCGGCGTGAAGTGCTGGATCAACAAGGGCGAGATCACGGACGAGACCAACCCCCTGTTCGTGACGGCCGTCGAGGGCGGGGAGTAACGCCATGTTGATGCCGCGACGGACCAAGTACCGCAAGCAGATGCGGGGCAAGATGCGCGGGGCGGCCACGCGGGGTAACTCCGTGGTGTTCGGCGAGTTTGGCCTGCAGGCGCAGACCAGTGGCTGGGTGGACTCGCGACAGATCGAGTCGGCCCGGCGCGCGATCACGGGCACGCTGCGCCGTGGTGGCAAGGTGTGGATCCGCATCTTCCCGGACAAGCCGGTCTCCAAGAAGCCGGTGGAAGTCCGGATGGGTGGCGGTAAGGGCGCGAACGACCGGTGGGTGTGCGTGGTGCGTCGTGGACGCGTGCTGTTCGAGGTCGCCGGCGTGCCGGAAGACCGCGCGCGCGAGGCGTTCCGGAAGGCCCATCACAAGCTGCCGCTGGACACGAAGGTGATCGCCCGCGAGGAGGTCTACACCTAATGAGCCAGCGAGAACTGCGTGAGGCCCGCGAGAAGACGGACGAGGCGCTGAAGCAGGAACTGGAAGAGGCGCACGAGTCGCTCTTCAAGCTCCGGTTCCAGGTGTCCACCCGGCAACTGGCGGACAACTCCCAAGTGAAGAAGTCTCGGCGTCGTGTGGCGCTGTTGAAGACCCTGCTGAACGAGCGCGGCCGCAGCGCGGCTGCCGAGTAGGACTGAACGATGACTGAAGAACGAGCGGTCCTGCGCAAGCAGCGTGTGGGCACGGTGGTCTCCGACAAGAACGACAAGACGATTGTCGTGTCGGTGGGCCGCGCGTCCCGGCACCGGATCTACCACAAGGTGATCCGGCGGACGAAGAAGTACCACGCTCACGACGAGCAGAACTCGGCGACCCTGGGCGACCTGGTGCGCATCGAGGAAGCGGCGCCGACGAGCAAGAAGAAGCGCTGGGCGCTGGTGGAGATCCTGACGGAGCGCGAGGTTGCTCGCGTGGCGCCGGAGTCGATCGACCAGTCCCTGGTGGAGGAAGTGCAGCGGTCCGCTGCACACGCCGAGGCCGACGAGGCTGCAGGCGACGAGACCTCCTCGACGGAGGGGGACAACTAGATGATCCAGCAGGAATCCCGGCTGAAGGTCGCGGACAACTCTGGCGCGCGCGAGATCCTGTGTATCCGCGTGCTGGGTGGTTCGAAGCGACGCTACGCGACGGTGGGTGACCTCATCGTGGCGACGGTGAAGGAAGCGCAGCCGAATGGCGCGGTGAAGGCCGGCGACGTGGTGCGTGCCGTGGTGGTGCGGACGACGCAGCCGGTGCAGCGCGCGGACGGCTCCGTGATCCGCTTCGACGAGAACGCCGCGGTGCTGGTGAACGACCGCCAGGGCAACCCGCGCGGCACCCGCATCTTTGGCCCGGTGGCGCGCGAGCTGCGTGACACGCGGTTCATGCGGATCATCTCGCTGGCACCGGAGGTGCTGTAGTGGCCGCGAAGATCAAGCGGAATGACCAGGTGCAGGTGCTGACGGGCAAGGACCGCGGCCGCCGCGGCGACGTCCGCCAGGTGAACGTGGAAGACGGCCGGGCGATTGTGACCGGCGTCAACATGATGAAGAAGCACCAGCGCTCCGGCGGGCCTCAGCAGCCCGGCGGCATCATCGACATGGAAGCCCCGATCCAGATGTCCAACCTGGCGGTGGTGTGTCGCTCCTGCGACGCGGCGGCGCGCGTGGGCTTCCGAGTGCTGGAAGACGGCCGCAAGGTCCGCTTCTGCAAGAAGTGCAACGAGGCGATCGACTAATGCCGACAGCCGTAGGAACCATCCAACCCCGCCTCCAGGTGCGTTACCGCGAGACGATCGCGGAGCAGCTGCGCCAGGAGTTCGGGTACGAGAACGTGATGCAGGTCCCGAACATCACCAAGGTCGCGGTGAACATTGGCCTCGGTGAGGCCGTGGAGAACGCGAACGCCGTGGAGTCCGCGACGCGAGACCTGTCTGCGATTACCGGTCAGCGCCCGTTCGTGCGCCGGTCCAAGCAGGCGATTTCGAACTTCAAGCTGCGCGAGAACATGCCGATCGGCCTGGCCGTGACGCTGCGCGGGCCGCGGATGTGGGAGTTCCTGGACCGACTGATGTCGGCCGCGCTCCCGCGCATCCGTGACTTCCGCGGCGTGCCGGACGAGGCGTTCGACGGTCGTGGCAACTACTCGCTGGGGATCACGGAGCAGTTGATCTTCCCCGAGTTGGAGTTTGACGCCGTGGACCGCGTGCGCGGCCTGCAGGTGAACATCGTGACTTCCGCGAAGAACGACGCGGAAGGCAAGCGGCTGCTGGAGCTCCTCGGCATGCCATTCGTGAAGAAGTAGGTCGCCATGGCGAAGGAATCGAAGGTCGCCCGCAACCGTCAGCGTGCTCACATGATTGAGACGTATGAGGGGAAGCGGAAGGAACTCCGGGCCATCATCAATGACCGGGAGGCGTCCGACGACAACAAGGTCGAGGCGTACCGCAAGCTGTACAAGATGCCGCGAGACTCGAGCCCCACACGGTTCGTGAACCGCTGCAAGGTGACGGGACGACCGCGCGCATACATGCGTGACTTCGGCGTCTCGCGCATCGTGTTCCGTGAACTGGCGACCCAGGGATTGCTCCCGGGGGTCAAGAAGTCTTCGTGGTAGTCGGCTGCAGACTGTAGGCAGATCCGATACTCCCGAAGGAAGGCAGGCGCGCGGATGACGACATCCGATCCGCTGGCAGACATGTTTACGCGCATCCGCAACGCGGCTTCAGCGCATCACGAGGACGTCCGTGTTCCGGCGTCTCACGTGAAGCGTGCCGTGGCGCAGGTGCTCCAGGAGGAAGGCTTCATCCGAGGGATCTCGGACGTGGCTGAAGGTCCTCGGAGTTACCTGAAGCTGGACCTGACGTACGCGGACGACCGCAAGGCGGTGCTGTCCGGGATCCGGCGGGTGAGCCGTCCGGGTCTGCGTGTGTACGTCAGCAAGCAAGAGATTCCGCGGGTCTTCGGAGGCCTGGGGGTCGCGATCATGAGCACGTCGCAGGGTGTGATGTCCGGCCGTGAGGCCTGGCGTCGCAAGATCGGCGGCGAAGTGCTCTGTTACGTCTGGTAGGCCGAGATGTCGCGTATTGGTAAAGCACCCATCGCCATCCCGTCCGGCGTGGACGTGAACCTGAGTGGCTCCACGGTGAACGTGAAGGGCCCGAAGGGCACGCTCGCCTGGCAGCTGCACGAGGACGTCCGCGTCTCCGTGGCCGAGGGCGAGATCGTGGTCACGCGTCCGAACGACGCGCCGCAGACTCGGGCGCTGCACGGGCTCACCCGCTCGTGCCTGGCGAACATGGTCACGGGCGTGACGGACGGCTTCCGGAAGTCGCTGGAACTCCAGGGCACGGGTTACCGCGCCACCATGCAGGGCACCACGCTGGTCCTGACGGTGGGGTACTCGCACCCGGTGGAGATGGTCCCGCTGCCGGGCGTCCAGATCACGGTTGAGAACAACACGCAGGTCCACGTGGACGGCGTCGACAAGCAGGTTGTCGGCCAGCAGGCCGCGCTGATCCGTCGCGTGCGTCCGCCGGAGCCCTACCACGGCAAGGGCATCCGCTACCGCGGCGAGGTGGTCAAGCTCAAGGCCGGGAAGACGAAGGGCCGCTAGCGATGGCGATCAAGACCAGGCAGGCGGCTCGCGTCCGGCGCCACACTCGTGTGCGGCGCAAGGTCGCGGGTACTCCGGAACGTCCGCGGCTCGCGGTGTTCCGCTCCAACCAGCACATCTACGCGCAGGTGATCGACGACGCAGCCGGCAAGACGCTGGCGGCGGCTTCCGATGTCGAGACGGACCTGCGTTCGACCGAAGAGACGAAGAGCGCGCAGGCCCGCCGGGTCGGTGCGCTGGTCGCGCAGCGCGCGAAAGCCGCCGGGGTTGACTCGGTGGTCCTCGACCGTGGCGGGTTCCGGTACGCGGGTCGCGTGAAGGAACTGGCCGAGGCGGCGCGCGAGGAAGGACTGGTGTTCTGATGGTCCAGTCTCGTGGTGGACCAGGCGGGGGCGGTCCCGGCGGTGGTGGCGGCCCCGGTGGACGGGGCGGCCGCGGCGGTCGAGGTGGTCCGGGCGGCCCAGGTGGGCCCGGTGGCCCGCGCGGTGACAACCGTGGTCCTCGTCGCGACCGACGCCGTGGTGAAGAGGACGACGGTCCGGAATTCATCGAGAAGGTCGTCTACATCAACCGTGTCGCCAAGGTGGTGAAGGGCGGACGTCGGTTCGGCTTCACCGCGATCGTGGTGGTCGGCGACGGCCAGGGCAAAGTCGGGTTCGGCATGGGCCGCGCCAACGAGGTGCCGGAGGCCATCCG
>CAYPYF010000039.1:8770-9176 GCA_964414675.1 uncultured Dehalococcoidaceae bacterium
CGGATGGCCTCCGGCACCTCGTTGGCGCGGCCATCCGCAAGGGCGGCCAGATCGCACGTCGGACGATGTTCCGCATCGCGATGCACGACGGCACGATTGCGCACGACACGATCGCGCACTTCAAGGCGACGCGCGTGATGATGCGGCCGGCGAGCCCCGGTACCGGCATGATCGCCGGTGGCGCGGTGCGCGCGGTCATGGAGGCGGCGGGCGTCACGGATGTGCTGACCAAGACCTACGGGTCGCGGAACGCGGTGAACGTGGTGCGCGCGACCATCGACGGCCTCAAGGGCATGCGCCCGCCGGCAGTGGTGCGCCAGGAACGCCTGGCGGCGGCCGCGGCCGGGAACGCATAAGGAGGTCCTGATGGCGAAGCTCCGTATTACGTGGACGAAGTCCGCAATCG
>CAYPYF010000039.1:9186-14636 GCA_964414675.1 uncultured Dehalococcoidaceae bacterium
CGCGCGCTGGGTCTGAAGCGGCTCAACCACCAGGTTGAGCAGGACGACTCCCGCGACATCCGCGGCATGATCAACAAGGTCCGTCACCTGGTGACGGTGGAGGAAGTCCAGTAATGGACCAACACACGCTGCGACAGACCGCGGGCGCGAAGCGCTCGAGCAAGCGCGTGGGACGAGGCGACGCGTCCGGCCACGGCCGGACCGCTGCCCGCGGTATGAAGGGCCAGCGCAAGCGCGGTGGTGTCCGCCCCGGGTTCGAGGGCGGCCAGATCTCCGTGGTGCGGCGCCTGCCTCACCTCCGTGGCTTCAAGAACCCGACGCGAGTGGAGTTCCAGGCGGTCAACCTGGGCACGCTGTCCGACCGCTTTGCGGCGGGCGCGACGGTGAACGCCGAGACGCTGGCTGCGGTCCGTCTGATCGAAGACGTGAACCAGCCGTACAAGATCCTCGCGCGGGGTGAACTCGCGCACGCGCTCACGGTGCAGGCTCCGCGCCTGTCCGAGGGTGCGAAGGCTGCGATCACGGCCGCGGGCGGCACCTTCGAGGAGCTCGCCCCGGTGGACCGCACGCCTCGCAACCGCGTCCACCGCCGCAAGGCACAGGGGGCGTAGTCGATGGCGTTCGGAGGAGGATCGACCCCCGCTCCGCGGCGTGAAGCCGCCGGCCGTCCGCGCCTGCTCCAGGCAGGCGTGGAGGCGTTTGGCCAGGCTGACGTCCGCGCGAAGATCCTCTTCACGCTGGCGATGCTGCTGGTCTTCCGCTTCGTCGCGCACATCCCGGTGCCCGGCGTGGACAGCGAGCAGCTGCAGAACACGTTCGAGCAGAACGCGGTCCTGGGGTTCCTCAACATCTTCTCGGGTGGCGCGCTGGAGAACCTCTCCGTCGCTGCCCTGGGCGTGTACCCGTACATCACGGCGACGATCGTGATGCAGCTGGCGACGCCGCTGATCCCGCGCCTGCAGGCGCTGGCGCAGGAGGGCGAGGCCGGCCGGCAGCAGGTGCAGCGGTACACGCACTACATGACCGTGCCGCTGGCCGTGTTCCAGGGCTACGCGCAGCTGATCCTGATCCAGCAGCTGGGCGGCATCACGAACGTGGGCTTCACCGGCGGCAACGCGCTGCCCACGATCGCGACGCTGTTCTCGCTGGTGGCGGGGACGATGTTCCTGGTCTGGATCGGTGAGCTGATCTCCGAGCAGGGCATCGGCAACGGCATCTCGATCATCATCTTCGGCGGTATCGTCGCGGGCCTGCCGGGCCTCATCGGCCAGGGCGTGCTGACGGGCACGGGCGCGGCCGTGGGCGGCCTGCTGCTGCTGACGATCATCGCGCTGGCGGTCATTGCCCTGATCGTGACGTTCCAGGAGGCGCAGCGGCGGTTGCCGGTCCAGTATGCACGTTCGTCCTTCAGGGGCGGACGGCTCTACCGGCAGCAGGGGCAGTCGCACATCCCGCTGCGGGTGAACTCGGCGGGCATGATCCCGCTGATCTTCGCGACCTCGATCATGATCTTCCCGCCGATCTTCTTCCAGTTCGTGGGCCAGACGGCCGACGTGAACTGGATCTCCGACACGGCGTCGTTCCTCGAGGGGCTGTTCTCGCCGACGGGGCTGCTCTACTGGGGCGGCACGTTCGTGCTGGTGGTCGGCTTCACGTTCTTCTACACGATGGTGACGTTCAGCAACCAGAACCTGGCGGAGAACCTCCAGCGCCAGGGCGGCTTCATCCCGGGCATCCGTCCGGGCCGCCCGACGCAGGAGTACATCACGCGGGTGTTGGTGCGGATCACCTGGGGAGGCGCGCTCTTCCTCGGGTTCATCGCGGTGCTGCCGTTCCTGGCCACACGGCTGACGAACGTGCAGGCGCTGCAGATCAGCGCCACGGGCCTGCTGATCGTGGTGGGCGTGGTGATCGACACCATGCGTCAGATTGAGGCGCAGATGATGATGCGTAACTACGAGGGGTTCATCTCCTGATGCGGCTGATCCTGTTGGGACTCCCCGGCGCCGGTAAGGGCACGCAGGCCAAGATCCTGGCGAAGGAGAAGGGGCTGCTGCATATCTCGACGGGCGACATGTTCCGCGAGGCGGCCGCCGAGGGCACCGAGTTGGGTCTGAAGGCCCAGGAGTTCATGACCCAGGGCGCGCTCGTCCCTGACGAAGTGACCATCGGGATGCTCCTCGAGCGGATCGAGAAGCCCGACGCGCAGGTGGGCCTGATGCTGGACGGCTTCCCGCGGACGATCCCGCAGGCGGAGGCGCTGGACCGGGCGCTGGCGGCGCAGGGCTCGCAGATCGACGCGGTGCTCTACATCAAGGTGCCGGAGTTCGAGCTGATGGAGCGCTTGACCGGACGCTGGTCGTGCGGGAAATGCGGCGCGATCTACCACACGCAGACCAAGCCGCCTCGGGCGGCCGGGGTGTGCGACGAGTGCGGCGGGGAACTCTCGCAGCGCGCGGATGACCAGCCGAGCACGGTGAAGGCGCGCCTGGACACGAACCGCGCGTGGACCGAGCAACTGGCCGAGTACTACGCGAAGCAGGACAAACTGCACGATATCGACGGGACCGGAGCTCCGACGGACATCACTGAGCGTCTACTGGCTGCCCTGCAAGGGGTATCGGCCGGCTCGAAGAGGGCGTAGACTGTAATGTCCGTCGAGTTGAAGTCGGCTCGGGAACTCGAAGCGATGCGCCTGTCCGGGCGCGTCAATGCGGAAGTGCGCGCCCTGTTGATGGACGCGGTACGTCCGGGGGTAACGGGCCTGGAACTTGACCGGCTGGCGAAGGAAGCGATTGCTGAGCGCGGGGGTGAGCCGACGTTCGTTGGCTATGCACCATTCGGGAAGCCGCCCTACCCGGGCGCGATCCGCTACTCGGTGAACGAGGAGCTGGTCCACGGCATTCCGAACGACCGCGCACTGCAGGATGGCGACATCGTCAGTGTCGACCTGGGTGTGACCTACGGCGGGTGGGTGTCCGACGCGGCCTTCACGATGGCCGTCGGGGAGACCTCCGCCGAGGCGCGTGCGCTGATCGAGGCGACTCGGGATGCGCTCTGGGCCGGGATCGAAGCCGCACAGGCGGGATGCCGGCTGGGTGACGTGTCCTCCGCGATCGGTGCGAAGGCACAGGGTCACTACGGGATCGTCCAGGGGTACGGCGGCCACGGTGTGGGCCGGAAGATGCACATGGAGCCCCACGTCCCGAACTACGGGATGCCGGGGAAGGGCCTCAAGTTGATGCCCGGCCTGGTGTTGGCGCTGGAGCCGATGTTCAGCACCGGCGACCCGGCGACTGAGGAGACCGACGACGAGTGGACTGTGGTCATGAGTGACGGCAGCCTCTCGGCGCATTTTGAGGAGACAGTGGCGATTACCGAACACGGTCCGGAGGTTTTGACCCGCATCGTCTAGATGCGGGCACTTATGGCCAGAGGACGAAGACCAGCCCGTGGGCCTCGAGAGCCCAAAAAGGAAGTCATCGAGGTCGAGGGCGTGATCCGCGAGGCGCGCCCGAACGCGATGTTCGATGTCGAACTGGCGAACGGGCACCACGTCCTGGCCGGGATCTCCGGACGGATGCGGATGAACTACATCCGCATCGTGATCGGTGACCGTGTCCTGGTGGAGTTGAGCCCGTACGACCTGAGTCGCGGCCGGATCACCTATCGGTTCCGATAGGACGGCCCGGACCGCCGGACAGGAGCCCGCGAGCGCGGGCATGGGTAAGGGAGCGGCCGATGAAAGTATCGGCATCAGTCAAGCGTCGTTGTGACAAGTGCCAGATCATTCGGCGCCACGGACAGTTGCGCGTGATCTGCAGCACGAAGAAGCACAAGCAGCGGCAGGGCTAGGGAGCGGACGATGGCACGCATCGCCGGGGTAGACATTCCCCGTGACAAGCAGGTCGCGTTCTCGCTGCCGTACGTGTACGGCATCGGTCGCCCCACGGCGCTGAAGATCCTGTCGCAGACGAGCATTGCGCCGACCACGATGGTGCGCGACCTCACCGACGACGAGGTGGCACGGCTTCGCGCGGTGGTCGAGGGCGAGATGATCGTGGAGGGCGACCTCCGCCGCGTGGTACGCGGGAACATCCAGCGCCTGTTGGAGATCAACTGCTACCGGGGGATGCGGCATCGCCGCGGCCTGCCGGTGCGGGGCCAGCGCACGAAGACCAACGCGCGCACGCGCCGCGGTACGAAGCGCACGGTGGCCGGCAAGAAGAAGGCCACCAAGAAGTAAGGCCTGACGGGGGAGGGAGAGCCTCCCGCGGCATGCCATCAAGAACCTGGCGCGGATAGACACAAAGGCGGTTCGGTATGGGCCGGGCACGACAACAGGCACAGCGGACGCGGCGTCGCGAGCGGAAGAACATTCCGCGCGGCAAGGCGTTCGTCTCGTCCAACTTCAACAACACGATCATCACGATCACCGACCCGAACGGGAACACGGTGTCGTGGGCCTCGTCGGGCGTCGTGGGCTTCAAGGGTTCTCGCAAGAGCACGCCGTACGCCGCCCAGCTGGCGGGCGAGCGCGCTGCGCAGAACGCCATGGAGCACGGGATGCGCGAGGTGGACGTGGCGGTGAAGGGCCCCGGCCCCGGCCGCGAGGCCGCCGTGCGCGCGCTGGCTGCGGCCGGGCTGCGCGTCTCCTCGATCCGCGACACGACACCGATTCCGCACAACGGCTGCCGTCCTCGGCGCCGGCCGCGAAACTAAGGGGAGGGAGGAACGATGGCTCGATACACGGGGCCTAAGTGCCGCAAGTGTCGCCGTTACGGGGTCTCCCTGTGCGGTAAGGCGAAGTGCGCCCTGGCCCGCCGGCAGAACCCGCCCGGTCCGCGTCCGACGCGTCGCCGGAAGATCTCTGACCGCGGCCAGCAGCTGATTGAGAAGCAGAAGGTCCGGTTCGCATACGGGCTGATGGAGTCTCAGTTCCGCCGCGTCTACGACCGCGCGCACCGTCGCGGGGGCGTGGCCGGCAACAACCTGATGCAGTTCCTCGAGGAACGCCTGGACAACATCGTCTTCCGGATGGGCTTTGGTGGGACGCGGGCGCAGGCGCGCCAGCTGGTCTCGCACGGCCTGATCTCCGTGGACGGCAAGAAGCTCTCCATCCCCAGCGCGCGCGTGCGCCCGGGGCAGGAGATCGGCTTCACGGACCGCGGCAAGAAGTCCAACTTCTACGCGATCGTGAAGGAAGACATCCAGGCCCGGGACGTCCCCGGTTGGCTCGAAGTCAACCGTGACCAGATGACGGGCCGGATGCTGGGTGAGCCTGGACCGGGCGATTGGGAGCCTCATTTCAATCCCAACGCCGTCATTGAGTACTACTCGCGCTAACGCGCGGGTTCGAGCACTCGTCGTCCGCCGTCCCTGAGCAATCGGGGGACGCCGGCGGGCAGGAGACGAGAGAGGTGCCGTTTGGCCGACCTGTTGCAGCCGTC
>CAYPYF010000039.1:14646-24219 GCA_964414675.1 uncultured Dehalococcoidaceae bacterium
GGGCGACTGGGAGCCGCATTTCACTCCCAACGCCGTGATTGAGTACTACTCGCGCTAATCGCGCGGACCAGAGCACTCGTCGCCGCCGATGACCGGCGGCAGGAGACGAGAGAGGTGCCGTTTGGCCGACCTGTTGCAGCCTACGATCCACATCGAATCCGAGGAGGAGGACTACATCCACCTCGTCGCCGAGCCGCTTGAGCGCGGTTACGGGACGACGCTGGGTAATGCGCTTCGTCGCGTGCTGTTGTCATCGCTTCCGGGCGCGGCGATCACGTCCGTCCGCATCGAGGGCGTGGAGCACGAGTTCTCCACCGTGTCCGGGATGAAGGAGGACGTGACCGAGTTCCTCCTGAACCTGAAGGAAGTGCGCCTCCGTGCGTACGCCGACCGTCCTGCCCGCCTCTTCCTGGAGGTGAGTGGTGAGGGCGTGGTCACCGCGGGCCAGATCCAGGCCACGGCTGACTACGAGATCGTGAACCCGGACCAGCACCTGGCGACCCTGGACACCAAGGACGCCGCGCTGGTGGTGGACCTCAACGTGGAGACGGGCCGTGGCTACCTGCCGGCGACCCACGCCGAGGGCCTGCCCATCGGCGTGATCCCGGTGGACGCGCTGTTCAGCCCGGTGCGTCGTGTGAACGCGAAGATCAGCAACACGCGCGTGGGTCAGGACACGAACTTCGACCGCCTGGACCTGGAGGTCTGGACGGACGGGACCCTGGACGGCCAGGCGGCCGTGGCGCTGGCCGCGGAGTTGATCCGCGAGCAGTTCGCGCCGTTCCAGCTCCTGGGCCGTAGCGCCCAGAGCCTGGAGACGGTGCAGACGCACGACGAGCCGGCGCCGTTCGAGGGCTACGACATGCCCATCGAGCAGCTGGACCTGTCCGTGCGCGCCTACAACTGCCTGAAGCGCTCCGGACTGATGACCGTGGGCGCCGTCCTGGAGAAGTCCGAGGACGAGCTGCTGGCGCTCCGGAACTTCGGCGAGAAGTCCTACGTGGAGCTCCGCGACAAGCTGGAGCAGCACGGCTTCCCGACGCCGCGTTCTGACGGTCGCCGCGAGTTCAACGTGAGCGATGACTCCGCTGACGACGCCCCGGACGACGCTGCCGACACCGGCAGCGACCCCGAGGTGGGCGCGCTGGGCGCGGCGCTGATGGAGGCGCTGAAGGCCAGTGGTGAAGGGGTGAACGATGCGTCACGGTAAGGCCGGTCGCAAGTTCGACATGCCGACGTCGCAGCGGCACCAGATGTTCCGCACGATCACGTCCGCCGTGATCGACCGGGGCGGTGTGCAGACCACCGAGGCGCGGGCGAAAGAGGCCCGTCGCCTGGTGGAGAAGATGGTCACGCTGGGCAAGCGGGGGACGATCCACGCCCGCCGTCAGGCCCTGGCGTACATCGACGACCGCGACGTGGTGCAGAAGCTGTTCGACGAGGTCGCGCCGAAGTATGCCGACCGCCCGGGTGGGTACACGCGCGTGGTGAAGCTCGGCCAGCGAAAGGGCGACGCCGCCCGCATCGCGCGGATCGAGCTCGTCTAAGGATGAGTCAGACCGAGGGGCGGCGCGGGATCGCGCTGCTCCTCGAGTACGACGGGACGGACTTCGCGGGCAGCCAGGTGCAGCCCGGGGAACGGACGGTCCAGGGAGTGCTGGAAGGCGCCCTGGAGGAGTTCACCGGTGAGCGCGAGCGGATCGCGTTTGCCGGACGGACGGATGCCGGCGTCCATGCATCGGGGCAGGTGGCTTCGCTGAGCACGGGCTCGGCGCACAGCGCAGCCACCTTCCGCGATGCGCTCAACCACTTCCTCCCGGAGGATGTGGTGGTGCGGACGGCGGCAGAGGTCGCGGTGGACTTCGACCCGAGGCGTCATGCCTCGTCGAGGGTCTACCAGTACCGCCTCGAGGATGGCCTCGGCGCGGTGGTCCGGAGGCCGCTGCGGCGGACCCGGGCGTGGCAGCTGGGACGTCCGGTGGACGTGCCGGCGATGGCAGCGGCGCTGGCGCTGCTGCCGGTGGGAGTCGAGCAGGACTGGGCCGCCTTCGCGGGCGCCGTACCTGAGGGCTATCCCACCGTGCGGACGATGCTCGACGCGCGCGTCGAGCGATGCGGGCCGCACACCGTGCAGGTGACGCTGGAGGCCACGGGCTTCCTGCCGCACCAGGTACGGATGACGGTGGGCGCGCTGGAGCGCGTGGGGGGCGGACGCCTCGCACCGCACGAGTTCGCCGGACTGGTGGACGGGAAGCCCGGGACAGCCGGGCCGGCCGCGCCGCCGCAGGGACTGACCCTGGTGTCGGTGGGGTATCCCGCCGGGACCGTTGCGTTTGAGACGGTTTGAATCTGTGATCGGGTATGTCGCGGCTCGTCGCTCCTTGGAGCGAACCTGGCCTCGAATGGGGACTGAGATGACGACGAAGAGCACCTACCGCCTGAAGGCCGGCGACATGGACCGCCGCTGGCACGTGATGGACGCCGCGGGGCGCCCTCTGGGCCGGATCGCCGGTGAGGCTGCCCGGCTGCTGCAGGGCAAGCACAAGGCGACGTTCGAGCCGCACATGGCGATGGGCGACTTCGTGGTCGTCGTGAACGCCAAGGAAGTGGACCTGACGGGCAAGAAGCGCGATCAGAAGATCTACTACCGCCACACGGGCTACCCGGGCGGCCTCCGCGAGCGCTCGTTCGACGAGCAGATGGCGAAGGACCCGACGCGCGTGATCGAGAAGGCCGTCAAGGGCATGCTGCCCTCCGGTGTCCGCGGCCGCGCGATGCTGCGCATGCTGAAGGTCTACGCCGGTCCGGAGCACCCGCACGCCGCGCAGCTGGCCGCCGGTTCCGGCGCCCGCGCGAAGAAGCGCGCCGAGGCCCCGAAGGTGGAGGCTACTCCGAAGGCCGCCCCGCAGGCCGAAGCCGCTGCCGCCGCTCCGGCTGCTGCGCTCGCGCCGACCTCGGAGCGCCTCGAGGGTGCGCTGAGCAAGTACAAGCGCGAGGAACTGGACGCCGAGGCGGAACGCCTGGGCATCGAGATCGACTCCACGTGGAACAAGCCGGACCTGGTCGACGCGATCCAGGCCCGCTATGACGCCGACGACTCCGAGAATCGGGAGTAACCGATGACCACTGACCAGCACTATTACTTTGGCCTGGGCCGCCGCAAGGCAGCCGTCGCGCGGGTGCGTCTGTACCCGGGCACCGGCGCCGTGATCGTGAACGGCAAGCCGCTCGAGCAGGTCATCACCCGCGAGTCGCAGCGGATGGACCTGCTCCGGCCGCTGGTGATCACGGAGACGGACGGCCGCTTCAACATCCAGGCGAAGGTCGTCGGTGGCGGCCTTACCGGCTGGGCCGGCGCGATGCGCCACGGCATCGCCCGTGCGCTCCTCGCGGCCGACGAGAACAACCGGCGCCCGCTGCGTGCGCACGGCCTCCTGACGCGCGACCCGCGCGTGAAGGAGCGCAAGAAGCCGGGCCTGAAGCGCGCCCGCAAGGCGCCGCAGTTCACGAAGCGCTAGCCAGCGCTCCGTCCACTCGGTTCGATACGACGACACCCCGCCGCGAGGCGGGGTGTTTCGTGTGGCTGGCGGTGGCGAACGCGCGACGCTACGTGAGCGATGCCTGAAGCGTCGCTCGGACGGTGGGAGGAAGCTGCGCGGGCCTGCCGTCCTCGCCCAGCCAGACCTGGGCTGATGACCCCTCCGCTACGGCTGTCCCGTCGTCGCGAAGGATGTCGTACGCGAGGATGAAGGAGCGATCGCGCACCTCCAAGGTCCATGCGCGCACGACGACCTCATCGCGGTGTCGGAGCGGAGAGCGATAGCGGCACGTGGTCTCGGCGAGCGTGAACGAGCGGGCCGGTTCACCGGCGGGACGCGGCCGCTTGATGACTTCGAGCGCCGCGAGGTGCTCCAGTCGCGCCTGCTCGAAAAACTCGAAGTAGCGGGCATTGTTCACGATGCCGTCGGCGTCCATATCGGTCGACCGCACGCGAAGATGATGGTCGGTGACCCGTGGCATGTAGCCTCCCGCTGTGCGCCTCGTTCGTGCGCAGCCTAGCGGGTGGCGACGGGGCGGCGGAGGCGACGGGCGAGTTTTCCGGTGCCCTTCTCGACGGCCTTCTTGCGGCGCGGGCCGGTGACGGCGCGCTTCTTCACGGCCTTCTGGCGTTGCCGCGTCACTGCCTCCACGAGGCGCTTGCGGTCGTCCTTGCCTCTGACCTTCGAGACGACCTCCCAGCGGTCGCCGATGGGACACATCGCGACGGGGCCTTTGCAGACGCCGAGGCAGCCCGTGATGACGACCTCGACGCCGGCCGCGCAGAGCGCCGCGCAGAGGCGTTCCTGCGAGTCGCCACGACAGTCCGAGCCTCGACAGACGAGGACGGGGAGGTCAGGGGAGCAGCGCTGGACCTGCTTCGCCACGAGGATCCGGTTCCGTTGGAGGCGTGTGGACAACAGCACGGGGCGTCCGCGCCCGGGGGATTGTGCGTGATGTGCAGGCTAAGGGAAACCCGATGCGAAGGCTAACGGCAGATTCGCCCGGATCGAGTTAGCCGCGGCCGAGTGCCGACTCGATCTGCGCAATGTGCTCGAAGCGGTGGCGGCTCCGGCGCAGGAGGTGGAGTTCGTCGCGTTCGAGGATCCGCGCGACGACATCCTCGGCGAGTCCGGCCACCGTCGCGTCGATACGTTCCGCGGAGGTAGCGAGCAGGGTACGGACAGCGCCGGTCGGGAGGAGCCGCCACTCCGGCAGGAGGGCGTCGTTCTGCACATCCGTGACCATGTCGTGCTCGTCGGGAGCCCACTCGCCGCGCTGGTTGTGCGCGAGGAGCTCGGCGTAGCGGCGGTCCCAGTAGGCGAGGTGCGCGAGCGCCGCCCCGACCGTCCAGCCGTCCTCGAGCGGGCGGGCGAGATCCTGGTCGGTCAGCGACTCGACGAACGTGAGCAGCCGCTGCGTGGCGTCGCGGTTGGCGTCGACGTACTCCGGCAGCGCGGCGTGCATCGCCCTCGGAACCTAGCGTTCCTGGGCGAGGACACGCTTCAGGCGGTCCATGACCGTGAGTGGGGCCGGGTCGTGGTCGCGGAGAAGGCCGAGGTAGTACGAGGTCCACGAGCCGAGCGCGCACGCCGCGAGGATCGCCTCGATGGCGGTCTCACCACCGGCGTTCGCGATCTGCACGTGACGGCCCGCCGCGAGCATCATCTCCGCGGTCTGGGTGACGCGGAGGCGGTTGCGCGGGGTGACGACGGGCGCGTCGAGGAGGACGAAGCGCAGCGGGCCGACCTCGGCGCCGGCGCGGGCGGCGGCCTCCAGCTGGTTGTGGTTGAACTCCGGGATGCCGTAGGCAGCGGCGACCTGCTTCGCGTTCTCGCTCATCTCGCCAGCCCAGCGGCGCGCGGCGACCTCCAGCATGTCCGCGCCGATGATCGCGGGGACGCCGCCGTGCAGCCAGGCGGCGATCATCTTCGCGCGGTTCGCGTCGCTGTCGATGCCGTAGGCGGCGGTGGCGCGGTCGAGTGCCGCGAAGCCACCCTCGATCTCCTCGTCGCTGATCTCGATGACCTCCAGCCGTTGGAGGATCGCGAGGAGGTTGAAGACGCTGTAGCCGAGGCCGGTACGCGGCGGGCCGGGCCACTCGTAGGTGAGCACCGGCATCTTCGCGGCGCGCGCACGTTCCCGGAGCGCGCCGCCGGTGGTGATCGCGATGCCTCGGGCGCCGGCCGCGACGACCTCGTCGAAGGCGCTCAGCGTCTCCTCGGTGTCGCCGGAGAAGGAGCACAGCACCACGAGGGTGTCCGGGGTGAGGGGTGGCAGGTGGTAGTTGCGGATGACCTGCACCGGCGTGGAGCCGAGGTCCGTGGCCAGCGTCGCGGCGACGTCCGCGCCGATGGCGGAGCCGCCGACGCCCGCGAGGAGCACGCGTGCGGGGTTATGCGGCGTCTCGCCGAGGTCAGCGGCGAGGCCCATCGCCCAGGCGTCGCGGGACTGCTGTGGGAGGCGCTCCAGGAGCTGGTGGAAGCCGGAGGGGTCGACGCGCTGACGGATCTCGGCGCTCTCGAGCTTGAGGATGGGGTCATCGAAGGTGGTCACAGGCTGATCCCCGCGAGTTCCTGGCCCTGGACGAGGGCGTCCTGGACGTGTTCAGCGGTGGGCATCTCAGCGTAGACGCGGAGCAGGGGCTCCGTGCCGGAGAACCGGAGGAGGAGCCACCAGCCGCCCTCGAGTTCGAAGCGGTACCCGTCCAGTTCGTCGCGGCCGACGACCTTGAAGCCGGCGATGGTGTCGGGCTGGGCGGCCTGCACCTTGCCCTCGATCTCGGCGCGCTCGTCTGGCCGGATCGTGACGTCGACGCGGTCATACTCGTGCGGTCCGACCTTCTCGTAGAGCTCGGCGAGCAACTCGGACGGGCGTTTCCCGGTGCGGGTCATGAAGTCCAGGATGAACAGCCCCGCAAGGAGGCCGTCTCGCTCCGGGATGTGCCCGCGGAAGGCGGTGCCGCCTGACTCCTCGCCGGCGACGAGGGCGTTGGTCTCCATCATCTTGGCGCCCAGATACTTGAAGCCGACGCGCGTCTCGTGGACGGGGCAGTCGTACATCTCGCCCAGGCGGTCGACCATGCGGGTCATCGTGACGGAGCGGACGATGGGGCCTCGCTCGCCGCGGATCTCGAGGAAGTAGTAGACGAGGAGGGCGAACGTCTGGAGCTGGGTAATGAAGCGACCGTTCTCGTCGATGAGGCCGAAGCGGTCAGCATCGCCATCCATCGCGAGGCCGACGTCGAAGCCGCCCTCCTGGATGAGGTCGATCGCGTCCTTGAGGTTGGCGGTGATGGGCTCAGGGGCGCGGAGGCCGGGGAACGAGGGGTTCCGTTCGGCGTGGATCTCGCGGACGGACGTCGAGCCGCCCTGCACGAGACGGGAGAGCCAGCCCTGCGCGGAGCCGAACATCGGATCGATCAGGACGTGCCAGCCGGCCTCCTGGACCTTCGGGAGGTCCACGAATCCACCGAGGGTCTTGAGGTAGGGCGCGCGGACATCGATGCGTTCGATGAGGCCCTGTGCTTCGCCCTCGCCGAGGGGAATCGACTGGATGCGGTCCGCGGCCTGCACGCCGGGGATGCTGTTCTCGATCTCTCGCGTGATCTCCTCAGGCGCTGATCCGCCGTAGTGCGGCTTCACCTTGAAACCGTTCCAGCGCGCCGGGTTGTGGGAGGCGGTGATCATGACGCCGCCGCCGGCCTGCCGGTCCCGGACGGCCCAGGAGAGCGCGGGGGTGGGGCAGAAGGAGCTGGTGAGGGCGGTCTGGATGCCGTTGCCGGCCATGACCTCCGCGACCAGGCCGGCGAACGTGCCGGAGAGGAAGCGGGTGTCGAAGCCGATTGCGACGCCCTTCGATGACTGCTTGTCGCGCTTCAGCCAGTCTGCGGTGGCCTGGGCGACGGCGCGGACGTTGTTGAAGGTGTAGTCCTCCGCGATGACGGCGCGCCAGCCGTCCGTGCCGAACTTGATGGGGCGGTTGCTCGGTTTGTTGGTCATGACGTCCCTGTGCCGGCAGCAGACTGCGTGGTCGCAGGATGCCCGTCCGGATCGATGCGCTCGCCGCGGAGCGAGGTCAGCGGTTGAATCGTGGCTTGATGTGCGACCACGGAGTGGTCGACCTGTGCGCCGCGGCCGACGGTGACGCCGGTCGCGAGGATGGAATCGGTGATGACTGCCTCGGCTTCCACGGTGACGCCGTCCCACAGCAGGCTCCGCGCGACGGTCGCGCCGGCACGCACGATGCACCCCGGCCCGACGACGATCGGCGGATCGAGTTCAGCGCCAGCCTCGACGGTCGCTGTTTCGTCGAGGTAGACGCCGGGTGCGGTGGGTGAAGCGGCGGGCGAGGTGACTCGCCCGGCTGCCATATCGAGGTTGACGCGGAGCAGGGCGTCCGGGTTCCCGACGTCCGCCCAGTAGGCCTGGCGGTGGAAGCCGTAGACGGGTTCGCCGGCCCCGCAGAGCGTGGGGAACAGGCTGTCTTCCACGCGGTGGAAGGTGACCGGATCGAGCATGCCGATCAGGCGTGGTTCGAAGATCCAGGTGCCGGCGTTGATGAGGCGCGACGGGGCGTCCTCGATCGCCGGCTTCTCGACGAAGCGGTGGATACGCCCGCCGTCATCGATGTCCACGACGCCGAACGGCGAGGGGTCCTCCACCTCGTGGAGTGAGAGCGAGAGGACGGCGCCCTTCGCCCGGTGGTTCTCCAGCATCTCGCTGACGTCGAGGTCGGTGATGACGTCACCGTTGACGACGACGAAGGTCTCGTCCCACGGGGCGTCCTCGGCGGTGCGCCATGTCGAGGCGATGGAGCCGATCGCGCCCCCGGAGCCGAGGGGGACCTCCTCGTAGGCGTAGTCGAGCGACAGGCCGAGGGCCGAGCCGTCACCGAAGGCGTCGCGGATGGCCTCGCTGCGTCGTGTCATCGCGAGGGTGACGGAATCGACGCCGTGCTGGCGCAGGTTCAGGAGCAAATGCTCGAGTAGGGGACGGCCGAGGACAGGAACCAGGGCCTTCGGTGTCCGCCAGGTGAGCGGTCGAAGGCGAGTCCCCTCGCCGCCCACGAGGACAATTGCTCGCATGGGAGGGATCGTACGCGGGAAGTGAGCGCCGTCCAATGCCAAACCCGTGACGGTTCTGGCGTCGTTAAGACGCTCCTGTATGCGCTAGAGCCCGGCATCCGCCCTGAGGGCATCCACGGCGTCCAAACGCTCCCACGGGAGGTCGATATCCGGCCGTCCGAAGTGTCCATAGGCGGCGGTCTGTCGGTAGATGGGCCGGAGGAGGTCGAAGCGGTCGATGATCGCCGCCGGACGCAGGTCGAAGTGCTGCTCGATGAGGCGGCCGATCTTGTCTTCGTCGATCTTCGCGGTGCCGAACGTCTCGAACGCGATCGAGGTCGGGCGCGCGACGCCGATGGCGTACGACACCTGGACCTCGAAGCGGTCCGCGAGGCCGGCCGCGACGACGTTCTTCGCGACGTGGCGTGCGGCGTACGCGGCGGAGCGGTCCACCTTGCTCGGGTCCTTGCCGGAGAAGGCGCCACCGCCGTGCCGGGCGACGCCACCGTAGGTGTCCACGATGATCTTGCGCCCGGTGAGGCCGGCGTCGCCCATGGGGCCGCCGATGACGAAGCGGCCCGTCGGGTTCACGAAGAAGCGCGTCTGGGCGTCGATCAGGTCGGGCGGGCAGACCGGGCGGATGATGTTCTCGATGATCGACTCGCGGATGTCGCGCTCGCTGACGTTCGCATCGTGCTGCGTCGAGATGACGACGGCGTCGATGCGGCGCGGGACGCCATAGGCATACTCCACGGTGACCTGGGACTTGCCGTCCGGGCGGAGGTACGGGAGTTCCAGCGTCTTGCGGAGGTGCGCGAGGCGACGTGTGAGCTGGTGCGACAGCGCGATCGTGAGGGGCATGTACTCGTCGGTCTCGTTGCAGGCGAAGCCGATCATCATGCCCTGGTCGCCGGCGCCCTGGAGGTCGTAGCGGTCCTCCGAGGAGGACTCGCGGCGCTCGATCGCGGCGT
>CAYPYF010000040.1:0-23947 GCA_964414675.1 uncultured Dehalococcoidaceae bacterium
CGGCGGCGTCGAGCGCGCCTACGACGTGCAGATCATGGGCGCGATCACGCTCCATCGCGGACAGATCGCGGAGATGCGTACCGGTGAAGGCAAGACGCTGGTCGCGACCATCGCGATGTACCTCAACGCGCTCGCGGGCGAGGGCATCCACGCCGTCACTGTGAACGACTACCTCGCCCGTCGTGACGCGCAGTGGTATGCGCCCGCGCTGGACGCGCTCGGCCTCACGGTCGGCGTCATCCAGAACGGCGGCGCGGCCTACCGCTACTCCGCGGAGGTCGTCTCCGACGAAGGGTCGTTCGAGCACCTCGTCCCGGTCGCGCGTCGCGAGGCGTACATCGCAGACGTCACCTACGGCACGAACAACGAGTTCGGCTTCGACTACCTGCGCGACAACCTTGCGACGACGATGCAGGGACGCTCCCAGCGAGGGCGCGCGTTTGCGATCGTCGACGAGGCCGACTCGGTCCTCATCGACGAGGCGCGGACGCCGCTGATCATCAGTGGCGCGTCGCAGGACGACACGTCGGTCTACCCGCGGTTCGCCCGGATCGTGCCGCAACTGCACGAGGACCGGCACTACACCGTCGACCTGCGCCATCGCGCGGTCGCCCTGACCGAGGCCGGGGTCGAGCACCTCGAGCGGGCGCTCGGCGTTGAGAACATCTACTCGCTGGAGAACTTCCGCCTCACCCGCTACATGGAGGCGGCGCTGAAGGCGCAGGCGCTCTTTCACCGCGACCGTGACTACGTGGTGAAGGACGGCGAGATCATCATCGTGGACGACTTCACCGGTCGCCTGATGGAGGGGCGCCGCTGGTCCGACGGCCTGCACCAGGCCGTGGAGGCCAAGGAAGGCGTCCAGATCCAGCGCGAGTCCGTGACCTACGCCACGATCACCCTCCAGAACTACTTCCGCCTGTACGACAAGCTCGCCGGCATGACCGGTACCGCGGCGACCGAGGCCGAAGAGCTCTCCGAGATCTACGAACTCGAAGTCGTCGTGATGCCGACCCACCGCGAGATCGCACGTGAGGACTTCTCGGACCTCGTCTACCGCTCCCAGCGAGGCAAGTGGAGCGCGGTCCTCAAGGACATCGCGGAGAAGAACGCGGTCGGTCGTCCCGTCCTCGTCGGCACGGTCGCCATCGAGACGTCCGAGATGCTGGCGGCCGAACTGAAGAAGGCCGGCATCGACCACGAGGTGCTGAACGCGAAGCAGCACCAGCGCGAGGCCTCGATCATCTCGCGTGCCGGCCAGCCAGGCGCGGTGACCATCGCCACGAACATGGCCGGCCGCGGCACGGACATCAAGCTCGGCCCCGGCGTCGCCGAGGCCGGCGGCCTCCACGTCATTGGTACCGAGCGCCACGAGTCCCGGCGCATCGACAACCAGCTCCGCGGCCGCTCCGGACGCCAGGGCGACCCCGGTTCCACCCGCTTCTTCGTGTCGTTCGAGGACGACCTGATGAAGCGGTTCGCCCCGGACTGGCTCCCGGGCATGATGCAGAAGCTCGGCATGGACGACTCCGAGGCGCTGGAGTCGAAGATGGTGACGCGCGCCATCGAGCAGGCCCAGCAACGCGTCGAGGGCCACAACTTCGACATCCGCAAGCGGCTGGTCGAGTACGACGACGTCATCAACCAGCAGCGCACCGTGGTCTATAACGAGCGCGACAAGGTGCTCCGCGGCGAGTCCATGAAGGACACCATCCTCGACATGTTCGACACCGAGGTGGAGGCGCTGGGCGACTCGCACTTCGGTGACGCCTCCGACCCGGGCGCGTTCCGTGCCGCCCTGGAGCAGATGCTGCCGGACATCCCGGCAGACGCCCTCGGGGACGGCCTTCACGCGGACGACGCGATCGAGGCTGCGAAGGACCTCATCGAGGACCGCTACGAGCAGATCGAGGAAGAATTCGGCGAGGACTCCGTCCGTCTCCTCGAACGGCTGTTGCTCCTCCGTGCGATCGACATGATGTGGGTGGAGCACCTGACCGCTGCCGAGGAGCTTCGCCAGGGCATCGGCCTGCGGGCGCTGGCGCAGCAGGACCCGCTCGTGGTCTACAAGCACGAAGCCCACGACATGTGGACGCAGTTCCGCGAGCGCATCCGCCAGATCGTGACGCGCCAGATCTTCCGTACCCGCCTGACCACCCAGGCTGCGCAGGCGGCCCAGCAGGAGCAGGCGCCGAGGCAGATCACCACCTCCGGCCCGGGTGAACCCGGGGACGAGGGCGGTCGCACTGCCGCTACGCCCATCACTGCGGGCGTCGCGATCCCGGAGCCGGACGAGAACGCCTCGCGCGCCGAGCGTCGCCGCTACGAGCGGGCGTTGCAGAAGGCCGACAAGCGGAAGGGCAAGCGCGGGTGAATTTCCGCCCCCCGGAGATCTGGCTGATCTCCGGCATCCCCGGCTCCGGCAAGACCACCGTCGCCCGTGCCCTCGCCAGTCGCCTCGACCGCTCCGCCCACATCGAGGGCGAACGACTGTGGCAGCAGATCGAGTCCGGCCGCGCGATGCCCGCCCCGCAACTCGAGGGCGAGTCCGAGCGCCAGTATGAGCTCACGATCCGGAACCAGTGCCTCCTCGCACGGTCGTACGCCGAGGCGGGGTTCACGCCGGTGCTCGACTTCGTCGTCGTTACCCAGTCGCACCTCGAGGCGTATCAGAACTACCTCGCCGGCGGCCTGCTGCGCTTCGTCGCCCTCGCGCCTTCGACCGAGGTCGTCGCGGAGCGCGACGCCGGGCGCGGAGGTAAGACCGGCCGCACCTGGGAGTTCCTCGATGCGGACTTCCGCCGCGAACTCGCCGGTACCGGCCTCTGGCTGGACACGTCCAGCCTCACCGCCGAGGAGACCGTGGACGCCATCCTCGGACGTATCGAGGACACCCTCATCCGACGGATCTGAGACTCCAGTCCCTCCAGGCCTGACCGCGTGACAGGCACTCCGTTCTACTGACGTGCACGTAAAGGTCAGTAGTCGTAGATTTTGGATTAGCCCGGCGTGCGGCCTCGATTGAGGCCCCCGACGAGGGCGCTCTTGATCGAGGCGTTCGGTGACGCGTCTGCGAACGTTCGAGTCCCTGTTCATCCGGGACTTCCGGTTGCTCTGGTTCGGGCAGATCAGCACGAGCATGGGCCAGTGGATGGACCAGGTCACCCGCGGGTACCTGATCTACACGATGACCGGGTCCGCACTCGACACGGGACTCGTCACCGCGATGCGCGGGCTGCCGCTGCTCCTCTTCGGCGTCGTCGCAGGCGCCCTCGCGGACCGGTCCGGGCGGAAGGTGCAGCTGCTCGTCGCGCAGATCACGAACGCGGCGTTGAACGTCATCCTCGCAACGCTGGTGATCACCGGGCATGTCGAGGTCTGGCACGTCTACCTCAGCGCGTTCCTTGCCGGGACGGTGCAGGCCTTCCAGCAGCCGGCGCGCCAGACCCTCATCAGCGACATCGTCGGGAACGACAAGCTGCTGAACGCCCTCGCGTTGAACTCGGCGGCACTCAACGGCTCGCGGGCGATCGGGCCGGCCGTCGCCGGTGCGTTCATCGCGTTCGTGAGCATCGCCGGGTCGTACTACCTCCAGGCAGTGATGTACGCGTTCGCGACGATCTGGACGTTCCAGATGCGGGTGCCCGAGGTGCACACCGGCGGGAACAGCGGCCGCGTCCGCCAGCCCTTCTTCAAGAGCATCGGCGAGGGGCTGCGGTACGTCTCGACGCAGCCCAGCACGCGTACCCAGCTGCTGCTGGCCCTGGGGCCGCTGACCTTCGCGATGTCCTACACCGCCATGATGCCGGTACTCGCGATCGACGTGCTCCATGGCGACTCGCAGACGCAGGGGCTGCTCCTGACCAGCATCGGACTCGGCGCGCTGGCTGGAGCGCTCGTGGTCGCCTCGATGCGACGGTCGTACGCATATGGGCTGCCGGTGGTCCTCGGAGCGTCCGCCTTCAGCTGTGCCGTGTTCGCCTTCGCCTCGTCCCACTGGCTCTGGGTGAGCTGCACCCTGGGCGTCATCGTCGGCCTGTTCAGCGTCACCTACACCACGCAGGATCAGACCCTGCTCCAGGTGAGCACACCGGCGTTCATCCGCGGCCGGGTCATGAGCATCTACCTCCTGAACCGGGGGACCGTGCCGCTGGGCGCGGTGGTGGCGGGGATCCTCGCGGAGCACTTTGGCGTGCAGACCGCGCTCCACATCACCGCCGCGATCGCACTCGCCATCGTCGGCCTGGTGGTCCTCACGTTCCCGGACATCCTGCGGTTGAAGGTGCCGCTGCGCTCCGAGGGCGTCACGGCACCGCTGCCCGGCGAGCCGCTGAGGTCACCCGCCGGGAGTCCCTGAGGACGTGATGGATACCGCCGCCCGACGCCGATGGATGGCCTTTGTGGCGATGCTCCTGCTCTGGATGGCGACCATCGAGCAGCAACCCGGCGGGATCGAGGCGCTCGTCGCGCGGATGGAAGCGGTCGAGGAACGCGTGGGCCAGAACCTCGCACGGGCGGAACGGCCGCTCGTCGTCCGCCGGGACGGCTCCACGGTCACCGAGTACACCAGCGGTGTTCTCTGCGAGGGGGACGGCGAGCAGTTGACGGACTGCCACCTGCTGCTCGATCCGAGCATCTCTGCCTACTGAGCAGTCCGCCAGGTCGACAATGGCGGACGGCTGCGTCCACGGTGCCAACCCGTCGTAACATATCCGTGTATGACTTCCACGACCCCAGCCGAGGGCATCGCCCGCCTCTCCGACATTCCGATCCCGGAAGAGGGGCCGCTCACGCCGCAACAGGGCGTCGAGGCGTTCCGCCGCGCCGTCGCTGAGGGCGCCGAGTGGTACCCCACGCTGCTCGAGGTCATCGCGCGCTGGGTCGCGCCCGATGAGGAGGTCGACGGCGTCCGCCTCCACTACCTCATCGCCGGGGAGGCGTTCGACTGGCTGCTGCTCGCCCAGCGCATCCTCAGCGCCTCGACGGACCTCGTCTCCCCCGAGGAGGCGGAGCGGCTGGTCGTCGAGGGCGTCGCACCCCGCAACGAGACCGAGGACGAGTTCGAGGCGGCGATCGGGCCGGCCAAGTACCGGGCGCACCTCAACTTCCAGTACGGCGTGGTGATCGAGGAACTCCTGTTGCTCTCTGCGGAGCAGGAGCTGAACAAGACCGGCCGGCTGGCCGGGGCCGGACTGGCGCCGCCGGACGTCGTCGCGTACGAGCGGGTCTATGGCAAGACGTTTGACGAGCTCAAGGTCTTCTACCAGGCCGAGGAGGGCGTCACCCTGGGAGACCGGGTCAGCCAGACCGACATGCGCCTGATGCTCTACTGGCTGAGCAAGTTCCGCATCCGTTATGCGGAGCCTGCGCGCATCGCCTCGGACACGCGCAAGGCGATGACCGTGCTCGCGGGGATGGAGGGCCGGCGCGCCCGCCTCGCGCGGCTCCGCGAGTCCGCCCGACGGCGCGAGGCGCTCGGGTAACCCTCAGAGCGAGCAAGCGAGCGGCCGTCGAGCTAGACGCGCTCCATGCGGTCCAGCGGAAGCACGAAGAGGACCGCACCGCCGACGCGGACGTCGATCATCGCGGACGAGGCCATGTCCAGGTCGTCCATGAACGGCAGGCTGGCGGCGGGCATCCGCTCCGTCACTTCCGGGAACTCCTGGTGGAGGAGCGCCACCAGCTCGGCGACCCGTTCTGAGGAGAGCGCGGAGAAGACCGTGACGCTGCCCCGCTTCAGGAAGCCACCGGAGGATCCCACGCGCGTGGCGGGATAGCCGTGTTCGGCCATGCGGTTCAGCAGACGGTCGCCGTCCCCGGCGGGGACGATGATCACACAGAACTTCATCGTGCCCGAGACATCCTCAGCCATGGTGTGACTCCTTCGGTGCTATTCGGCCCGGTCCGGGTACTGCTCGCGCACGCGGGCGTCCTTCTCCGCGACCATTTCGCGGAGGGCATCCTGCGCTTCCACGATCCCGGCGCGGATATCCTCGTCGTACGCGCCCAGGATGCGGGCGGCCAGCAGCCCCGCATTGCGGGCGTTGCCGACTGCGACGGCCGCGACCGGAATGCCGGCCGGCATCTGTACGATCGACAGCAGTGAGTCCAGCCCGTCCAGGTACTTGAGCGGGACCGGCACGCCGATGACCGGCAGCGGCGTGACCGACGCGACCATCCCCGGCAGGTGTGCCGCACCGCCCGCCCCGGCGATGATCACCTTCAGCCCGCGGCTCACGGCCGTCTTGCCGTACTCGATCATCGCCTCGGGTGTGCGGTGCGCGGAGACCACGCGGACCTCGTGCGGGATGCCGAGTTCCCCGAGCGCGATCGCGGCCTCCTGCATGACCGGGAGGTCCGAGTCGCTTCCCATGATGATGCCGACGATCGGCCGGTCGCTCATGCGTTCCTCCGTGTACCGGACGTGTCGATAGACGTCAGCGCGCCCGTCACCAGCGCGGCTGCGCGTGCTGCTCGTTCGCGCGTCGTAGGCAGGTCGTCGCCCAGCACGTTGATATGGCCGATCTTGCGCCCCGGCCGGACGCCCTTGCCGTACAGGTGCACCTTCGCCGCGGCATCCTCCAGCGTCGCTGGCATCCGAGGCGCGAGGCTCTCGCTGTCCTGTCCCAGCAGGTTCGCCATCACCACCACCGGCGCGACGAGGTCTGTCGCGCCGAGCGGCCAGTCGAGGACGGCGCGGAGGTGGTTCTCGAACTGCGACGTGACGCATCCATCGATGGAGAAGTGGCCGGAGTTATGGGGGCGTGTCGCGATCTCATTGATCACCAGGCCACCATCTGCAGTCCAGAACAGCTCGGTCGCGACGATGCCTGTGGCCTCGGTCAGCTCGGCGATACGGCGTCCGATTTCGAGCGCCTCGGCGGCGACCTCGGCAGGGACGGGGGCCGGTGCGATCACTTCGTGGCAGATCCCGTCGCGCTGCACCGTCTCCACCACCGGGTAGATCGCCATGTCGCCGGACGGGCGTCGCGCGACGAGGACGGCGAGCTCCTTCCGGATCGGCACGAACGACTCCACCATGAGGGCGACCGCGCGCGCGCCGGCGTCCTCGAAGAGTGCTTCGGCCGCGGCGCGGTCGTGGAGGATCCACACGCCGCGGCCGTCGTAGCCGCCGCGCTGCGCCTTCGCGACCACCGGCCAGCCGTGCTCGCCCGCGAACGTGAGGAGCGCCGGGAGGTCCGGGGTGTCCGCGAAGGGCGGTACCGGCAGTCCGGCCGCCGCGAACCGGGTGCGCTGGTGCAGCTTGTCCTTGGCATACACCAGCGTCGAGGGCTTCGGGTTCACCTTGATGCCCTCCGCGAGCATCGCTTCGAGCGCGCCGAGGTCGACGAGCTCGTGGTCGAGCGTGACCGCGTCCACGGTGCGGGCGAACGCGAGGAGGGCAGCCGGGTCGTCCGCGGAGCCGAGGTCCGCCTCGGGACAGACGCGCGCGGCGCTGTCGTCGGCGTGCTCGGCCAGGAGGCGGATGTGGATGCCGAGCGGGATCGCCGCCTGGATCATCATGCGGGCCAGCTGACCGCCGCCGACGATGCCCACCGTGGGGAACCCGTCCGGGGTCATCCGCGCTCCTCCGACCTCGCCCATAGGCTCAAATGGTAGCCGAGTGCATCCGAACGAGGCCCACCGGCGCACTGTTTCCGTGGCGGTGTACCGTTGCGGCGATGAAGGCCGCGAACGCATGAGCAGATTCTCCGGGGCGTCTACCCGCATCGTGCTGCGGTCCAGCACGCGCTCGTTCGTGCTGACGCTGGCGGTGCTCGTCGCCCTTCTCTAGAGGTCGCTCAGGGGCGCGCTCCACTCCTTATCCCCGCCATACATCCCTCCTCGCTACCGTGCGGACGGAGGGCGACGCCCATGCGCGTACTGATCGTGGAGGACGAACGAGACCTCGCCGCGGCCGTGAGCCGGGGCCTTCGGCGCGACGGTTGCGCCGTGGACGAGGCGTACGACGGCGACAGCGGCCTGGAGAAGGCCCTGGTCAACGACTACGACGTGATCATCCTGGACCGCAACCTCCCGCGCCTCCACGGCGACGATGTCTGCCGGCAGCTGCGCGAGGAGGGCATCGACGCGCGCGTGATCATGCTGACCGCCGCCGCCGAGATCGATGACCGCGTCGCCGGCCTCAACCTCGGCGCCGACGACTACCTCCCCAAGCCGTTCGCCTTCGAGGAGCTCCGCGCCCGCGTCCACGCGCTCGCGCGCCGCTCGGGGCCGGCGCGTCCGCCGGTGCTCGAGCGCGCCGGCGTCCGCGTCGACCCCGCGTCACGCGAGGTCACCCGCGAGGGCCGGCGCATCGACCTGTCGCCGAAGGAGTTCGGCGTCCTCCAGGAGCTGCGCCGCGCCGAAGGCGGCGTCGTGAGCGCCGAGGAGCTCATGGAGCGGGTCTGGGACGAGAACACGGACCCGTTCAGCAACGTCGTCCGCGTGACCGTGATGACGCTTCGCAAGCGCCTCGGTGAGCCCGCGGTCATAGAGACCGTCGTCGGCGCCGGTTACCGGCTGTCCACACCCGAGGTGGGCTAACACGTGGGTACGATCCGGCTGCGGCTGACGCTCTGGTATGCGGCGCTGTTCCTCGGGGCTGGCGTGCTGCTGCTCGTGCTCGTCTACGTCCTCGTCGACCGCGCTTTTCCGGCGGTCGACCCGACGTTCGTCGGACGCGTCGCGGACCGCCCGCAGGCGAGCAACGCGCGCGACACGCTCGAGGACCTCGGCGTCCTACCGCCGCGCCGGATCGTGTCAAGGCCGCCGCAGGGTCCGGGTGACGCGCGCCTCGAGGCGGTCATCGAGTTCGTCGAGCAGGGGCGCGTCCAGGCCCGCGAGGATGCGCTCGACACGCTCGTCGCCCAGTCGTCGCTGGGCCTGATCGCGATGTCGGTGCTCTCCGTGGGCGCCGGGTGGTGGGTCGCGGGCCGGATGTTGCGGCCGGTGGCGGACATCACCGGCACGGTCCGCCGGATCAGCGGGGACGGCCTCTCGCAGCATCGCGTCTCCCTGGAGGGTCCACGCGACGAACTGAAGGAGCTCGCCGACCAGTTCGACGCCATGCTCGACCGGCTGGACGGCGCGTTCCGCGCCCAGCGCGAATTCGTCGCGAACGCCTCGCACGAGTTGCGGACCCCCCTCGCCGTGATGCGCGCCGAACTCGACGTGACGTTCGACGATCCCGATGCATCGTCCGAGGACATGCGCGAGAGTGCGGCGGTGATCCGGCGCGCGATCGGCCGCTCCGAAGCGCTCATCGCGGCGCTGCTGACGCTTGAACGGGCGGACTCGCCGAGGCAACGCGCGGAGCGCGTGGACCTCGCGGAGCGGGCGCGTGGCATCGTGGATCAGTACGGCGAGCAGGCGCGGTCGCGGTCGCTGGAGCTGCGCGCGGACCTCCAGCCGATCCCGGTCCTCGGTGACCCCGTCCTCATCGAGCGGATGGTCGAGAACCTGGTCTCGAACGCCATCGCGTACAACGTTCCGCCCGAGGACGGCGCGGGGTGGGTGGAGGTCGCCGTGCGTCGCGATGGCGACGAGGCGGTGCTACGCGTCTCGAACTCCGCTTCGGACATCGACGCGCTCACGGTCGACACGCTGTTCGAGCGCTTCCGACGCCTGGACACCTCGCGCAGCCGGGAGACCGGCGGCCACGGCCTGGGGCTGGCGATTGTGCGCGCGGTCGCGCGCCACCACGGCGGGGACGCCCTCGCGCGCGCCGTCGACGGTGGCGTCGCGTTCGAGGTCCGCGTGCCAGCGGCACCCGAGAGCATCGCGAACTGATTCACTCGTCACGGAATCGGCACACCAGTCCGTCCGATGCGAGGCCTGCGGGCCTATCGCCGACGTAGGTTCGATCTGTCACCTGCCTGAGGGGTGACAGGAGGTGTGTCATGAACGGACATGAGCGAGACATCCCCGACTTCGAGATCGAGTTCCGCGGGGACGAGATGGAGCCCCGGGCGGACGTGGTCCCGGAGGGACACGTCCGATTCCAGTTGATCAACGACACCGAGTCGCCGCACGACTTCGCGCTGGTCGCGCTCACCGCCGACGAGGCGGAGTGGCGTGACACCTCGGAGCCGGTGAGCGAGGACGACATCGAGGTGGTCGGCCTGATCGAGGCGATCCCGCCGCACGAGGCAAGGGCCGTGACGTGGCCGCTGGAGGAAGGGCACTACGTCCTGATCTCCAACACGCCCGGCGAGTATCTCAACGCGTCGTTGTTCGACCTGACGGTGCAACCCGTCCAGGCGTGAGCCTCCGGGGGATCTGGTCCTTATTTACCGGGTGCTTATGCCCGGCTCCGTAGGTTGTCCTCACTGGGATGTTCCAGTGAGGACACACCACGAGAGCCCTGAGAGGGGATGAGGATGCAGATCAACAAGACCAGTTTCGCGGCCGGCGTCGGTTCGGCCGTCCTGCTCGGTGCGGCCCTGGTGCCTGGCCTGGTGGGAGCGCAGACGCCCGACGCCAGCCCCAGCACGGCCGATGCGGGGGGCGACGCCCTCCAAGCCCTGGAGTGTGGCCCGCGACTCGGCGCTGTGGGGCTGCGCATCAGCGAAGACCTCGCGGCCGCCCTCGGCGTGACCACTGAGGAACTCAAGGCAGCGGTCGAGTCCGTCCGCGAGTCCTACGCCGACGCGGAGCGCCCCGCCACCGAGGAGGAACACGAGGCCCGCCAGGCGGAGCTCCAGGCCGCCCTCGCGACAGCCCTCGGGATCTCCGTCGAGGACCTCGAGACCGCGAAGGAGGCGCTCAAGGCCGAGCACCAGGCGGAGGCGATCGCCCGCGTGAACGAGAAGGTGGCGGACGGCACGCTCACCCAGGAGGAGGCTGACGCCATCATCGAGCGTATCGAGAGCGGTGAGCATCGGCTGCTCGAGGGTCGCCCCGGCCCGATCGGCCCTGGTGGTCCCGGTGGCCGCGGCTTCGGCCGCTTCGAGCGGTTCGAGCGCTTCGGTGACTTCGGCGGTCTGTTCGGGTCCGATGAGGCTGCCCCGTCGGTGACGCCGGACGCGTAGCCGGCGTGCTCGCGCGACAATCCCAGGGGCGAGCCGCGAGGCTCGCCCCTGTTTCGCGTTCAGGAGTTGCGAGGCCTCTCGGGCCGGTGTACAACATTCGCACTTGCGACATGTCTCAGGAGCGATGTTGCCTCATCACCATGCCGACCACTCAGTCCGCACCCCGGACGAGGCAATCCGACGCAGCGGCCTCCGGCGCACCGTGCCGCGCGCCGTCGTCGCGCGGGCCCTCCAGGCGAACGCGGGGCATCACTCCGTCGGCGACCTGCAGGCGCTGATCGACCGCGACTACTCCGAGGTCGCGACGATCGCTCGGTCCTCGGTCTATCGGGCGCTGGAGGCGCTGGAGGGCGCCGGCCTGGTCGTCGCGATCCGCGCCGGACAGGACGACGTCCGGTTCGAGTGGGCCGAGGGCGCCCACCACCACCTCATCTGCGACGGCTGCGGCCATGTCTCCGAGGTATCCCTGGACGCCGCGCCCGCCCTTGAGGCCGAGGTATCCAGCACGTACGGCTTCAACACGAGGGTGCGCCACCTCGCGCTCCGCGGCATCTGTCGCGGCTGCGCTGCTGCGGGAGGGAACTAAAATGCTGTCGATCGCCGTGACGACGACCGAGGCTACGGGCATCGCGCCCGGCCTCCACATCCCGGACGGGTTCCTCTCAACGCCGATCTCGATCGCGGGCTGGGCCGTCACCATCGCCGTGATCGCGCTTGCTGCCCGCATGGCGAACAACACGCTGAACGAGCGTGCCGTGCCGCTGATGGGTGTGATGGCGGCCTTCATCTTCGCCGCGCAGATGATGAACTTCCCGGTGGCGGGCGGGACGTCCGGCCACATGCTGGGCGGCGCGCTCGCGGCGATCCTCCTCGGCCCGTGGGCGGCGGTCATCGTCATGGCGGCCGTGGTGGGGCTGCAGGCGTTCCTCTTCCAGGACGGCGGCATCGCCGTGCTGGGCGTCAACATCTTCAACATGGGCATCCTGACGGCGTTCCTGGGTTATGCCATCTACCGCGGGGTGATGGCCGTCGCTGGCACCAACCGGGCGGTCGCCCTGGGGGCGGCATTCGTCGCCGCATGGATCACCGTCGAGGCAGCCGCCGCGCTGACCTCGGTCCAGCTCGCGATCTCGGACACGTCGCCGCTCGATGTCGCCCTGCCGGCGATGGTGGGCGTCCACGCGCTCATCGGCATCGGCGAGGGGCTCATCACCGCCGCTGCGCTGGGATTCATCATGTCCACCCGGGCGGATCTGCTGCCGGCGCACACGCGCGAGGCGGCGACCGTGCGCTCCTGATCGGTAGAGGCTTTCTGAAATGAAGAACCGCACCACCCTGATCCTCGGCGGACTGGCCATCGCTGTGCTGGTTGCCGTGTCGTCCGCCTGGCTCGCGTCGGGGCATCCCGATGGCCTTGAGCGTGTGGCAGAGGACAAGCAGTTCCTCGAGGAAGCGAAGGACCCCGGCTACGAGATCCTGCCCGACTACACGATTCCCGGGGTCGATGGCGAAGTCTCGACGGCGCTCGCGGGGGTCGTTGGGGTCCTGCTGCTGCTCGGCGTCGGCCTCGGCGCGGGCCACCTCCTCCGCCGCCGCGACGGAGAGGGTGTCGGGCATGACGGAGGAGAGGCCTAGCGCCCCGCGCCGGACGACGAGGCGCCCGTGGCCGCGCTGACGGCGGTCGTCGAGCGGTACGCGGAGCGCGACAGCCCGCTGCATCGGGCGGACGCACGCGCGAAGGTGCCTGCGGCTGTCCTCACGATCTTCGCGATCACCGCGACGCGCGAGGGCGACTGGGGCACGCTCGTCCTGCTCGCGCTCCCGGTCGTCCTCGGCGCGTTCGTGTCGAAGCTCGGACCGTGGTTCGTCCTCCGCCGGACGTTCCTCGCGCTGCCGTTCGTGCTCGCCGCCGTCCCGCTGCTCTTCACCCGCGAGGGTGAGACGATCTTCACGCTCCCCCTCGTCGGCTGGGACGCCTCCCGCGAGGGCGCCGAGGCAGTCGCGACGATCCTCGGGCGGTCGTGGATCGCCGTCGGCGTGGCGGCGTTGCTCGTCTCCACCACCAGCATCGTGGACATCCTGCGCGCGCTGCGCTGGTTCCGCGTGCCGGGGATCCTCGTCGCGACGGTGTTCTTTGCCTATCGGTACTTCTATGTCATCGGCGAGGAGGCCCAGCGCATGCTCCGCGCGCGAGACTCCCGGAGCGCCGCCATCCCCGGGTACCGCGCGGGACGCAGCATCCGCTGGCGCGCGAGCGTCGCAGGACACATGGTGGGGTCGTTGTTCGTGCGGAGCCTGGACCGGAGTGAGCGCGTGTACGCAGCCATGCAGGCACGGGGCTACCACGGCGAGCACCGGTTCCTGGAGTCGCCCGCACTCCCGGCCCTCGAGGTCCTCGTCGCTGCCGCCGTCGTCGCCTACGCGGTCGGCGTGCAGGTGTTCGCGAGGCTCGGATGACGCCTCCCCACGGCCTGGGCCAGGACGGCGCGCTGCCCGAGGGCGTCCCGGCCCTCGAGCTCGAAGCGCTGCGGTTCGACTACCCGGACGGGACGCCCTCCCTTCGGGGACTGTCGCTCACCGTCCAGCCCGGCGAGAAGATCGCGCTGATCGGGCCGAACGGCGCAGGCAAGTCCACGCTGCTGCTGAACCTCAACGGCATCCTCCGAGCCCAGGGGGGCACGGTCCGCG
Organism: uncultured Dehalococcoidaceae bacterium; assembly: GCA_964414675.1. GTDB lineage: Bacteria > Chloroflexota > Dehalococcoidia > UBA2979 > UBA2979 > W-Chloroflexi-9. The sequence goes on from CAYPYF010000040.1 coordinate 13,722, forward strand.
TCTTCGGCGAGACGCTCTCCGACGCCACCGCACGCTCGATCCGGGCGCATATCGGCCTGCTGTTCTCGAACCCGGACGACCAGTTGTTCTCCCCGACGGTCTACGAGGACGTCGCCTATGGCCCGCTCCACATGGGGCTCCCCCTGGACGAGGTACGACACCGCACCGAGGAGGCGCTCGCCGACGTGGGGATGGAGGCATTCGCGGACCGGCCACCCCACCGCCTGAGCCTCGGCCAGAAGAAGCGCGTCGCGATTGCGACTGTGCTCTCCATGGGCACGCCGCTGCTGGCGCTGGACGAACCCAGCGCGAACCTCGATCCCCTCGCCCGCCGCGAGCTGATCTCGCTCCTGGACCGCCTCCCCCTGACGATCCTCGTCGCCACGCATGACCTCGCGATGGTGGCCGACCTGCTGCCGCGCTCGGTGCTCCTCGACGGTGGCGAGGTGATCGCGGACCGTCCGAGCGCCCAGATCCTGAATGACGCAGTCCTCCTCGCCGCGCATGGACTCGAACCGCTGTCGGCGCACGGGCACCCGCACGCCTGACGACATAAGTCGCTCGCCACGTCTGCATTGCGTCACTGGCGCTCACCGCCCGAGTCGAGATGATGGATGCATGCTGGAATCCACGGCGGGGCGCCTGCTGGTCGCCACTCCGCTCCTGAACGACCCGAACTTCGAGCGCACGGTCATCCTCGTGTGCTTCCACGACGCCAACGGGGCGTTCGGCATGGTCCTCAACCGTCCGATGGGTACGCCGGCCGCCTCGCTCCTCCCGGAGTGGGAGGCCGTTGTCACGGCGCCCGGGGAGCTGCACTTCGGCGGCCCCGTTGAGCGGTCGTCGTTCCTCGGGCTCGGCTACATCGACGGGCCGCACAACGAGGGCATCGAGTGGTGGACGCCGATCGTCCGCGGCGTCGGCCTCGTGAACCTCGCGATGGACACCGAGGAGGCCGACGCGCTGGAGGCCCTGCGCATCTACCACGGGTACGCCGGCTGGGGCGGCGGCCAGCTCGACGCCGAGATCGGCGAGAACTCCTGGTTCGTCGTGGACGCCGACCCCGAGGACCCATTCGTCGAACAGCCTGACCGGCTATGGAACACCGTCCTCGGACGGCAGCGGGGCGAGCTCTCCATGTACGGGACGTATCCCGCCGATCCGCGGGTCAACTAGTGGCGGTCGAGGTCGTCGAAGGCGTCTGGTGGCTGGAGGACACGCGCGGCAGCAACGTGTACGTAGCGCGCGCCTCGGACGGCTCGTACGTGATCGTCGACTCGGCCTTCCGCGAGGCGGCCGGCGCGATCGCGTGGCAGGCGCGCCGGATCGCCGGCGACGCGCCGATCACGCATCTCCTCCTCACCCATGAGCACTTTGACCACACGGGCGGCGCTTCCGCGCTGCGGGATACCCTCGGCGTCCGCGTCGCCCTGGGCGCCGCCGACTGCGAACCTGGCTCCGAGGGCGGCTGGCAGGCGCGCCGCTCCCCGCTGCGAGGACGTCCGCGTGGCCCCCTCGCACGGGCGTTCGCACCTCGATCGCTCCCCGTGACGACGCCCGTCGACGTGCCGATCGACGCGCGTGGCGAGGTCGCGCCGGGCATCGAGGCCGTCCCGGTCCCCGGCCACACCCCCGGCTCGACCTGCTTCGTGCTCTCCGAGGCAGGCGTACCGCGTGTGGCGTTCATCGGTGACCTCGTCATCTCGCATCGGGAGGGCCTCTCGCGCACACTCGCTGCCGTGAACCATGACGACGCCCAGTACCAGGAGACGCTCCGCGTGTTCGCGGAGGAGGCCCCGGAGGCTGGCCTCGCGGGACACGGGTACCCGGTGCGGAGCGGCTTCGGGGCGGCGCTGCGGAACCTCGCAGCTTCCGAGCGCGAACCGTGGTCGATGTGGAACGCCTGGCGCCGGGCGCGGCGCATGGCGGCGTTCAACCAGATGCTCTGGCGCCCGAACTACCCGCCGAGGCGGTAGCGTCGCCCTCGCCTGAGGTGAGACATGGCGGGTTCGCAGTGAACGATCCTGCCCGGTAGAATCGCCACACTCCCCCGACCCACTCACTCAGATCACGAGGACTCGGAGCGCGCCACCATCGCTGCCCGACGTGCGATTGCACACGCCGACACGACCGACCCCGCCGAGGACGCCGCGACACCATCACCGGGTGGGGCGACGGGCGGCGAGTCTGCCTCGGCGCGGCCGTTCCTGAAGTGGGCGGGCGGCAAGACGCAGCTCCTCGAGCCGCTGATCGCCCGCGCCCCGCGCGACATCGAGACCTACTACGAGACGTTCCTGGGCGGCGGCGCGATGTTCTTCGCGCTCCTCGCGAATCCGGAACTCGCCCCGAAGCGCGCCGTCCTCAACGACCTCAACCGCGACCTCGTGGCCGTGTACGAGGTGGTCCGGGATGACGTCGAGGCGCTGATCGGTGCGCTCACCGGACTGTCCGAGGCCTACCTCGCCGCCGGTGACGACCAGCGCTCGGAGTTCTACTACGAGCAGCGCAGCCTGAGGGCGGGCGACCCGGTGGAGCGCGCCGCGCGCTTCATCTTCCTGAACAAGACCTGCTTCAACGGCCTCTACCGCGTCAACCGCCGAGGCGAGTTCAACGTCCCCCACGGCAAATACAAGACCCCGCGCATCCTCGACGAGCCCGGCCTGCGCGCTGCGGCCGCGGCCCTCCGGAACGTCGAGGTCACGTCCATGGACTTCGGCGAGGCGCTCGCCGCGCCGAAGTCCGGCGACTTCGTTTATCTCGACCCGCCGTTCGAGCCGCTCTCGAAGACCTCGTCGTTCACCGGCTACACACAGGGCTCGTTCGGACGCGACGAGCAGCAGCGGCTCAAGTGGGCGATCGACGAACTCACCGAGCGAGGCGTACGCGTGATGCTCTCGAACTCGGCGCAGGACTACATCCTCGGCCTTTACAGCGCCGACCGCGGTTCCTTCGGCAAGCGCGGGACGCGGTACCGGCTGGAGACCACCCTCGCGAGGCGCGCGATCAACTCGAGGGGCGACCGCCGTGGCGTCATCGATGAGCTGATCGCTCTGAACTACCCCGCGGACGAGGAGCGCCGAGCCCTCGAGTCGTCCCGCCCGAGGGCGTAGCGCACGCCCTGGCCCCGGGCGCTCAGTCCTCGACGCCCTCGTTCGTGAACGAGGGACGGCGCGCGGGCAGGACGAAGTACAGGCGGAGCCACGTCTCCAGCTCGCTTAACTCGACGGCCTTGCCGGAGGCTGAGAGGAACGAGCGCATGTGGCCGCTGAACCCCGGGCCGTGGAACACCACGATCCCCTGGATCGGCCAGGCGGCGATGTCGTCGATGGTGCTCGGGATCTTTTCCTCGGCCGAGCCGCGCGAGGACTGGTACTTCACTTCGATGCCGAGCGACCGCCGCTCGCCGAGGTCGGTGACGACGAGGTCGATGCGCCGTCGAGCGCCCCAGATGCGACGCCCCACGTAGACCTCGGTCTCCACGTCCAGGCCGAGGTCGCGCGCGACCTGCGCGCACGCTGCCACCATCTCCTGCCAGGAGGTGGGCTCGAAGAAGTTGGCCTGTTCTTGCCTGCCGGAGATGCGCGCCATGGCCGCACGATACCTCGCCACTTCTGCTGGCGGGTCCAGGGGTCTGATCAGAGGTCGCCGCTAGCGGAAGAGCGCGCCCACCGAGCCACCGGTGTGGATCCGGTGCATGGCGTCGCCCAACATCGGGGCGATGGAGAGAATGGTGGTCTTCACGTTCTTGAACTCGCCATGCACGAGGGGCAGCGAGTCCGTGAAGACGATCTCGTCCAGGTCGGGGGTGTCGAGGACCTGGAACGCCTTGGGTGCCATCACCGGGTGGACGCAGGCGATCCGCACGGAAGCGGCGCCCCTCGCACGGAGCAACTTCACCGCCGAGGCCACCGTGCCACCGGTGAGGATCTCGTCGTCGATGATCATGCAGTCCTTGCCGGCGGCCTCGCCGATCAGCGTCATCGCCTCGGCGGACTCTTTGTTGCCGTCGCGCTTCTTGTCGACGATCGCGATGTCGGCGCCGATACGCTCCGCGAGGTCGCGCGCGAGCTTGGCGCGGCCGACATCGGGGGCCACGACACAGGGCGCGGACATGTTCAGCGAGGAGAAGTAGTCGGCGATCACCGGGAAGGCGGTGAGCTCGTCCAGCGGGATGTTGAAGAACCCCTGGATCTGGCCGGCGTGCATGTCCATCGAGAGGACGCGGTCGGCGCCGGCTACCTCCATGAAGTTCGCGACGAGGCGGGCGGTGACGGGGACGCGCGGCTGGTCCTTCTTGTCGGAGCGGCCGTACGCGTAATAGGGGACGACCGCCGTGATGCGCCCGGCCGAGGCGCGCTTCGCAGCGTCGATCATGATCAGCAGTTCCATCAGTCGGGTGTTCACCGGGGAGACCACGGGCTGCACGATGAAGACATCGCGCTCTCGGATGTTCTCCTCGTACTTCACGAAGATCTCTTCGTTGGAGAACTGGAACACCTGCACGTTCCCCAGCGGGATTTCCAGGTGTTTGCAGACCGCCTCCGCCAGCGCGCGGTGTGAATTGCCCGTGAACACAGAGATTTCACGGTACACGTTGGCCTCCTGGAAGCGCTGAGACGGGGCTGCGTCGCGGGTCATCGGCGTCGTGCCGACCGGCCACCCCAGGGAGTCGAGCGGTCCCGACGGCCGGCGGAGGCGAATCGTAACACCGGCCCCGGCTTTGGTCTGTGAACGGCGTGATCGGGTCAGGATGCATCGCCGATCCCGAAGTCCCACCACGGGGAGGATGAGGCATGGACTGTCCGAACTGCGGCAAGACGCTCCGCGGGCACGATCGCGCGGGCGTGAAGATCGACTTCTGCGCGGCCTGCAAGGGCGTATGGCTGGACCGAGGCGAACTCGACAAGATCATCGTCATCGAACTCGGTGACGACGACGGCCGCGGCGTGGAGGCACGCAACGCCGAGAACGTCCGTGAGGCCCGCTACCGCGACGACGATGACGACCGACGTTCCGGCGAGCCGAAGAAGAGCAAGAAGTCGTCCTTCTTCGGGAGCCTGACGGAGATGCTGGGTGGCGAGGAGTAGCGCCGACCGCAGCCCGTAAGGCCCGCACATCGGATGATGCGCGGGCCAACACATTCACCCTGATCGACCTGGGATCCCATGCTCGCCACCGTCTGGCTGCTGGTTGGACTCGTCCTGCTCGTGGGCGCCGGGGACCGTCTGGTCACCTCGGCCGGACGCCTCGCCCTCCGCCTGGGGCTCTCCACGATGGTCATCGGCGCGACCGTCGTCGCGTTCGGCACGTCGATGCCCGAGTTCACCGTGAGCCTCCTCAGCGCGCTCGATGACGCCGATGGCGTTGCGGCCGGCAACGTCATCGGCTCGAACATCGCGAACGTCTTGCTGGTGCTCGGCGTCGCGTCGGTGATCTCGCCCCTCGCGATCCACCGGCGCATGCTGCGCTTCGATGTCCCGATCCTCATCGCCGTGACCGCGTGGGTCCTCGTATTGCTCGTGGACGGCGAGGTCTCCCGCATCGAGGGAGCCGTCAGCGTCGCCCTTCTCGTCGCCTTCAGCATCATGCAACTGCTCTGGTTCTCCACGCCGGAGGCACAGGCGGAGCCGGAAGCGGACTTCGAGGGCCTCGCCGTCCCCGAGGAGACCGACCACCCGAACGTCGCCGTCGAGATCCCGATCCTCGCCGCCGCCATCGCGGTCCTCGCGTTCGGCTCGTGGCTCTTCGTCCGGGGCGCGACCGAGCTCGCCGAGTCCGTCGGCATCTCCGAGTTCGCCATCGGCGCGACCGTGGTCGCCGTCGGGACGAGTCTCCCGGAGCTGGTCACGAGCGCGATCGCCGCCTTCAAGAAGCAGGACGACATCGCGATCGGCAACGTCGTCGGGTCGAACCTGTTCAACGTGCTGGGTGTGCTCGGCGGGGCGGCACTCGCGAAGCCGATCGGCGTCAGCCTGGACCTCTACGCCTTCGAGCTCCCGATGCTGGCCGTGAGCGCGCTCGTGCTGGTGCCGCTGATGTGGCGTCGGGCGCACATCGGACGGTTCGAGGGCATCCTGCTGCTCATCGCCTTCGTCGTGTTCACTGTGCTCACCCTCGTGCGCGGCGGGTAGGCGCGTCGGCGGGGGAGCCCTCGACACAGCCCCTGGGGAGCCCTCGACGCTGGCGCTACGTCGTACCCTCTCGCGGCACGGGACGCGCGCTGCGAGGGGGACCGATGGCCACGCAATTCACCGAAGGCACCGAGATCGTCGAGCTGGCCGCGGGCGTGTTCGCGCGCCTGCACACGGGCCTGACGAACGGCGGCATCATCGTCGGGGACGACGAGGTCCTCGTGATCGACTCGCTCCGGGTCCCCTCGTTCGCGCGGGACCTGATCGCGGACGTGAAGCGCCTCACCCCGAAGCCGATCCGCTTCGTGGTGGACACCCACTCCCACTGGGACCACGCCTGGGGCAACGAGGAGTTCCCGGACGCCACCATCATCGGCCACGACAACTGCCGCGCCGAGATGCTCGACGTCGACCTCGTCGAGTGGTGGCGGAACCGAGCGGCCACCTCCGGCATGCCGTGGTCCGAGGAGGCGACGACCGTGCAGGTCACGCCCCCGACGCTGACGTTCGAAACGTCAATGCGGATGCATGTCGGGCAGACCGAACTGCACCTGCGCTACCTCGGGCGCGCACACACCAGCGGCGACATCTTCGTCCACCTCCCGCAGCACGGCCTCGTCTTCACCGGCGACGTGGTCCAGGACGGCGGCGTCCCGTTCATCGAGGATGGTTACCTGCAGGACTGGGTCGGCACCGACACGCGCCTGCTCGGACTCGGCGCCGAGCGCTTCATCTCCGGCCACGGCCCCATCGGTGGCGCCGGAGCCCTCGAGGAGGCCCGCGACTTCATCGCCGGGATGGCGGACGGCGTCCGGGACGCCCTCGCTGCCGGCCAGGACGAGGAGACCGCCGCCACCACCGTCACTTCCTCCCTCGCCGAGCGCTTCGGCCACTGGCGCGGCTTCGAGCGCGTGAACGGCAGCGCGCGGTACGCCTACCGCCAGGCGAAGGCCTCGCCGGACGCGAAGCCCTCGGAGTTGCGAGGGTAGGCCCCCCCACCCCTGTCTGCGACCCTCCGCCTCTGACCCCCTCCCCCTCGTGGAGAGGGTTGGGTGGGGGACTGGCCCACTACTGCAGGCCTGCATTCCGACGGCTCCCCCTTCGACGGGCTCAGGGTGAGCGGGTGTCTGCGTTCTCGCCGAGGTAGGCCGACCTCTTCGACCTCGTGGGGAGGGTTGGGGTGGGGGACTGCATCGCCTGCACGCCCGATGTGCCGGACGCGCGCGAAGGAGCCCCCGGCCATCGGCCGGAGGCTCCTTGCGAGGGGCGGGATCGAGGCGAGCGGAGTGGTTACTCGCCCTTGATCTCGATCTGCTTCGGCTGTGCCTTCTCCGGGAGCGGAATGCTCAGCGTGAGCACGCCGTTCTTCAGTTCGGCGTCCACCGGGGCGTCCTTCACGATGCCTGGCAGCGCGACGCGGCGGCTGACCGAGCCCCAGGAGCGCTCGCGGCGGTAGAACTTGCTGCCGCGCTCACCCTCCTCGGTCTCGCTGGACCGCTGGGCCTTGATCGAGAGGATGCCGTCGTGCACCTGCACGTCGATGTCTTCCTTCTTGTAGCCCGGCAGCGAAGCCTCGACCTTCAGGGCGCCGTCCTTCTCGTAGAGGTCGAGCGCGAGCGTGCCCTCCTCCGCGACCGGGCCGAAGCCGGCGGAGCGGAAGAACGGGTCGTCGAACACGCGGTCGAAGACTCGACGGAAGGGGCCGAAGCCCTCCATGGCCGCGAATGGATCACGGCGGACAACATCACTGGTCACTGTCATGTCCTTTCTTCTCGGCGTCTCCCCGGATGTGGTGTTCGTGGGGTGCGAACCCGAGTCAGTACCCATGCCTACTGCATTCAGGATGACATCACCTTCCTGACTCGTCAATATATCTTAGTGAGTCTCACTCAAGTTTCATGGACGGGTGAGTCATGCATCTGTATACTCGGGGCATGGCAACTGACTTCTACTCCGTCCTCGGCGTACCGAAGGCCGCCTCCGAGAAGGAGATCCGGTCGGCGTTCCGCCGCCTTGCGCGCCAGTGGCACCCGGACGTGAACCCCGGCAACCCCGAGGCTGAAGCGAAGTTCAAGGAGATCAACGCCGCCTTCGAGGTCATTGGCGACGCGGAGAAGCGGAAGAAGTACGACAGGTACGGCGACCAGTGGATGCACGCCGACCAGATCGAGGAGATGCGGCGCCGCCAGGGTGCTGGGGGCGGCTTCGATCCTCGCGGCTTCGGTGGTCCCGGTGGCCCCGGCGGCCAGACGTACCAGTTCTCCTCGGAGGACGGTTTCGACATCGGTGACCTGTTCGGTGGAGGCGGCGCACGCCGCGGCGCCGGCGGCGTCTTCGGCGACATCTTCCGTCGCGCCTCCGGCCGCTCGAAGGGCCACGACGCCGAGGCGGACGTGCGCGTCACGCTCGAGGAGGCGTACGGCGGCGCGAAGCGCACGATCGAGGTCCGCGCGGGCGAGGAGCCCTGTCGTGTCTGTGGTGGCACCGGCCAGATCGCCTCGGCGACCTGTCATGTCTGCCGCGGCACGGGCGTGGCGGCGCCCCTCAAGCGCGTCGAGGTCACGATCCCGGCGGGCGTGAAGGACGGGCAGCGCGTCCGCCTGTCCGGCCAGGGCGGCCCCGGCGCGAACGGCGGCGCAGCGGGTGACCTCCTGCTGCGCGTCCACGTCGCGCCGCATGCCCGCTTCGAGCGCAAGGACGACGACCTCCACGTCGAGGTAGACCTCCCGGTGGAGGATGCCGCACTCGGGGGCGAGGTGAAGGTGCCGACGCTGAAGGGCAAGACCCTGGCGCTGAAGGTGCCGGCCGGGACGCAGGGCGGCAAGCAGTTCCGACTCGCCGGGCAGGGGATGCCTCGAGGCGGCGGCTACGGCGACCTCTTCGCTCGCGTCCGGCTCGTGCTGCCCGACCCGATGACGGACGAGCAGCGACGACTGTTCGAGGCGCTCCGAGCGTCGAGGGCGTCGAGTGCCTCGGACGGAGCGGACGCAGAGCCGGCCACAGCCGGTACGGGCGGGGAGGACGCGTCATGACCAACGCGAACGAGATCCCCCGCGACGAGCCGGTGTTCCAGATCAGCGTGGTCGCCCGGATGGTCGGCCTGCACCAGCAGACGATCCGCTCCTACGAGCGCATCGGCCTCGTGCAGCCCGCCCGCTCAGGCGGCAACACACGCCTCTTCTCGTTCCATGACGTCGAGCGGCTTCGCCAGGTGATCCGCCTGGTGAACGACCTCGGCGTGAACCTCGCGGGGGTGGAGGTCATCCTCCGCCTCAGCAACCGCGTCGAGGAGCTCCAGGAGGAGCTGGCGCGCTGTCAGCGCGAACTCGAACAGACCCGCGCCCGCCTCGCGGAGGTGGCGCGCCGAGGACCACAGGACCACAACGCGACCTCCTCGGGGGACGCGACCGGCGGAGGTAACGCCAGATGATGCGACAGGACCGATTCACCGAGCAGGCGCAGGAAGTCCTGCAGGGCAGCCAGGAACTCGTCCGCGAGCAGCGGCACGCCCAGTGGGACGTGGAGCATGTCTTCTTCGCGCTCGTGCAGCGCAAGGATGGCCTCGCGCGCGAGGTGCTCAACAAGATGGGTGTCGACACGGACGCCCTCGCCCGCGCGATCAAGGAACGCCTGGACCGCTCGCCGCGCCTCCAGAGCGACGTGGTGCAGATCTACACCACGCCGCGAATCGTCCAGATGCTGGAGGCCGCGAACAACGAGGCCACCCGACTGAAGGACGAGTATGTCGGCGTCGAGCACCTGCTGATCGCGATCGCGGACGCCCGCGACGGCGACGCCTCCGCGCTCATGAACGAGTTCCAGATCACGAAGGAGCGCATCTACGCCGCGCTGCGGCAGGTGCGGGGTTCCGCGCGTGTCGACTCGCCGACGGCCGAGTCGCACTACCAGTCCCTCGCGAAGTACGCGCGCGACCTCACCGAGTTCGCCCGGCAGGGCTCGCTCGACCCGGTCATTGGCCGGGACGTCGAGGTCGCCCGCGTGATGCAGGTGCTGAACCGGCGCACGAAGAACAACCCGGTGCTGATCGGCGAGGCCGGCGTCGGCAAGACCGCCATCGTCGAGGGCCTGGCGTCA
>CAYPYF010000041.1:0-263 GCA_964414675.1 uncultured Dehalococcoidaceae bacterium
TCGACGCGGTGCGCGCGGCGAAGGTCGCGCTGGACCGCGGCCTCGGTGGCCCGATCTACGAGGCGTCGGCGTACTTCATGAAGTCGCCCCCGCGCCAGATGCTGGACGAGGACGCCCGCGACGGCGTCGAGGCGTTCATCAACGGCTGACGCGCACCTGGTCCCCCCGCAACTCGTGGGTCGGCGACGGTTCCACGAGGGAAGAGCGCCGTCACCGGCGCTCTTCCTTGCGTTCGGGGCCAACACTGGGGCACCTTTTCTCTG
>CAYPYF010000041.1:273-23750 GCA_964414675.1 uncultured Dehalococcoidaceae bacterium
CTGGTGGGGGGGGGGGCGGTATGGAGAAGGTCGACTACGACGCACGCCTGCACACCGTCTACGACGCCGGCCGGCAGATGTCGCCCGATGCACTACAGACCTGGATGGAGGCGTTCACTCGCCACCTGCCGGAGGCACGGCCACTGACCTGGCTCGACCTGGGCTCGGGCACCGGCCGCATGACCCCCTCCCTGGCGAGCGCCTTCGGCGGCCCTGTCCACGGAATCGAGCCATCGGACAGGATGCGTGCTCAGGCTCTGGCCCACGCCGGCCATCCCGCCGTCACGTATGCGGCGGGGTCTGCCGAGCTCATCCCGTTGCCGGATGCCTCGTGTGACGCGGCCTTGCTGTTCTTCGTCTGGCACCACGTCAGCGATCGCGCGGGCGCTGCCCAGGAGTTGCGCCGGGTGGTCAGGCCGGGCGGCACGCTCTTCGTGCAGGTCAACTTCTCCGACAGGATGCCTGACACCTGGTGGTTCCGCGTCGTGCCCGAGTGGTTGGAAGTCGACCGGGCGCAGTTTCGGCCCGAGGAAGACGTGAAGAGCGACTTCGCCGGCGCCGGGTGGACGCTCGTCGCTCGCGATGAAGTCACCTGGCGTCGCTCCGCGAGCCTGTCCGAGGACTTCGAGAGGCTGAAGCTGCGCGCCGTCTCCGCCTTCGAGCACATGAGCGAGGGGGCTGTGAAAGCGGGCTTCGCGCGGATCGAGGCGGCGCTGCCCTCACTCGGCGACGGGCCTCAGTACGAGACCAGCGAGCTGCTCGTCTTCCAGCGTTCGGGCTAGCGCCCCTCCGAGGGAGTCCCCCCACAACCTCGTCGGACCGGAGACGGTTCACGAGGGAAGAGCGTCCGGGTAGTCTCTGTCTTGCACGCGTGCGAATGATGGAGATCACCCTGGCGCTCTTCCTTGCGTTCCGAGTCGCCATCTTCTTGCTGCGCGTGATCCCGCTGCGCGTCTCGTACTCGCTCGCGCGGGTGGTCGGCCTCGTCGCGTTCTACGCGTGGCCCGGTGGGCGCCGGCGCAGCATCCAGAACCTGCGCCGCGTGCTGGGCGGCGACCCGCGCGAGGCGCGGCGGTACGCGCGGCTCTCGTTCGGCAACTACCTCGTCTACCTCGTGGACTTCGTCCGCTTCGTCGGCACCGACCGCGACGAGATCCGGCGTCGAGTCGTCCTCGCGGACGGACTCCTCGAGCGGCTCCAGGCGGAGCGCCGAGGAAAGGGCATCGTCTTCATGACGATGCACTTCGGGAACTGGGACCTGGGCGCCGCCGTCCTCGTGCTGAATGGGTTCACGCTCTCAGCGGTCGCGGACGAGTTCCCGAACCCGCGGGTCAATGACCTGGTGATCGGATCGCGTCGTCACCTCGGCATGGACATCATCCCGGTGGGACGCATGGGCCCGGGCATCCTGCGGGCCCTGAGGAACGACGACGTCGTCGCGCTGCTCGTCGATGTGCCGCGCGCCGAGGGCGGCGTGGAGGTGGAGTTCTTCGGGGCGCCGATCCGCGTCTCGGACGGCCCGGCGAGGATTGCGTTGCACGCGGGCTCCTCGGTGGTCGCGGCCACGCTACCCCGGCTGGACCGCTGGACGGACGCGGTCACCGCCGATGTGGCCGTGGTGTCCTTCGAGCCGACGGGCGATGCGGCGACCGATGCGCGGAACCTCACGCAGGCGATCTTCGCGGAGCTCGAAGGCCTCGTGCGGCGGCACCCGGAGCAGTGGTACATCTTCCGCAGCCTGTGGCTGGATGACCTTCCCCGTCCCGTCGAGGCTTCGGCGTAGCCGTGCACTACTGGTTCCTCTGGACGCTGGTGAACGTCGGCGGGCGGATGCCGATGCGCCTGCAGTACGGCATCGGGTGGGTGCTGGGCATGCTCGCCTGGTACGGCTCCCGACGCGTCCGAGGGGCGACGCGGAACCACGCCCGCCACGTCCTGGGCCCTGACACGCCGCAGCGCCGCATCGACCGCGTCGCGCGGCGTTGCGCCCGCACGAACCTCTACTACTACGCGGACTTCGCGCGGTTCGGCGTCCACCAGCCGGACACGATCTTCGACCTGTTCGACGAGGTGTCCGGCGTCGAACACCTCATCAACGCCCTCGACGACCGCGGGGTCGTCCTCGTCGGGGCGCACCTCGGCAACGCCGAGGTGATCGCGCAGGCGGCGGCGCCGTTCGGCGTCTGCCTCGCGATCGTGACCGAGCGGCTCGTGCCACCCCGTGTCCACGAGTTCGTCGCGCGCGTCCGAGGCGCCCGCGGCGTGCGGTTCCTCCCGGCGGACAGCCGGGGACTCCGCCAGTCGATCGCCCATCTCAAGGCGGGCGGTGCGCTCGGCCTCCTCGTGGACCGCGACGTGCTGGGTACGGCCCAGCCGTTCCCGTTCTTCGGCGAGCCGGCGCCCATCCCTTCGGGTGCGGTCGACCTCGCCCTGCGGATGCGCGCGCCGATGTTCATCGCCTGGACGCCACGGATGAGGTGGGGCCGGTACGCGCTCTACGTCGAGCAGGTCGCGATGCCCGAGCCCAGCGGTGACCACGAGGCCGACATGCAGCGCGGGATGGCAGCAATGGTCGAGGCGCTGGAGGCGGGGATCCGGCGCTGGCCCGACCAGTGGTTCCCGATCTCCCCGGTGTGGCCGCTGCGGCCCCGTTAGAGGCCGGCCTGCCCGATCGAGCCCGGCGCGTACCGCACCACACCTTCCGAGATCGTCCCCTCCACCACCGGCACGCCGTCCTCGACGCGCACGAGCGCGAGGTCGGCGCGGAGGCCAGCCTCGATACGCCCGCGGTCGAGAAGGCCGACGGCGCAGGCGGGATTCGTCGCGCCGAGACGTACGGCCTGCGGGAGGTCCGCCGCGCCGAGGCGCACCACCTCGAACATCGCGTAGAGCTGAGAGGGGGTGTGGTAGTCCGCCACGATGATGTCGGCGAGGCCCTCCGCCACGAGGTCCGCGGCGGCGAGCCGCCCTCGGGTGGAGCCACCCCGCGCGATGTTCGGCGCGCCGACGCTGATCCACATGCCCAGCTCACGGGCGCGCCGGGCGGCGGCGACCTCCACCGGCATCTCGCAGATCGAAGCACCGACGGCGCGCATGAGCTCCACCTTCTCCGGCGCCTCGTCGTCGTGGGTGGAGAGGATCAGCGGCGCGGACTCGTGCTCGGCGTGTAGCTGGCAGAGCAGGTGCGGCACCAGCTCCTCGGGCGAGAGGTCGGATGGGTCCGCGGTGAGGAGGGCGTCCGGGGCCGCAGTGTCGCCGCTGAAGTACCGCTCCAGGAGACGCAGACATCCTTCGGGCTCGGGGTAGACATCGGAGAGACGCGCCTGCATCGCCTCGTCGAACCTCGAGTAGCCCGCGCCGAGGAAGGCGGCAGCGCGGACGGGGAGGTTGCGGACGAGGGAGAGGACGAGATCGCGCAGCAGGTCAGGGCGGTCGACCGCGAACCGCGGCAGGATGTGCTGTTCCAGGCCTCCCCACCTCGGCGCGCGCTGGATCTCCTCCCCGGTGCTGAGGGCGGCCTCCACCGTGCGTGGGTTGGCGATCGTGAACGCCAGGTCGGCGTAGGCGATCGCCATGAACGCCGTCGTGACGCCCGAGGCGAGCGCGCGGTTCAGGTAGTTACGTCGTGCGAATCGCAGCGGGAGGTTGGCTCCGCGGCGCGGGTTCGCCTCGGTCTCGATCTCGTCGTCGTGCAGGTCGACCAGCCCGGGGAGGCAGAGTGCACCGCGCACGTCCACCACCCGGAGGCCGCCGGAGCGAAGTGTCTCCGCCGGGCCGACTTCGACGATCCGTCCGTCGAGGACGGCGACCGCGCCATGCTCAAGCACCTCGTCGGGAAGCACGACCGAGGCGTTCGTCAGGAGGAGGGTCCCGCCGACCGACGCATCCACCGACATCGTGGGGCTCACGTTGGGGGCGGACGGCAGCGCGGTGACGGGTTCCATGCTGTGGAGTCTCCCGGCCGTATGTTCAGGAGTCGTTGGGTCAGTGATCGCTGCGCATGATGATCGCCGGGCATGATGAATCCGAAACGCGCCGCCGCGTGCCGTCCCCTTATGATCCGCAGCAATGAGCGATGCAGCCCCGCCGCTGGCCCTCTTCGGTCGCGCCGACCTCCAGGTGCACACTTCCTTCGGCGACGGCATGGACGACGCACTCACGATCTTCGAGCGCGTCGAGCGGCACGCGTTCCTCGATGTCATCGCCATCACCGACCACGACGACGTCCGCGGCGCGCTGGAAGCGCGCGAGACGTACGAACGCACCCGTGAGCGCTGGGGGTTCGAGCTGGTGACCGGCATCGAGGTGACCACCGTCCACGGGCACCTCCTGGCGCTGTGGGTCGAGGAGCCGATCCCGTCCTTCAAGTCGGTGGAACAGACGATCGCGAGGATCCATGAGGTGGGTGGAGTGGCCGTCATCCCCCACCCGTTCTCCTTCCTCACCCGCTCGGTCGGCCAGCGCACCCTGGAACGCGTCCTCCGGCTCCCGCCGGAGCAACAGCCCGACGGCATCGAGGTCGCGAGTCCACTGAGCAAGGGATGGCACGCCGGCGAGCATGCGCGCCGCGCCAACCTCGAACGGTGGAGGCTCGCCGAGACCGGCGGCAGCGACTCGCACTTCGCCGAGACGCTGGGCCTGGCCTACACGCGCTTCCGCGGCCGCACGAGCGAGGCCCTGCGCACCGCCATCGACGCCCGCACCACGGAGGGCGTCCTCCAGGGCCCGACCCCCTACCGGGAGATCGGGCTGGGACGCCTCGCCGCGCAGCAGGTGCGTGGCCTCTCGGTCACGCCTCGGAAGGTGCTGGGCCCAAAGGTGGGCGCGTTGCGCGACCGGATCAGCGCGCGGATCGCGGCGCAGCGGTGAAGGTCGGACTGGTCTCGCCGTACGACTGGCGGCATCCCGGCGGGGTGAACACGCACCTCCGGATCCTGGCGCGAGAGCTCCGCGACCGCGGGCACGAGGTGCGCATCCTCGCCCCGGCCTCCGACCCGGTGGATGACGAGGGCGTGATCGTGATTGGCCGGCCGTACCCGGTGGCAACCGCCGGCACCGTGGTGCGCATCTCGCTCAACCCTCGGCTCGGTCGCGAAGTCCAGGAGACGCTGGAGCGCGAACAGTTCGACGTCATCCACATGCACGAGCCGATGATGCCGGTGCTGCCGATGCACGTGCTGCGGCACGCACGGAACGTGCTGCCGGAGGTCGTCATCGTGGGGACGTTCCACGCGACCCGCGACGGCGGGAACCGCCTCTACTCGTACAGCCGGCGGCTCCTCAAGCGGTGGTACCGGCACCTGGACGGGAAGATCGCCGTCTCGCCGCCGGCCGCGCAGTACGTCTCCCGCTACTTCCCGGGCTTCTACAACATCATCCCGAACGGGATCGACATCGAGCACTGGGACCGGCCGAACCTGGAGCCGATCCGGGGCTTCTCCCGCACGACGAACATCCTGTACGTCGGACGGGCCGAGAAGCGGAAGGGCCTGGGTGTCCTGATCCGCGCGTTCGGCATCGTGAACGCGAGAGATCCGGACACGCGCCTGATCATCGTCGGCCCCGACTCGCGCTCGCGGCGTCGGTTCGAGAACTCCGTGCGCTCCACCGGCCGCCGGAACATCGTGTTCGTGGACGGTGGCGCCGACGGCGTCCCGTACGACGAGCTCCCCCGCTATCACCGCGCAGCGGACATCTTCTGCTCACCCGCGACGGGCCATGAGTCGCAGGGTTATGTCCTGTTGGAGGCGATGGCGGCGAAGGTGCCGGTCGTCGCCTCGAACATCGACGGCTACGCCTCGGTCATCACGCATGACGCCGACGGCCTGCTGGTGCGCCCGAACGATGTCTACGACCTCGCCGACGCGCTGACGACGCTGGTGCGGGACCCGGGCCGCCGGGACGCCCTCGCCACTGCCGGGCGACGGCGCGTCGAGGAGTACGGGTGGCCACGGGTGACTCAGCAGGTACTGTCCTACTACGACCGGTTGCTGGACACTCGCCGGGGCGTCGAACGCGCGCGACAGCGAGGGCTGGTGGCTACCGAATGAACTCGATCCTCCCGCGCCGCGCGCCGGCCGCCGTCCTCGACCCGATCGTCCGAGGGCTGGCGTCCGCCGGCGTGACGCCGTTCATGCTCACCACGCTCGGGTTCCTCGGGAACGTGCTGGCGGCGTACTTCATCGTGGAGGGCTGGCTGCTCGCAGGGGGCGTGGCCGTGCTGTTCTTCAGCGCGCTCGACCTCCTCGACGGTGCGCTGGCCCGCTCGACAGGTACTGCCTCGCGGTTCGGCGCGTTGTACGACTCCACGCTCGACCGGCTCTCCGAGGCGGCGGTGCTCTTCGGGATCCTCTGGTACCAGCTGGACCTCGGGAACCGCGAGGAGGCGCTGCTCGCGTTCCTGGCCGTCGTCGGGTCGCTGATGGTCTCGTACGTCCGCGCGCGGTCCGAGGGCCTCGGCATGCCGATCAAGGACGGGCTCTTCACGCGCTCGGAGCGCGTCGTGCTGATGGGCGTCCTGCTCCTGTTCGGCTGGGTGCGTGTGGCGCTGTGGATCCTCGCGGTGCTCACGCTGTTCACCGCGGCGCAGCGCACCTGGATCGCCTCCCGACTGCTCATCGAAGCCGACCGCGACCCGAATCGTGATGGGGTGGTGCGCTGATGCCCGCGATCCCGAAGGGGCCGCTGAGCCCTCAGCAGACCCAGCAGGTCGCCAACCTCCTCCGGCAGCGCCTGCTCCGCCAGGTCGCGATCGAGGTCTGGACGCGAGAGCCGCAGCAGATCTTCACCGGCGAGCGGGACGACGGCCGGCATGCCCAGGCGGCACTCGAGCTGGCGCGGCAGATCAAGAGCCTGCACCCCATGCTCACCCTCACCCCGTACGACATCGACAGGAGCGAGCGCGTCGCGGCCGAGCGCGGCATCGAGCACTCGCCGACGATCACGCTGCGCTGCGGGGGCAAGGGCATCCGCACGGTCGGGCTGTTCTTCGGGCCGTTCTCACAGGCGTTCCTGGACGCCCTCAGCATCGTCTCCGTCGGCGAGACGCCGCTGACCCCGGCCACGAAGGCCGCGCTCCGCGCGATCGACTCCGAAGTGACGATCGAGGCGTTCCTCACGCCGTTCGACCCGATCTCGGTGCAGATGATCCCGATGCTCACGGCATTCGCAGTGGAGGGCCGGAAGGTCCGCGTCACGCTGTACGAGGCCGCTCAGTTCCCGGTGCTGGCCGGGAAACGGATGATCACCCAGGTCCCCCTCGTCACGATCAACGGCAAGCGGTTCGTCGGGATGTACGGCGAGTCTGACCTGTGCGAGCAGATCGTGCGCGTCGTCGAGGGGAACGACGAACCCGTCGTCCGCGAGCGAGTGCTGGCGACGCCGTACCTCAGCGAGGACGATGCGATCCGCATGGGGAACGAGCGCGCGAAGGCCCAGGCCGCCACCGCGCCGGGACGCCCTCCGGGGGCGCCGCCCTCGAGCGGGCTCTTCGTGCCCGGCCGAGACTGAGCGGCCGCGACTGACCGGCGGCTACGAGTTCGAGCGCAGCAGGCGCAACCCGAAGAACCCGAGTCCGCCCGCGATCAGGAGGGTGACGGCGCCGATGGCCACGGCCGTCATGACGTTGCTGGCGCCCTCGGCGCTCGCGACCTCGACGGGGTCGCCTGAGCCACCGGCGCCAGCCCCACCGCTCGTGGAGCCGGAGGTGGAGCCGCCGCCCGCCACGGAGGTCGGCAGCGTCATCGGCGCGCGCGTTGCATCGGGAGCGGCGACTGAGGTGGCCTCGACGACCGGTGCGTACTCGATCTCCGCGAGGCCGACGGAGACACGCCACTCGTTGTAGAGGCTGTCCTGGTCGAGGCCATAGACCTCACCGAGGGCTGCGTCCGTGGTGTTGCCCGCCTTGATCGTGGCAAGGAAGTCCGCCATCGACTGCTCGCCGTAGGTGTCGATCAGGTATTGGACGACGTACCAGGACTGTCCGTAGAACAACTCGATGAGCTCGGCGCGGTTCGTGGGCGAGGCCATGTTCCGCAGGCGCATGGTGTCGTCCGTGCGGATCGCGAACTCAACAGCGGCCGCCCGCGTCCCCTTGTTGGACTGCGCATACGTCGCGAGGCCCTCATCGAGCCACGAGGGGATCGAGGTGAATGCACCGTCACCGGCCTCGGAGGTCACGACGTGGGTGATCTCGTGGCGCGTGATGTCCTCCCACGTGAGTCCGAGGGAGTCGTAGACGTGGACGAGGTCCGGGGCGACCCGGGTGCCACCGGTGCGTGACATCTCGTCGTAGATGCCGCCGCGCGGCCGTTGCGCGGCGATGCCGTCGTCGCCGCCGCCGTAGAGCACCACGGTGATCGGGAAGTCGATGTCGACCTGCAGGAGGTCGCTCATGTCGGCGACGGCGCCCGCCGAGCCGCGGAGGACGCTCTCCGCGAGCGTCGCGTCGGCGTACCAGAAGACGCGGACGCCGCCCTCCTCGATCATCTGCCAGGTGTAGCGGCCATCGAGGAACACGAACTCGATGGGATCGGTCGTGGTGGTGTCGCCGCCCTCGGTGGTGAGCTTCCAGGAGTAGGTGAAGCGCGTCCCGACGGGGACGTACGTCGTGCCGTTGTTTGTCGGCAGTTGCGCGGTGACCACCCCGCTGCCGCGCGAGGGCACCTCGGCGCGCACGCTGCCACCGAGGCTCGTGCTGCCGCTGGCGCGCCGGTACTCGACGACCGCCGAGGTGATCGGGTCGCCCGCGACCTGGAGCGAGAACGTGATCCCGGACGGGTCGGGGGACTCGACCGTGACGTTCGAGGTCCGCACGTCCGCTGACGCGTGCCCGACGAGCGCGAATGCCGCCGCGAGGGCGATAAGCGCCGCGGCGAGGACGCTCCGGGCGTCGTCGACGGACCAGATGCGCTTCATGCGGCGTCCCCCTCGGTCCCGACCTGCGCGCGCAGGTAGGCCATGATGAACTCATCGATCTTGCCGTCGAGCACGGCGCCCGTGTCCGAAGTCTCGGCCTCGGTGCGGAGGTCCTTCACCATCTTGTAGGGGTGCAGGACGTACGACCGGATCTGGTTGCCCCAGCCGGCCTCCACATGGACACCCTTGATCCTGGCGCGCTCTTCCTCGACGCGGGCGATCTCGCGTTCAAGGAGCCGTGACCGGAGGACCACCATCGCCTGCTCGCGGTTCTGGAGCTGGGAGCGCTCGTTCTGACAGGTTACGACGATCCCGGAGGGGATGTGTGTGATCCGGACGGCGGTGTCGTTCTTCTGGACGTTCTGCCCGCCGTGCCCTCCCGCCCGATAGGTGTCGATCCGCAGGTCGTCCGGGTTCACCTCGATGCTCACGTCGTCGTCGGCCTCGGGCACGACCTCGACGAGGGCGAAGGTGGTCTGGCGGGTGTTGGCGGAGTTGAACGGCGAGAGACGCACGAGGCGGTGTACGCCGCGCTCCGAACGCAGCAGGCCGTACGCATTGTCGCCGGTGATCTCCACCTCGACGGACTTGATGCCCACCTCGTCGCCCGAGGAGACCGAGAGGATCGCGGTCTTGAAGCCCCGGTACTCCGCCCAGCGGAGGTACATCCGCAGCAGCATCTCAGACCAGTCGTTCGCCTCGGTGCCGCCGGCACCCGCATGGATCGAGAGGATCGCGCTCTTCGCGTCGTACTCGCCGCTCAGCGTGAGTGTCTGCTCGACCGCGTCGTAGTCGCGTTCGAGGGCGTCGAGGTCCTCGGCGGCCTCGGCCAGCAGCGCGGCGCGCTCCGCCTCGTCACCCTCGGCGGCGAGTTCGAGCATCGCGCTGATGTCCTCGGAGGAGGACTCGAGGCGCTGCCAGGTGGTGAGGAGGTTCTCGAGGCGCGACACGGCACGCATCACGCCCTGCGCGCGCTTCGGGTCGTCCCAGAGGTCGGGTTCTTGCGACTCGTCGCGGAGTCGGACTAGCTCGTCTTCGCGTGCAGGGAGGTCAAAGTCGCACCTGCACAGACCGCACCCTGGCCAGGAGCTCTGCGACGCGGGCCTTCAGTTCGTCCATGTGCGGATCATCTCACGCCGACCGCACGAGGTCGAAGATCGCGAAGTACGGCATCAGAGAGGCGTCGAGGAAGTCCGGGTGGGCCTCGAGCGCCGCTGTGGTCGGCTTCGGCTCATGGAACGCACGGAGCGTGAAGCCGGCGCTCAGTGCCCACTGGAACCACCGCTCGAGGGGCGCGTGGTAGCCCGCCGTCG
Source organism: uncultured Dehalococcoidaceae bacterium (assembly GCA_964414675.1). Classification (GTDB taxonomy): domain Bacteria; phylum Chloroflexota; class Dehalococcoidia; order UBA2979; family UBA2979; genus W-Chloroflexi-9. The sequence continues at coordinate 10,503 of CAYPYF010000041.1, forward strand.
AGAACTGGTAGGCGAGCCGGTTGCTCTTCCAGTCATAGGAGAGCGGCCCCTCCTCGAAGTACCCGCCGAGGGCGAGGGCGTACCGCTCACCGGACGGATCGGTGAGCCACTCGCGCTCACGCATATCGCTGCCGGGGTGGGTCACGCAGGTGACGAAACGTGCGCCGGGCCTGAGCACGCGGGCAACACCCGCGAAGACGCGGTCGATGTCGGGCATGTCCTGCATGGACATGCAGGCGGTCGCCATCTCGAACGACGCCGGCGGGAACGACTCACCGATCAGGCGGGCGTCCATCTGCTGGTACGTGATGCCAAGCGGGGCGGCGTCCTCGGCGAGGTGGGCGTGACGGAGCATCCCGGCGGAGAGGTCCACGCCCGTGACGTTCGCGCCTCGCTCCGCCATGGCGCGCGAGAAGTAGCCGCTACCGCAGCCGACATCCAGGAGCGTGAGCCCTCGGACGTCGCCGCACGCCTCGATCTGGGCGGGGCCGAAGAACTCGAGGCGGTAGTAGTCGCTGCCATCGGCCTGGAAGCCGGCATAGGCATCGGCGGCGTGGTCCCACGCCTCGCGGACCGAGTCCGGGTCGAATCGCTCGATCGGCGTGGGCATCGTCTAGGAGGCCTCCCCCGCGAGGAACCTCGCTGCCTTCAGCGTGTTCACCAGCAGCATCGCGCGGGTCATCGGACCCACGCCGCCCGGGACGGGCGTGATCGCGCCAGCAACCTCGAGGGCGGCCTCGTAGTCCACGTCACCACTGAGGAGGGCGCGGCGCTTCGGGGTGGTGCCCACCTGCGTCGTGCCAACGTCGATGACCGTCGCGCCGGGGCGGATCATGTCGGCGGTGATCGCCTTCGGGACGCCCATCGCGGCGACGAGGATGTCGGCGGTGCGGGTGACCGCGCCGAGGTCCTTCGTGCCAGTGTGGGCGACCGTGACGGTGGCATTCACCGCGCGGTCCGACATCAGCAGGGCGAGCGGGCGGCCGACGAGCAGCGAGCGCCCCACGATGACGACGTGCGCTCCGCGCGTCTCGATGCCCTCGCGGCGGAGCATCTCGACGACCCCGGTAGGGGTGGCGGGCGTGTGGACGGCCTTGCCCTGGACGAGCATCCCGAGGCTGGCGGCGGTCAGGCCGTCCACGTCCTTGAGCGGGTTGATCGCCTCGATCACCTCGTTGTCGTCGATCTGGCCGGGGACGGGGAGCTGCATGAAGAGCCCGGAGACGCCCGGGTCCTCGTTCAGCCGGCGGACGTGCGCGAGCACCTCGGCGTGCGAGGTGTCTGCCGGAAGGCGCACGGCCTCGGACTGCATGCCCACGGCCTCGGCGTCGCGCTCCTTCATCCGCACGTAGACGTGGGAGGCGGGGTCGTCCCCGACGAGGATGACCGCGAGCTTCGGGGCCGGCCGCCCCGAGCCGACGAGTTCGGCGACCTCGCGGGCCACGTCCGCCCGGACGGCCTCCGCAATGGCATTGCCGTCAATGATGCGTGCGGTCATGCGTCCCCCGTCGCCACGTTGTGTCGCTGATGCCGAGTATGGCATCGGTCGGGGTAGGGGTCATGGGCGGTGGTCTGGGCGCAACGAGGCATCGTGCTAGATTCGGGCGCACGTCCCACGGGGCACCCTCGAACGGCACGCAGCAGAAAGTCGCCTGTGAGCACGCACGCCGTCGGCGTCGACGTCATCGAGACACAGCGGGTGGGGAAGGTGCTGGGAAAGCACCCGGAGCGCTTCCTCCAGCGTGTCTACACCCCCGCCGAGGTGGGGTTCTGCCGGGGGCGCGTGCCGGAGCTCGCGGCGCGGTTCGCCGCCAAGGAAGCCGTGATGAAGACGCTGGGGACCGGGGCGCGCTCCGTCGCCTGGCGCGACATCGAGGTGCTCCCGGACCGCCGAGGCAAGCCGCTGGTCTACCTCTACGGCGGCGCGAAGCGGCGGGCAGAGGTCATCGGCCTCGAGGCGATCGACATCTCGCTCACCCACCTCGAGGGCATCGCGATGGCCGTGGTGGTGGCGACCGCGACGAAGCCCGAGTTCGAGCACGCGGAGTCGCGGGAACGCCTCGTACGGTTGTTGCAGGAGCGCGGCCTGATGGGCGAGGACGAGCAGAACTAGCGTCGCGCGCCTTCGGGATCGAGAAGGGCCGCCCTGTGGCGGCCCTTCGGTCGTTCGAGCGAGGGCGCGGCTAGCGCTTCGAGATCGGGACGAACTCGCGGTCCGACTGGCCGGTGTAGATCTGGCTCGGGCGGAAGATGCGGTTCCCGGAGTCCCACTGCTCACGCAGGTTGGCCGTCCAGCCCAGCGTGCGGGAGGCGGCGAACATCGGCGTGAAGAAGTCGATCGGGATGCCGATCGCGGCGAACACGCAGCCGGAGAACAGGTCGACGTTCGGGAAGAGCCCGCGGTCACCCAGGCGGGCGGTCGCGACCTTCTCGACCGTCAGGGCGATCTGGTAGAGGTCATGCTCCTGCGTGCCGGGCTTGATGACCTCGGCAGCAAGGGTCTGGATGACCTTCGAGCGCGGATCCTTCACGTGGTACACGCGGTGGCCGAAGCCGGGGATCTTGAACTTGTCGTCCAGCAGCCGCTCGATCTTCGCCTCGGCCTGGGCCGGGTCGCCGATCTCGAGGAAGAGCCGCAGAGAGCCCTCGTTCGCGCCGCCGTGGGCGGGGCCGGAGAGCGCGCCGATGGCGCTGGAGACGACCGCGTTCGGCTCCGACTTCGTGGAGGTGACCACGCGCGCGGTGAACGTGGAGGCGTTCCCGGCGGAGTGATCCGCCTGGAGGATGAGGAGCGCGTCCATGACGCGCGTGTCGAGCTCGTTCGGCTCGTTGCCGGTGATCATGCGGAGCATGTACTGGGCCTGTGACTCGTTGTCGCGCGGCCCGGTGTATTCGCGGCCCGCCCACGCCTCGGCGATGGCGGCGACGAGGTGCCCCATCTTCGCGACGAGCTCCATGCTGCGCTGGTCCACGGTGTCGAGCTTCCGCTCGAAGTCGTTGTCCTGCGGGCCAAGGACGGCCGCGGCCGCCTGGAGCGCGAACATCGGGTGGGTCATCCTGGCGGCGCTACGGGCGAGGGCGATCTGCTCCGAGGTGAGCGTCCGGTACTTCACCATCTGCGCGCGGACCTCGTCGAGGCGGGCCTGCGTCGGCAGTTCACCGTCATACAGGAGCGCAACGATTTCCTCGAAGGTGACGCCGGGCTTCGTGAGTTCCTCGATGGAGTAGCCGCGGTAGGTCAGGCGGCCGGCCTCGCCGTTGACCAGCGAAATGGCGGATTCGGCGATCGGTACGCCTTCCAGGCCGGGGCTGAAGTTGGGGGTGTCAATCGTCATCGTCGCGTCCTATCTGTCCCTCCCGGGGCATCCGGCAACCGCCGTCCCTCGGGGTACTGGCTCAACGACTCAGGCTTCTCAGCGGCGGCTCCCACTCCCGTGGAGGCGCTGGAGCAGAGCTTGCGCAGTGGGAGCATAGCACCGCGCCAGCGGCCTCATATGACGTGGCCTTATCAGACGCGAAACATGACGATAGGCCGTCACCGCATCCTCCCGGTCTCAGTGGTCGCCTGTCCCCGCGTGTTCCGTCACAAACGCCTTCACGAGGTCGAATACCTCGGTCTCGCTCTCGCGGAGGGAGTGCCCGGCGCCTTCGAGGATCACGATCTGCTTCGGATCCTTCGCGCGCTCGTAGACGTCCTCGGACGCGGCCTTGTCGAGCACTTCGTCGCGGGAGCCGTGCAGCAGCAGGAGCGGTTTCCCCAGTGTTTCCACCTCAAACGTGCCGTAGCGCTGCGTCGACATCGAGCAGACCGCCGTCGAGAGCGGCGAGAGCTCGCCCGCCTTCACAGCCACGGCTCCGCCGAACGAGTGCCCCACGAGGACCACGCGCTCCGCGCCGACGGCCTTGAGGAAGGACAGCGCCGCCATCGCATCGGCGACGCACTCCTCGAACTCGCCGGGTTCGCGGTACTTCACCCGGATCGCGGAGATGCCGTTGCCGGCGAGTTCGTTCCCGAGTCGTACGAAAATCTCGTTCGCCGGGCCGCGATCTCCGCCACCCGCGCCTGAGAGGAAGATCGCGACGCCGGTGCCGCCTTCGTAGGCAGCCATGTGCAGCGTGATCTCACCACGGGTGGTGTCGAGCTCGATCTCGAGCCAGCCCGCCTCGTCGCTCTCGCGACCACGGACGCCCTTGATCGAGAGGGTGATGTCCTCGGGCTCTTCGCCCTCGCCCCAGAACGAGTCGCCATCACCGGGCGGTGGCGGCTGGCTGTCGCCGCCGCCATTTGTGCCGCTGTCACCGCGAGGGAGTCCGAATCGGTTCGTCATGGTCGCGGAGAGTAGCACTCACGCTCCGCGATGCGCGGCTTACTGTGCCGACTCGACCGGACGCCCCCCGGAAGCGGTCAGCCGAGCGCGGGCGGCGCCTGCCGGTTCCAGTCCGTGATGCCCTCGAACGCCCGCGCGACGCCGAGGAGCGAGGCCTCCTGGAAGTGAGGCGCCACGAGCTGCAACCCGACGGGGAGGCCCTCCGAGAACCCGCAGGGGATGCTGATCCCCGGGTTCCCGGCGATGTTCACCGGGATCGTGTACAGGTCGTTCAGGTACATGGCGTAGGGGTCATCCAGCTTCTCGTTCAGCCGGAAGGCGACGTTCGGGCTCGTGGGGGAGGCGATGACATCGCACTGCTCGAACGCAGCATCAAACTCGCGGCGGATCAGCGTCCGCACCTTCTGGGCCTTCAGGTAGTAGGCGTCGTAGTACCCCGCTGAGAGGGCGTATGTGCCGATCATGATCCGGCGCTTCACCTCGGCGCCGAAGCCCTCGCCACGGCTGCGGGACATCTCGTCCTCGGCGCTGTGGCCGTCCGTGACGGCGTAGCCGTACTTCACGCCGTCGTACCTCGCGAGGTTCGCGGAGGCCTCCGATGGGGCGAGGATGTAGTAGACGGGCAGCGCGGCCTGCGCGGTCGGGAGCGCGATGTCCCGGACGATGGTGGCGCCGTGCGCCTCCATCGCGGCGATCGAGGCCTCCACCGGGCCGCGGATGCCATCGTCGAGCCCCTCGAGGAACTCGGCGGGCACACCGACCCGGAGGCCGTCGAAGCCGCGGTCGAAGCGCTCCTTGAAGTTCGGCACCGGGAGGTCGGCGGTCGTCGAGTCGAGCGGGTCGTGGCCGGCGATCGCCTGGAGCAGGTCCGCGACATCCTCGGCGTCGCGGCCGAAGGGGCCGACCTGGTCCAGCGACGACGCGAACGCGACGACACCCCAGCGCGAGACACGCCCGTAGGTGGGCTTCAGGCCCAGGATGCCGCAGAGCGCGGCTGGCTGGCGGATGGAGCCGCCGGTGTCGGTCCCCAGCGAGATCGGGACGCCTCGGGCGGCGACGGTGGCGGCGGAGCCGCCGGACGAGCCGCCGGGCACGCGGTCCAGGTCCCAGGGGTTGTGGGTCGCCCCGAAGAACGAGTGCTCCGTCGACGAGCCCATCGCGAACTCGTCGAGGTTCGACTTCCCGACGGTGACGGCGCCGGACGCGTTCAGTCGCGCCACGGCGGTGCTGTCGATGACCGGCGTGAAGTTCGAGAGCATCCGCGAGGATGCAGTCGTACGGACGCCCTTGGTGGAGAGCAGGTCCTTCACGGCGACCGGCACGCCCGTGAGCGGTGTGTCTTCGCCGGCCGCGAGGCGCGCATCGGCGGCGCGGGCTTGCTCGAGCGCGAGGTCGTCGGTCACGGTGACGTACGCGTGCAGCGCCTCGTCCTGCGCCTTGATGCGGGCGAGGGTCGCCTCCGTGAGGGCGACCGACGTGTATTCCCCCGCGCGGAGGGCGGCGGCGTGCTCGTGGGCGGTCCGGTCGAGGTCGATCGAGGGCATTAGTCCAGCACCGCCCGCACACGCAGGTAGCCGTCCTCGGAGCGAGGGGCGTTCGCCAGCACATCGTCGGTCGGCATCGAGGGATGCATCACGTCCGCACGGGTGACGTTCGTCAGGTCCAGGGACTGGGCGGTCGGCGGAACGTCCGAGGTGTCGATGTCGTTCAAGACGTTGAAGTGGTCAAGGATGCCGGACAGTTGCTCGCGGTACCGCTCAACCTCGTCGTCGGACAGCGCGAGGCGCGCCAGCCGTGCGATGTGCCTCACCTCTTCGGTGGTCAGGGCCATGCAGACGCTCCTCGCCGGACTGCTGGTGCGGCTGGGCGCTGGATCTGGCGCGGCCACGGATGCGTAGGGATCGGTGTGTGATCTGGAGTCAGGCTATTCTAGAAGGCGCTCACCCCACCAAGCCAGACGGGCTCTACGCTGGATCCGGCGCCGCCTCGCGAGTGATCGCGATCGGTGGCTGCCATTGGCGGGGCCGAGGAGCGCGCATGACCAGCCCGGCGAGCGGGGATCCTCCGGGACGCCCGACCACCGCCCAGCCCATGGGACGCCAGGCGCAGCCTGATGCGGCTCGGCTGGGAAACCCCTCCTTCGTGTGGCGATCCGGACAGGAGCGACGTGTCGCCCTGATGGAGCGCTATGTCTCCTTCGAGGGGCAACAGGTGCTCGACCTCGGGTGCGGGCTCGGCGAGTACGTGCGCGCCTTCGCGCGCCGCGGCAGCCAGGCCGTGGGCAGCGACGTGGCGATGGACCGCCTCGCGGAGGCGCGCCAGCGCGTCGCCGACGACACGTCCGCGGACACCTCCGGCGTGCGGGGGTTCTTCGGCGCCGCCGGGGAGTTCCTCCCGATCCGCGACGCGAGCATGGACGTGATCGTGCTGAACGAGGTGATCGAGCACGTCCAGGACGACCAGGCGACGATGCGGGAGATCGCCCGCGTGCTGCGTCCCGGCGGCACGTGCATCCTCTACGCGCCGAACCGCCTCTATCCGTTCGAGACGCACGGCATCTACCTGCGCGGGCGATACATCTTCGGGAACATCCCGTTCGTGAACTGGCTGCCGACGTTCCTGCGTGACCGCCTGGTCCCGCACGCCCGAGCCTACCGGCACGGCGACTGGAAGCGCCTGATCCGGGGTACGGGCCTCCGGATCGTGGATCACACCTACGTGTATCCGGGCTTCGACAACATCCACCACCGCTCGGCACTCCTCGCGAAGGTGGTGCGCGGCTTCTGCTACTGGGCGGAGGGCAACGCCCTCCGACGGTTCGGGCTGTCGCACCTGGTCGTCGTGCAGCGAGACGCCGGAGCGCCTGACACCGTCACGAGGACCACCGTATGACCGGCACTCGAACCTCACTGATGCGGCGGCGCCGGCGGCGCGATGAGCAGCGCGGGCGCGGCGGCAACACGCGCACGCGGATGCTGGTCGCCTTCGCCGCCGTGCTCGGGGTCTTCCTCGTCTCGGTCGGCCTCGTCGTCGGTGGCACGGCGATCTACGCGATGAGCCGGTACGACGAGATCGCAGCGGACGTCGTCCCGCCGGAGAAGCTGATCGCGGAGCAGTCCCGCGGCGGCGCGCGCATCGTGGACCGGAACGGGGTGCTCCTCTACGAGTTCGTGGACGAACTCTCCGGTCTGCGGCGTCCGGTCGCCCTCAAGCAGATCTCGCAGTGGCTGATCGACGCCACGGTGGCAGTGGAAGACCCGACGTTCTACGAGAACAACGGCCTGAACACCCGCGGCCTGATCCGCGCCGGCGTGGAGAACTTCGCGCCGTTCCTCCTGGGCGACGAGGGCGAGTTCCTGGAGGGCTCCGGCGGCTCCTCGATCACGCAGCAGCTCGCCAAGAACATCTACATCCCGCGCGAGGAGCGGACCGAACGCTCGGTCGACCGCAAGATCAAAGAAACGGTCATCGCCCTCGAGCTGACAAAGCAGTATGAGAAGGACCAGATCCTCGAGTGGTACCTGAACTCGATCCCGTACGGCGGCATCTACACGGGCATTGAGGCAGCGGCCCAGGGCTACTTCGACAAGTCGGCGGCGGATCTGACGCTGCCGGAGGCGGCGCTGCTCGCGGGTATCCCGCAGTCGCCGGCGCGATACAACCCGTTCAGTCCCGAGAACCTGGACTCCGACACGCAGCAGCTGTCGGCCACGAGCCTCGCGAAGGCTCGCCAGGCCGAGGTCCTGACGCTGATGGCGGCGGACGGCGTGATCACGTCGCAGGAGGCCGAGGAAGCCCTCGACGCCCCGCTCGTCTTCCGGCAGGCCCGCTTCGACATCGAGGCTCCCCACTTCGTCCTCGGACGCATCGCGGAGGAGGTCACGGAGCGTTTCGGCGAGCGCGCCCTGTACGACATGGGGCTGACGGTCGTGACGACGATCGACCTCGAACTGCAGCACATCGGCGAGGCGATCGTCGAGGAGTACGTGACCGACTACGGCGAGCAGGCCAACCTGTTCAACGGCGCCTTCGTCGCGATCGACCCGCGGACCGGCGAGATCCTGACATACGTCGGTTCGCGCGACTACTTCCGTGACGACATCGAGGGCCGCAACGACATGGCTGTCGCCCTCAACTCGCCGGGGTCCACCCTCAAGCCGTTCGCGTTCATGACGGCGTTCATGAACGGATGGGGCACGGGCACCGGCGTCATCGCCGCGCCGTTCGACATCATCGACTTCTCGACGGGGGCCGCCTTCAGCCCGCGCGACCCGATCGCGCAGGTCCTGGGGCCGATCACAGCGGCGGAGGCCCTCGGCAACTCGCTGAACACCACGGCCATCAAGACGATCATGGCCGCAGGTGTGCCCGAGACGATCCAGACCCTCAAGCGCGTCGGCTACACCACGTTCGACAACCCCGGCGGGTACGGCCCGGCGCTGATCACCGGCGGCTCGGAGATCACCCTCCTCGACGAGGTGTACGCGTACTCCGTCCTCGCGACCGGTGGAATCATGCGCGGCCAGTCGGACGCCATGGTCTCGCCGCGCCTCGATCCCGGCGAGCGCACGATGGAGCCCGCGGCCATCCTGGAAGTCACGGACTCGGAAGGCCGCGTGCTCTACCAGTACGAGCCGGAGGACCAGCGCGTCGTGGCGGAGTCGTACACATACCTGATCACCTCGATCCTCTCGAACGGCGCGAACCAGTGCGTGACGTACGGGGTCTGCGGCGCCCTCGCGCTGCCGAACGGGTACCCGTCCGGCGCCAAGACCGGGACGAGCGAGCCATTCGAGGACTCGCGCGACATCGGTGAGACGTGGACCGTGGGGTACACGCCTGAACTCGTCGGTGGCGTGTGGGCCGGGAACGCGGACAACTCCCGCATCCAGGGCATCAGCTCCACGTCCGTCTCGCTGCGGGCGTGGAAGGACTTCATGGTCCAGGCGATCGAGTACCTGGAGCTTCCGCCCACCGAGTTCACCCGCCCGGACAGCGTGGTCTCGCGCGAGGTGTGCTGGCCGTCGGGCAAGCTCCCGACGGCGGACTGTCCTGCCCTCAACCGGTACTCCAGCCTCTACGCCGCCGAGGTGCTCCCGAGCAGCCCGGACGGCCTGAGCGAGGAGGAACGCGCTCGCTACTACGACACGTGGTGGCGGGAGGTCTCGGTCGACACCCGGACGGGACTCCGAGCGTCCGACAACACCCCGGCCCAGTTCGTGTCGACGAGCGTCCGCCTGGTCTTCCCCGAGGACGAGGTGAAGAAGTGGACGGGCGTCTTCGCGTGGGCGGCTGCCAACGGCGTCTCCGGGATGCTCAGTGCCGGCACCGGCGGCCAGACGGTCGGCGCTGCTGACCTGCCCGCCCGGATCGACAACCCAGCGGCGAACGCGCCGATCACCGGGAACGTCCCGATCCGGGGCCGCGCGACGTCCGAGGACTTCCAGCAGTACCGGCTCGAGTGGGGCCGCGGAGAAAACCCCACCGCGTGGGTCCGCATCTCGTCCAGCAACAACGCGGTCACCGGCGGGACACTGGGCCAGTGGGACACGGCCAGCCTCGCGAACGGCCCGTACACGCTCCGCCTCGTGGTCGAGGACGAGAAGCTGGGCAGCCGCTACTACCAGATCCCTGTCCGCGTGCAGCACGACGGTTCCTCCGGCCCGGCCCAGGACGGCGCGCCGGTCGTCTCGATCAGTTCGCCCGCCTCGGGCGCGCTCGTCTCAGGGACGGTCTCGGTCGTCGGGACCGCCGCGAGTGCCGCACTGACGGAGTTCCAGGTCGAGTACGGCCTCGGCGTCGCGCCGGGGTCATGGACGACGATCGCCCGCCGTGCCGAGTTCGCCGTCGGGGAGACCCTCGCTACATTCGATACGACGCAGGTGCCGGACGGGCCATACACGATCCGCATCGTGCTCAACGACCAGGAGTACGGAGCGGTGACGTCTGAGGTGCTGGTGGTCGTCCGCAACGAGGGCGGCGGGTAGCCGATCATCCGATCAGGTGTGCCCGATCTCGTGGTCGAGCACACCTGATTGACACCAGGAACGGACGCGCGAAACTCCCTTGATGTCGAGTCGTACCCCCACGATCGCGCCGTCGGCGCAGCCCGGGTCCTGCGAGGAGCTCCCTCGCGAGGAACTCTGCGGCAAGCACATCGGTGACCGGCGTGTGCGCGTCCCGCGGCAGCAGCGGACGGTCGTCCGCAAGATCGCGTCGGTGGTGCGTCGCTCGCTGAGCCGCAACTAGGCCAGCGCCCGCCACCATCGGGACCCTCGGGTGCCCCGCCGCTCCGCTACTCGGCCAGCGTCCCACCGAGGTCCACGAGGCCTGCTTCGACATCCGCGCGCGAGGTCCAGCCACGGACCGTCTCGATGAACGCGGGGAGCGATCCGGTGCGTTCACGCACCTCCCGGAGGTACGCGCCCAGCGGATCGGTCGCGTCCGGTCGCGCGGCGTAGGTGCCGTACCAGGCGAAGTAGGCCTGGTTGATGACGCGGATGTAGTACCCGGCATCCTCCAGTTCCTGTCGCACCACGGCCATGCGCTCCTCGGCCTCCTCGATGCGGCCGTCCGCGAGCAACGCATCGACCTCGAGCCGGAGCTCCCGCAGCACCGCCGAGCGGTCGACCGTGGGCGTCGGCGACGACGACGACGACGACGACGACGGGGTCGTGTCAGCATCGGTCCGTGTCGGATCGCCCCACCGTCCGAGGGCGATCGTCGCCACCTCGTCGCCCACGATGTCAGCGACGGTCTCGTTGATCGTGCGCAGGTCCCCGTTTCGGAAGTAGTTGAACCCCAGCGGGTAGAACGCGAGGTAGTGGTGCACCCACTCGTGCGCGCCCGTCCTCAGGACCCCGCCGTACGAGGATCGGTCGGAGACGATCGCGGGATAGGTGGCGACTCCCCCGGAGGGCACGACGAGCGCCGAGAGGTCGGGATCCGCCGCGGCCGTGCGCTCCTCGAGGTGGACGGCGTCCTCCAGCGAGAAGTCGGGCCGCAGGAGGTCGGCGCCGCGCCGCTCGATGACCTCGCGAGGGGAGGTGACGAGCACCTGCGGAGAGATCGCGAGTTCCATGTCGACGGGCGGGAACGTCGTGCCCGGGAGCGAGAGCCGCGCGTCGAGCCCCAGGTCGCTCAGGACCGCGTCGAGCCGCCCCTCGACGATGCGTTCGACCTCGTTCTCCAGGGGTGCACGCGCCGGGGTGCCGGACTCCAGCGCAAAGTAGGCGCGGAGGGTGTCGTCGTCGTCCGCGGTGTCGCGGAGCGGCGTCGTGAGGACGTTGAGCCAGCGGTTGGGTAGCGTGTCCAGTTCCCAGCGGACCAGGTCGAAGCGGTCGCCGGTGCGGACCTCGCGCACCCAGAGCGCAAGCACGACGCACGCGAACCCGAGGAGGGCCGCGAGCAGCATCGTCGTGAGGCGTCCGCGCATCCGATTCCCGTCACGGTGCCATCGGCGGATCCGAGGTGTGCTGGCAGGTGGGGGTGAGCAGGCCTCCCGGGTATGATGCCACGAATGCAGTTCACGGCGACCAGCACAGCCCTCACCGAGGCGCCAGCCCCGCGGATCGCGAGGGTGATCCGTCTTCGCGCACTCGCGATCGACCTCGGACTGGGCGCCGGAATCCAGGGTGCGTTCGGGGTCGTCGCGCTCGGCGTCTTCCTGCTCGCCACCGGGGGCGGAGCACGAGACCTGTCCTCCAGCGCCGCGACGATGGGGTGGGCGATCGCGCTGGCCGCGGCCCCGGCGTGGCTCGGCTACCTCGGGCGGTCGTCCGTATCGGACGGCAGCACGCCCGGCCAGTCGTCCGCGCAACTCACGGTCGAGGGCGGCCCATTCCGACGCCTCGCGCGACTGGCGCTGCACCCCGTGGGCGCCTTCGGGTGGTGCTGGGTCGCATTCGTCCTGGCGCTGGCGACGGTCCCGGGGCTGCCGTTGATCGTCGCTTCGATGGCGGTCTGCGTGCTCGGCGGTGGCGTGATCTCTGCTCTACTCGTCGCGCACGATCCAGACGCGCTCGTCCTGCATGACCGGCTGGCCGGCACACGATTGGTGGCACGATGAGCCGACGCGAAGAGCTGGACGCCGAGCGCGGGCTGGAGGCGTCTACGGACGACGACCTCGGCGGCTACCGCCCGGATCCCGTCGAGGCGGAGGACTACCGCGAGTGGGGCGCTGCCGCGCCGGTCGTGACCGACGAGGGCGTCTACGGCACGCTGCCGGACCGGCAGCAGGTCTTCCGCGAGTACCGCCGCCAGGAGCGACCGTGGCGCGACACGCTCGTGCGACTGACCGGGATCGTGCTGGCCGTCGCCGCCGGCCTCTGGCTCGTCGCGTTCTCGGCGACCGAGGCGACGAGCGAGCCGGTCGCCCGTCCCGCGCTCGAGTCGCTCGTCGACACGATGGTCGGCCTCCCGGCGCTCCTCGACCTCCACGCGGACACGATCCGCGACGCGGACGGTGACGCCGAGGTCCCCGGGTACCCGTTGCCGGTCACGATCCCCGACGACGACGTTTCCGAGGATCCCGACCGCTGGCGCGAGGTGATCCTCGAGCAGTCGAGCGCGCTGCTGTACGCGGACGGCCCCGGCGCGTTCGGGGAGTCCGAGGGCGCCGGCACGTTCTCGACCTCGGGCGGCACGCGGCTGCTGATGGAGAACCTCACCGAGTCGCGCAACGGCTCCTTCGCGTTCCTCGTGTGGCCGCTCGGGATCCTCGCGGTCGTCGCCGCGATCGGGATCGTCGTCGTCGGCTCGTCCTTCGGGCGCTTCATTGCGCTTGGCCTCGCGACGGCCGCGGCAGGCGTCCCGGCGGTGGTGGTGGGTGTCCTGGCCTGGATGGTCGTGACATTCGTGGGGAGCGACGGCTCCGCGCTCGCCGAGCAGGGGCACGAGATCGCCTCGGACCTGGCGTGGC
>CAYPYF010000042.1:0-9715 GCA_964414675.1 uncultured Dehalococcoidaceae bacterium
TCTTCGTCACGCACGACCAGGAGGAGGCGCTCAGCCTCGCGGACCGCGTGGCGGTCATGGAGGCCGGCCGCGTCCTGCAGACCGGCACGCCACGCGAGATCTACGACGAGCCGGCCACGCAGGGCGTCGCCGAGTTCGTGGGCCATCCCAACATCCTGCCCGGTGAGGTGCGCGCGGACTGCGCGACCTGCGTGCTCGGCTCGCTGCCGGTCGTCGGTGCGTCCTACAGCCCCGGCCCCTCCGCGATCATGGTGCGGAGCGAGCAGATCGTCCTCACGGAGGGCGAAGGCGTCCCCGCCGACGTGGTGGAGGTCCACTACCTCGGCCACGAGCAGGTGGTGGAGCTGCGACTGGACAGCGGCGAGCTACTGCGAGCACGGTGGAGCGCGTCCCGGCCGGTCGTCCCCGGGGACCGCGTCCGTCTCGCCGTCGAAGGCCCGGTGCGTGCATTCCCGCGTGCCTGAGTGGCGCGTCGCTCGGCTGAGTGACACGCAGTCGGGCGCGCTGCTGCTCTTTCTCGTCCTCGCGGTGCTCTACGTTGCCTCGGTCGGGCTGCGCGCCTCGCGCAGCGCGTCGATCACCGGGGATGAGCCCTTCTACCTCGTCACCACCCAGAGCCTGCTGCAGGACGGCAACCTGGACCTGCGCGGGCAGTACGCCAGCGAGTCCTACCGCTCGTTTTTCGATCACCCGGACGGGCTCTGGTACCAGTCCGCGCCGATGGAGGACGGACGCATCCTCAGTCCGCACGCGCCGGCCCTGTCCGTCCTGCTCCTGCCCGGCTTTGCCCTCGGCGGGCTCGTCGGGGCGCAGGTCCAGCTGCTGCTGATCGCCGCCGCCACGTTCGCGCTCACGTTCGTCCTGATCGTGCGGGAGGTGGGGCGCCCGAGGCTGGCGTGGGCCGTGACCGCGACCGTCGGGCTGTCCGCGCCCGCCTTCGTCTACGCGACGGAGGTCTACCCGGAGGTCCCGGCGGCTGCCTGCGTGGTGCTGGCGCTGCTCGCATTGCGCGCGATGCGGGGGCGGGCTCGGTGCCTCGCGGTCGTGGCGCTCGTCTCCGGGCTCGCCTGGCTGGGGCCGAAGTACGTGGTGCCGGGCGCGGTGCTGGCCGGCGCGTACCTGTGGCAGGCGGAGACGTGGCGGGATCGCGGCTGGTTCCTCGGCCTCGGAGCGCTCAGCGCCGCGCTCTACGTCTGGGCGCAGGTCGCGTGGTTCGGCGCGCTGTCGCCGTACAGCACGAACCTCGTCTACGACGGCGCATCAACGGCCTCCGTCGTGGCCTCGCACGTGTCGTTCGAGGATCGCGCATACCGGCTGTGGGGCCTGTTCATCGACCAGCGCTTCGGGATCGGGCGTTGGGCCCCGGTCCTCCTCGCGGTCTGGCCGGTGCTGCCGCTCCTCGTGCGTTTCAGCCGGACGGGGGCGGTCGCCGCGGCGCTGATCGTCACTCAACTGCTGGTCGCAACGTTCGTCTCGGTGACGATGATGGGGTGGTGGTTCCCCGGCCGCATGTTGATCGTGGTGTTCCCGCTCCTCGCGCTCGCGCTGACCGTCGCGGCGGCGAAACTTCCGGGGATCGCGCTCGCCATCGCCGCTTCGTTCGCCGCATACTCCCTCGCCGTGACCGCGGCGCTGGTGCACGCCTCGCGGTGCGGTGCGGTGCGGATCGCCGTCGACCCGTTCGAGATGCCCGCGGGCATCTTCCGGGTGACGGAGCCGCTGTTCCCGAACTACACGTGGTGGGGGAGCGAGACGATCCTGCTGAACGCGGCCTGGCTTGCGCTCGGCGTGTCCACGACGGCCCTCGTGGCGTCGAGCGTGTATGCGCACGCGATCCGGGATACGTTCCGCGCACGACGTCCGCGTCCGTATCGGGCGGGCGAGACGACATAACGGAGGTCGCAATGACGCACCGAACGAAGCCCTCGCAGGTCGGCATCGTCGGCTACGGCGCCGTCGGGCAGGCCCTTGCGCGGCTCTTTCCGGACGCGGCGGTGCATGATCCACCGCAGGGCATCGAGGGCCTCGAAGCGGTGAACGCCGCGCGCATCGCGTTCATCTGCGTGCCCACCCCGGCGGGGGAAGGCGGCGCGTGCGACACCTCGCTGGTGGAGGACGCCGTCGCGGCCGTGGCGTCGGAGGTCATCGTGATCTGCTCGACGGTGCCGCCGGGTACGACCGACCGCCTCGCCGCGCGGTTCCAGAAGCGGGTGGTGTTCCAGCCGGAGTACGGCCCGGGCGAGGCGCCGGGGCACCCGTACCGCGACCTGGCCGCGATCCCGTGGATCACGCTGGGCGGGCCGCGCGAGTGGGTGCGGCCCGTGATCGAGCTCTACCAGGGCGTGCTCGACTCCCGCCTCGCCATCCACCAGACGGACGCCACCACGGCCGAGCTCGCGAAATACATGGAGAACGCGTTCCTCGCGACGAAGGTCGCGTTCTGCAACGAGTTCTACGACATCGCCGGCGCGCTGGGCGTGGACTACCACGAGCTCCGCGAGGTCTGGCTGGCGGACCCCCGGATCGGCCGGAGCCACACCTGGGTGCACGCGGACGACCGCGGCTTCGGCGGGCGATGCCTGCCCAAGGACCTGAGTGCCATCACCGCCGTCGCGAGCGGCCTCGGCGCTGCCCCGATCCTCCTCGATGCAGTCGCCGCCTCGAATGCCGCCGTGCGCGGGACAGGGATCTGACGGGCCGGCGTTCACTGCATCTCCTCGGCCCACCCGCAGTCGTATCTGTCGGGTACGAGGCTTATCGAGGTCAGTGATCGGCTGCGGAGCGGCAGCCCCGAACTCTCGCCAAGGCTGCCGAGCGTCCGCCGCGCCAGCGAGCTGCTGTGGCGACATACCGACTGCGGAGTATCGACCACTGTTCGCCGTCAGGCGGCCGTGCTTCGCCTCATGGAGCCGATCCCGACGATGTCTGCCGGACGCTGAGCCAAGGAGCATCCTCGGCGCATGGTGGGTGCAGACCGGTCCGAGGGACGTCTCACTGGCCGCAGCACGGGGGGGCCGTTTGGTCTGTGACTTTAGTTGCTGCCACTGGAAAATGTTGCCTCTACAACTTGACTAACGAGGTCAACAAAGCCAACAAGCCCGCTGGAGGTCCGATGTCGTTGTTCCTGCTGGAAGTGCCCCTACCGACCGAGGGATCAGACTCCCTTGAATCGCTGTTCGAGCGCCTGGCGGAAGTCGCGCTGCAGGCCAACGGCGAGCTGATCGAGATCCAGGTGTCGAAGCAGGCGGGCCTCGTCTACACCATCGTCGAGCACCGTTCGGGCGAGGTCCTCGACGCGTTCTTCAAGCAGGCTGGCATCGAGTTCAACGAGGTGGCCCCCGTGCGCCTGGTTGGCGCGGAGCTGGAAGACCTGAAGCAGAAGAAGGCCGGCGCGCAGTTCCTGGTCGAGTGGGACATCCCGGACGGCGTCACCATGGAGCAGTACCTGAACCGCAAGCGCGAGAAGGCGCCGCTGTACGCCCAGGTGCCTGAGACCCAGTTCCTCCGTACATACGTGCGCGAGGATATGGTGAAGTGCCTCTGCTTCTATGACGCACCCGACGAGGATGCGGTGATCCGTGCACGTCAGGCCGTCGACACGCCGGTCGACCGGCTGACTCGCCTCGGCGAGTAGTGCGATGACCCTGACTGCCTCCGGCCCCGCCTTACTCGCGGACGGAGCGCTTCACGAAGCGCTCCGCTCCTACGTGTCCGCCCGCGCGCAGCAGGTGGACAGTTGTGAGGCGTCCCCGCGGGAGGGCATCGCGCACCTCGGCAGCATGGGGCTCACGGACCTCGGCGTGTATGGACGCGACGAACCGGCGCAGTTCCAGAAGATGTGCGAGGTCATCGGTACGCTCGCCCTGGACTGCATGAGCCAGGCGTTCTCGACGTGGTGCCACCGCATGGCAACCGAGTACGTCAACCAGTCAGACGCGACGTCCCCGGTCCGAGGGCGGTTCCTGGCCGCCCTGCGCACGGGTGACGTGCTCGGGTCCACCTCGTTCGCCGCAGCTACCGCGCACTTCCTCGCCGGGACCCCGCTCGCGCTGACATTCCGCCGCACGGCGGACGGGCTGGTGGTCAACGGGCGTATCGCGTGGGCCTCTAACCTGCAGCCGCCGTTCGTCTCGATCGCCGCCGCGGTGAACGAGGATGACGCATCGGACCGGGTGATCTTCGCTTACACGGAGGCGACGCCGGGGCTCGTCCTCCCTGCGTACCCGGAGTTGCTCGCGCTGCAGGCGACCAGCAGCACGTCACCCGTCTTCCAGGACGCGCTGATCTCCCCGGATGATGTGCTGACGCGGGACTTCGACGCGTTCGTCTCGCGGATCCTGCCCACGTTCCTCCTGCTGCAGAGCAGCTTTTGCTGGGGCCTCTCCGCCCGCGCACTGTCCGAGGCGGAAGTCCTGCTGGACGGCCCGCGCGAGGTGCTCCGCCCCGCCTACGAGGGACTGCGCGCGCGCTTCGACTCGGCGGAGGACCGGCTGCGCACCTTCAGCGCGCACCCTCGACGCGAGGAGATCGCGCATCGTTCGCTCCTCCAACTCCGGCTGGACGTTGGACGCCTGACCGTCGAGGCGGTCGGCCTCGAATCGAAGCTGGCCGGCGGCCGCGGCTACATGCTGCACAGCGGGACGGCGAGGCGCCTGCGGGAGGCCGCGTTCCTCCCGGTGCAGGCGCCCACGGAGGTACAGCTCCAGTGGCTGCTCGCCCGCTCCGCGTAACCGGCGGCACGCGCCGCTTTGGGGCCCGTGGACACCAGTTCACGGTCTTCGAAGGTCTCGACCTCGAGGTAGACGACGGCGAGGTCGTGGTCCTGCTCGGCCCCAGCGGGTGCGGCAAAAGCACGTTGCTGCGCATCATCGCCGGCCTGGACCAGCTCGACGAAGGCACCGTTGAGGTCGCGGCCGGAGAGCATGGCCGGGACGTAGGGATCGTCTTCCAGCAGCCGCTCCTGCTTCCGTGGCTCAATGTCCGCGACAATGTGACGCTGGGGCTGCGCTACCGGGCCAACCGAGGTGCTCACGAAGCAGGGCTCGTAGACCGGACGCTCGCGGAGTTCGGCCTCGTCGAACTCGCGAGGGCGTACCCGGATGAGTTGTCGGGCGGCCAGGCGCAGCGCGTCTCCCTCGCCCGCACCGTCGTCACCCGCCCACGGGTGATCCTGCTCGACGAACCGTTCGGTGCGCTCGACCCGATGACCAGGCGGAACATGCAGCAATGGCTGCTCGGCATCCAGCAGAGCCTTGGCCTCACCGTCGTGATGGTCACGCACGACGTGGAGGAGGCGCTGCTGCTCGGCGACCGGGTCGCCCTCATGTCGCCGTCGCCCGGGCGGATCTTCCGCACCTGGCAGATTCCCCGGGACACGGAACACCGCACGCGCCTCGGAGCGCTCCGCGAGGAGGTCCTCCGCGCCTACAGCGACGTGACGGGCGGGCAACCGTTCCAGCAGGCGCCTGGAGCCGGGGCTCAAGAGGTCCCGGCGGCGCCGCACACCTCCGCCATCCGCTAAGTCCACTCAGTCCGCTTGGTTCAACGGCCGGAGCGCTGCTCTCGGCAAGGGAAGGTCGGCTCGATGTCACCCACGCTCTGGACCCCTCGTGACGGATCGCCTCGGCTGTCGGGATCCGTTGGCCGCCGCACGTTCCTGCGCGGCGCCATGCTGGGCGCAGCCGGCCTTGCCGGCGCAGCCCTCATCGGCTGCTCGGACGACCCCGAGGGCACGCCCACGGGCAGCACGGCGACCGTCGCCGGCGGTGGCGGGGCCCTCGAGAAGACCGAACTGCGGGTGGGGTACCTCCCGATCACGGACGCCGCGCCGCTGATCCTCGCGCACGGCCTCGACTACTACAAAGAGGCCGGCCTGGACCCCGCCGCCCCGACGCTGTTCCGCGGCTGGGCCCAGATCGCGGAGGCGTTCCAGGCGCGGCAGGTGGACGTGGTGCACCTGCTGATGCCGATGGCGATCTGGCTCCGGTTCGGCCAGAACTTCCCGCTCAAGCTCGTCGCCTGGAACCACACCGGCGGGTCCGCGCTCACCGTCGCGAACGACGTGGAGACGGTGGAAGATCTCTCCGGCACCACCGTGGGCATCCCCTTCTGGTACTCGGTGCACAACGTCGTCCTGCAGATGCTGCTGCGGAAGGCGGGCCTCTCCGTGGTGACGACCGGCGACCCCAGGCCCGGTGAGGTGAAGCTCGTCGTGATGGCGCCGCCCGACATGCCCCCGGGCCTCGTGAACGGGTCAATCAAGGCGTACATCGTGGCGGACCCCTTCAACGCCGTGGCGGAGGTCAATGGCGTGGGCAAGATCCTGCGCTTCATCCCGGACGTCTGGTTCGAGCACGCCTGCTGCGTCGCCATCATGCATGAGGACGACGTGAACGAGCGCCCGAACTGGTCGCAGGCCGTGGTGAGCAGCCTCGCCCGCGCCCAGGTCTATGCGCGTGAGAACCGCGCCGAGGCCGCACGACTGCTCTCCGGCGACGGCAAGAACTATCTCCCGCAGCCGCTCCCCGTCATCGAGCAGGCGATGACGCACTACGACGTCGACGAGTACGGCGCGACGGGCGCGATCCAGCACCCGGAATGGAACACGGAGCGGATCGACTTCCAGCCGTTCCCATACTCCAGCTACACCGAGCGGCTCATCGAGGAACTGAAGCTCACCGTGGTCGAGGGCGACAACGCGTTCCTGCGCGACCTGGATCCCGCCGAGGCGCACCGCATGCTCGTCGACGACAAGTACGCGCGTCAGGCCATCGCGGACGCCGGCGGCGTGGAGCGCTTCGACATCGATGCGAGCCTCGAGCGTGTGGAACAGATCGAGGTGTAATGAACGCCGGAGCGCGTCACGGGATCGGGGGACGGCTCGGCAGCATGGCTGCCGGGGCCGGCGCGGCGCTCCTGGGCGCCGCGCTGCTGGTCGCGTTCTGGTGGGCCTGGGTGGAACTGTTCGTGGAGCCGGGGAGCTTCCTGGAGGCGTTTGCTCCAGACCGAGGAGCGCGCGCCCTCGTCGACCTCCTGCGGGAGGGCACGCTCAACCGGCACATCGTCGCAAGCCTGCGGCGCATCCTCGTCGGGTTGCTGATCGCGTCGGCGATCGGCATCCCGTTCGGACTCGCCCTCGGCGGGCTTCCGATGTTCGCGAGGACCCTCGGCCCGACAGCTTCGTTCGTGCGGATGGTGTCGCCGCTCTCGTGGACGCCGCTTGCCATCATCTGGTTCGGCGTCGGCGACCCGCCGGTCTACTTCCTCATCACCATCGGCGCCGTGTGGCCCATCGCCCTGAGCACCAGCGCGGGCGTCTCAGCACTCGATCCTCAGTGGCTGATGCTGGGGCGAAGCCTCCGCGCGACGCCGTCAGAGCTGCTCAGGACCATCGTCTGGCCGGGGATCCGTGCGGATGTCCTGACGGGGATGCGGCTGGCCCTCACCACGGCGTGGATCATCCTGGTGCCGGCGGAGATGCTCGGCGTGGACTCGGGTCTCGGCTACTTCATCCTCGACTCGCGCGACCGCTTCGCGTACTCGGACCTGATCGCCGCGATCGTCGTCATTGGCGCGCTCGGCTTCGTCCTCGACCGGGCGGCGCATCTCCTTCTGACGCCCCGCCGTCGCACGGCGCAGCGCCGCATCGAGGGCGGTCCACCGGCAGCCCTCGGCGCTCCGTTGCCCCCCGTGGATCCCGGCGAGTACCGGATCTAACGGCGTCGTATCGTGGGTTCCTCGCGTCGCGGGGGCCTCAGTCCGTCGGTTCTAGCGCCCAGCCCCACACGCCGTACACGACGATCACCACGCCCGCGATCGACACCGCGAGGTGCGAGAGGAGGCCGACGCCGATCGCGCCTGTGCCCATCGCGACGATCAGCGGGTAGTACGAGGGCGGCGGCAGGTGGATCGGCCCCACCTCGACCGTCGCGGTGTCTCGGGGGTTGTCGCGCTCGTACCAGACCGGATCTCGGTCGCGCACGGTGGGGATGGCGTCGAAGTTGTGGGCGGGCGGCGGCGAGGTGGTCGCCCACTCGAGGGTCGCACCACCCCACGGATCAGCGGGTGCGTCTTGCGGTCGTCGGAGGGCTCGGACGACGTTGATCACGAACAGGAGCACGCCGAACGCGAGGATGTACGAGCCAATCGTCGCCACCAGGTTCCAGGTGTCCCAGCCCAGTCCTGCCTCGTACGTGTAGATACGACGAGGCATGCCCGAGATGCCGAGGAAGTGCATCGGGAAGAAGGTGAGGTTCATGCCGACAAACGTGAACCAGAACGACACCTTGCCGATCTGCTCGGAAAGAAACCGTCCGGTCATCTTGGGGAACCAGTAGTACGCGCCGGCGAACAGCCCCATCATCGAGCCGCCAAACAGCACGTAGTGGATGTGCGCGACGACGAAGTACGAGTCCTGGTGCTGGGAGTCCACGCTCGGACTCGCGTGCATCACGCCGGAGATCCCGCCGATCGTGAACAGCACGAGGAACGACACCGCGTAGTAGGTGGCGGTGGTGAAGCGGATGCTTCCGCCGTACATCGTGCCCAGCCAGTTGAAGATCTTGATCCCCGTCGGGATGCCGATCGCCATCGTGCTGGACGCGAACACGATCTGCGGGACGGTCCCGAGTCCAGTGGTGAACATATGGTGGCTCCACACGCCGAAGCCCAGCACACCGATCGCGATGGTGGAGAACACGATCGCGGCGTAGCCAAAGATGGGCTTGCGCGACATCACCGGCAGCACCTCGGAGATGATCCCCATCGAGGGCAGGATGAGGATGTAGACCTCCGGGTGCCCGAAGATCCAGAACACGTGCTGCCAGAGGATGGGGTTGCCGCCCGCCTCGGGCAGGTAGAAGTTCGTCCCGAAGTTGCGGTCGAAGTACAGCTGCACCAGCGCCACGGTCAGCACCGGCAGCGAGAGCAGCAGCAGGAACGACACGACGAACGAGGACCACGTGAACACCGGCATGCGCATCAGAGTCATCCCCGGCGCGCGCATGTTGATGATCGTCACGATGAAGTTCATCGCCCCGATGAGCGACGAGGTGCCGAGGATCAGGAGCGAGACCACGTAGAAGTCGATGTTCTGGCCGGGCGAGTACATGGAGGCGGACAGCGGCGCGTAGTTGAACCAGCCGCCGTCTGGCGCGCCTCCCAGGAAGAACGAGCTGGTCAGCATGACCCCACCCGTCAGGTATATCCAGTAACTCAGCGCGTTCAGACGGGGGAACGCGACATCTCTTGCCCCGATGTGGAGGGGGATGAAGTAGTTCATCAGGCCCACGGTGAGCGGCATGATCGCCAGGAAGATCATCGTCAGCGCGTGCGTCGTGAACAGCTGGTTGTAGAGGCCTGCGTCCAGTACCTCCGAGGCGGGGCGCGCGAGTTGGGTCCGGATCAGCAGCGCTTCGACCCCGCCGAGGACGAAGAACAGCAGCGCCGTCGCCTCGTACATCACGCCGACGCGCTTGTGGTCGACGGTGGTCATCCACGACCACACGGTCGAGGAACCGGGGTCCGCTACCGCCCTCGCCTGAACCTGAGCCATCGATGATCTCCTCGCGCCGAGGCCGGTCCTGCGAGGAAGTCACCGCAGGACCGCGCCGCTCCCGGATGGGACGCGCCGCTGAGGATCCCCGCAGGAGGCGCGCCACCTGATGGAGATCAGCGTCCGCGAGGGAGGGCGTGCGATCAGTGACTAAAGTCGCCC
>CAYPYF010000042.1:9725-23747 GCA_964414675.1 uncultured Dehalococcoidaceae bacterium
AGTCGCCCGGCCGCGGGAAGCGTGCGGGGATGACCGGGCTCGGACTACGACTCCAACTTCGCGATGTCGACGATGGTGATCACGCCGCGCTCCAGTTGGATCGCGCCCGCCTCCTCCAGCGCGCGGAGCGCGCGTCCGACTACCTCGCGCGTGCTGCCGATGATCTCCGCGAGTTCGCTCTGCGTCAGGCGGCGCTCCACGTCCAGGCCGGCGCCGACGCCTCGGTGAGGGAGGACGGACTGGAGCAAGACGCGCGCGACCCGGTCGGAGACCTGCCGGAACGAGAGATCCTCCACGAGTTCCATCAGATGTCGATACAGCCCGGTGAGGGATCCCACGATCGATTGCATCACGTGGGGGTCGGAGGCGCTGAGTTCCAGCATCAACTCCCGCGAGATCACGAGTACCTCGGTGGGTGCGACCGCCTCGGCGCTGGTGGGGTCGGGACCACCATCCAGCGCGGTCACCTCGTTGAACGAGGATCCGGGCGGAGCGTAGCGGATCACCTGTTCGCGCCCATGGATCGAGGTCTTGAAGACTTTCACCATCCCGGTGACGGTCACGAAGAGGCCGGAGGACGGGTCGCCCTCCCGGAGGATCAGTTCACCGGTACTGAATCGTCGGTGCCGCGCGCGCTCCAGGAACTGCTGACGAGTCTCATCGCGGAGGCCGTCCAGGAACAGGGTGTGCGGGCCGGTCGGCTTCATCATCGCGGGCTCCAGGATGGACGGACGGCGAGCGACGACCAGTCGTCGCGCCAAGCGTCGCACGAGGTGTGACCAAAGGCACTGCGCATCCCCCGTGGTCGGGCGATCCTCGGCATCGATGATCCCTGAGAGGGGGGCTGAGTGTTGGACCTCAGGCGCATAGTTGCAGAGCGGTCGCGCCAATGACCGCATGGCTCATCGCGGAGGGCATCGTGCTGGTGACCCTGGTGCTCTGTTGCGCCTACGTCCCGTCGTTCACCGGACGCCTGCTCGCGGCGCTGACCCTGGACCTGGGCGGCGACATGGGCACGCTGCATGTGAAGTACCTCGCGATGCAGCAGGAGTCGCGGCGGAGCGCCGGCCGGCTGAGCAGTAGCGGGGACCATCGGCTGGATCGTGAGCGAGGCCGATCGCGAGTCTGCGGGGTAGGGCATCACGCATCCTTGCCGCCCCTTCATCGACGCGCCGCACATGGCGTCCCCCGCCGCGACGATGGCTCCGCGACGCGACTGCATTAGGCATGGATCGCCCACCATCGGCTACAGCGTCCGCGACGGTACCGGCTCAGGCTCGTCGCTCTGCCGCGGACCGAAGCGGTACCCGTACCCGCGCTCCGTGGCGATGAATTGAGGCCGCTCCGAGTCGTCCCCCAGCTTGTCCCGGAGCCTGCGCACGTAGACCCGAAGGTACTCCACCTCGTCTTCGTACTCGGGACCCCAGACCGCCTTCAGCACCACCTCGTGCGGCTGCACGACACCCTGGTGCCGGACGAGGTGGTGGAGCAGGTTGTATTCGGTGGGCGTCAGCCGGATCAGGCGCCCGGCGACGCGGACCTCCTGCCGCTCGAAGTCCATCTCGAACTCGCCCAGCCGGACGCTCGGGCCGGTCGAGCGGTCCATCTCGACCCGCCGGAGCACGGCGCGCACACGCTCGATCAGTTCGCGGTGGTTGAACGGCTTGGTCACGTAGTCGTCCGCGCCCATCTGCAGGCCGCGGATCTTCTCGTCCGTGCCGTCGCGCGCCGTCAGCATCACGACCGGCACGTTCGAGGTCTCGCGCAGACGCTGGAGCACGTCGAAGCCGTTGCCATCGGGCAGCCCGATGTCCAGCAGCACCAGGTCGAACGCTTCACGCTCGAGCATGCTCAACGCGCTCGCGGCGTCGCCCGCCGAGGAGACCTCGACCTCTGGCCAGAGCAGCATGAAGTTCAGTTGGACTGATTCCACGACCTCGACGGCGTCGTCGACGATGAGGAGTTTCATTGCTGAGGGCCTTCCTCCGACGTCCCACCGTTCACTGGCACCGTGATCGTGAAGGTGCTCCCGGCGCCAAGCTCGCTGCTGACGTCGATCGTTCCCTCGTGCGCCTGCACCGTCGCGAGCGCGATCGGCAGGCCCAGGCCGGTGCCGCCCTCGATGTCCGAACGGCCGCGAAAGAACCGCTCGAAGAGGTGACGCTGGTCGGCGTCGCTGATGCCCGGCCCGGTGTCCTTCACCTGCCACGAGACCCACGCGGCTCCCGAAGCGCGGTCTTCGTCTGCCCGCACGGTGACACCGATCGTGGCGCGCTCCGGCGAGAACCGCTGCGCGTTCGAGAGGATGTTCGCGAGCGCCTGGACCAACCGGGGGCGATCTCCGTACAGCATCGGTGCGGGCTCCGGGACGGAGAGGCGGACCTCCTGGTCCCGGTTCTCGAGCAGGGGCGAGATGAGCGCGATCGCCTCGCGAGCGACCTCGTTCGCGCTGATCCACCGTGCCTGAAGCGGCAGGTCGCCGCTCCGAGAACGGGCGAGGTCCAGCAGCGCCTCGATGAGGTGCTGCATCCCTTCCGCGCTCGCGCTCACCCGGTCCAGCAGCCGCCGATGGATGGCCGGGTCGGCCTGGGCGCTTGAGTCGGTGAGCAGTCCCACGCACGTGCGGATCGCTGTGAGGGGTGTCTTGAGCTCGTGCGCAACGGTCGCGACGAAGTCCGTCCGCAGTTGCTCTAGTTCCGCGAGCCGCGTCGACAGCGGCGACGTCGCCGCGAGGAATCCCTCGGCGTACTCCCGTCCCAGGGTGGTGCGCACGTACGTCGGCTGGCCGCCGATCTGTGAGGCCACCCGGACAAGGCCCAGCTCTGCGAGTGCCCTCAGGGCATTGCTCGCGGAGTTGCGGTCCAGGGTGGCCGCGAGGGCCTGCGCCTGCCTCGAGACCTCGTCGGCGGACACCGCGTCCGGCATCGATACCAGCGCCAGGACTTGCTGTACCTCGGACAGAGGCCGGCTGCCGTGGGACCGGGGCTGCTCGCGCATGACCTCTACTCCGGAGCGAGCGGTGGGCGGAGCGGCATCACGCTCCGCCCACCCTGCGTACGCTATTGATGCGTGATCACGATAACGCGGAGTTCCCGCTGGCCGCGGGGCGTCTGGACCACGGTGACATCGCCGACCTCTCGGCCCAGCAGCGCGCTCCCGATGGGCGAGTCGAACGAGACCTTGCGTTCGGCCGGGTCGGCCTCGGTCGGGACGACGATCTCGTAGCGCTCGAGGGGACGGTCGTCCCCCGAGCAGACTTCGACGGTGCTTCCGACGATGGCGCGCGTGCCGATCGGGACGACGAGGGCGCGCTCCGCAACCGCGCGAAGTGCCGTCGCCTGGGCGAGCAGCACGTTCGGCTCGGTCCGCTGCTCCACTGCGTCCTCGCCAGCGGCTCGGACGGCCTGGGGCTGGTCGCGCAGCAGTGCCTCCACCTCTCGGAGGCGGTTTCGCACCCGCGCATAGACCTGCGCCATCATCGGGATCGAGTCCGCGTCCGCAACCGGACGCGCGAAGACCGTCGCACCAGTTTGAATCGACATAATGTCTCCTTCCGCGGGCGTTCGAAGTCGACCCGGGGCTTGGTGAGAGCGCGAGTCGCTTGCGGATCGACAGGGGAACAGTTGGAACGGCCGCTGATGTCAGGCTACGCCACCGCGCCCGCGCCGGACGCTGCGCTGAGTGAATACGACGTGAATAACGCGCGCCTCGCCAGCGCCGAGTGGGGAAGCGAAGCACGTCCGAACGAGCCTCGGCGGGCTCAGGACCCCTCGCGGAGCGCGTCCTCGAAGAGCTCCAGCGCGCCCTCGCGACACAGCCCTGCCACGCGTGCCTCGATGTAGACATACCCGAGGCGTTCGAGTGTGCCGTCTGTCTCCACGACCCCATCGAGGATAGCGACGCCCGCCGGTGCGTACCGCCGCGCCACGCGCGCGAGGTCGGCTCGTTCCCCGTCGGTCAGGACTTCGTAGACATCCATCGCCAGTCTCTCGTGACGGGTTACGGGCGCAGCCCCGCCAGTTCCTGCTCGAGTTCGCGGATGCGGGCCCGCGTCTCACGGTCACGGTTGAAGCGCTCCGTGATGTCCCGAGCATGCGCCAGGGCGCCGATCACCGTCCCCGTCTCGTCGTGGACGATCGCGAAACTGAGCTCGACGTAGAACTCGTGCCCGTCGGCGTGGAGCGCCCTCGTCGGAAGTGCCTGGCCCACGTACTTCGTCTCGCCCGCGGCGGTCGCGCGCTCGAAGCCGGTCCAGTGCGCGTCGCGGAACTTCTCCGGGATGATGAGGTCCAGGTTCGCGCCCATCGCCTGCGCCGAGGTGAACCCGAAGATGCGCTCGGCCGCTGCGTTCCAGGACGCCACGTTCCCATCGAGGTCCGCGAAGATCACCGCGTCAGGGGCTTGCTCCACCAGGGTGCGCGCGTCCACGCCGATTGTCGCTGCCATCGCCATCGCCTCCCGTGGGTACGAGCACACCCTACCCGTCCGTGGCCCTCGATTGTCTGTCGGTGGATCAGAACCGACTGCGACTTTCGTCACATGCCTCGCGTTGTTCGGCGCGGCCCGTCCTCGAAGGGTGCTGGCCCGGAGCGCCCTGAGCGCTGCGCGTGGCCTCGGCTAGGGCTCCACGCGCAGCACCGAGATCATCGTCACGCCCAGGTCACGCATGCGATTTCGTAGGCTCATGGGGCGCCGCTAGGCGTCGCGGCGCTGGAGCAGGACATGGGCGGTGCTGATGAATGCCACCAACCACGCCACCATGATGGCGGCGCCGACCGCGGGGTCCGAGTACAGCGCTGAGTTGGCAAGATGAGCGACCGTCAGGCTGTCTGCGCCCGACTGTGGGCGAACGCAAGGAGCTTCTGCGGTCCCGAAGGAGCAGTTCCACGAAGACTTGTGGCAGCCACATCATTCCCATGACCGCCGTGATCGCACCGGCGGTGCTCCTGAGGATGACGCCGAGCACCACCCGTGTCATCAGAGGTGCGCGGCGTCCGTCTCCCGGATGGCGCAGGTAGCCGTGCGCCGCTCGTAGGAGTGAGGGCATTGCGGGATCCGGAATCCCCAGCAATAGCAAGGGAAAAAATGGTCGGGGAGGCGGGATTTGAACCCACGACCCCCAGTCCCCCAGACTGGTGCGCTGCCAGACTGCGCCACTCCCCGACCGGACTGTCGATGCTAGCAGAGTCGCCCGCTACGCCAACCTGCCGGCACGCGCCCGACGAGGGCTAGGCGAGTCCGATCGCCCTCGCCGCGACGACCAGCGCGAGGCCGGCGGCGGCGATGCCCCCGTACTCCAGCGCGATCACGCGGTTCAGTGCCCGGATCACGTGGCTGTGGAGCAGGCCCGTGGTGAGGTAGAAGGCCAGCAGCAGCGTGAGCCCCGCGAGGTACGTGTCCAGCGGGACGTAATACAGCAGCCAGCGGAACTCGCCGATCACGATCCCGGCGACCAGCGACAGCCCCAGCGTCTCCATCGGGTCGATCTCGCCCTCGCGGAGGATCTCGACGGCCAGCATCGATGCAGCGATCGCCGTGGCGATGATCGCCGCCGGCAGGCCGATCTCGAAGACGTACGACAGCGAGAAGATCGCGAACCCTGCGAGGTAGGTGTTCGCGGTCACGACGATCCGCGCCTGCTCGTACTCGGGGGCCTGCGGACGCACGCTCGCGACCTCCGCCCACGCCAGGCCGCCGAACCCGAGGCCCGCACCGAGGCCCACGAGGAGCGCGAGCTCGCCGGAGACGTTGTGCTCGATGAGCACCGGGACCGCCAGCATGTAGAGCGCCGGTGCGAAGAGGAACGGGGCGGTCTCCTGTCCGAGCGAGAACGGCGCGCGCCACGTCTGCCGCAGCGTCCCGTCGAGTCCGAAGACGACCGCGGCGGCTCCCAGCAGCAGCAGCCAGCGAGGCGACGGCTCGATCAGCAGGAACGCCAGCGTGACCGCCGTCGCGACCACGGTCAGGACGGCGAGGTGCGCGGAGATGCCCGCTGGACGCGTGCGCGGGCCGTCGGGCGCCACGTCCGCGAGTGCCCCCTCGGCCGCCTCGGCCGCCTCGGCCGCCTCGGCGCGGGCGACGGGAGCCGTGGCTCGCGAGGGCTCGAGCGCCGGGGACGATACCGGCACCTCCGGGGGCGCTGCGGCGGCTGCGATTGCGGGCGAATCGTCTGCGGTTGCTGCTGCCGCACTCATCGAGGGTTCGGCCGGCTCCTCGGGGTCCAGGGTGCGGAGGGTGTCGCGGTCGGTTGCGCGAGGGCTGGCGACGACCGACCAGTCGATGTCCGGGCGGTTCAGGAGTACCGGCACGTCCGCATGCGGGTCGAGTGTGATGTCGGCGTCAGGGGCGTCTGTTGCTGCCTCGGGCGGCGTGTCCTGGCCTCGTCGGAATCGCGAGGCGAACCGCCCGAGCCCATGCGGGCTCGGAGCGCCCTTTGTGTCCTCGACGCCTCCACGGTGGGCGTCGTCGGGACGGGAGGTGGGGTCGTGCGAGTCGTCAGCCACGGGTTCGAGGATACCTACTCAGCTGCAAAGGTCGGCTGCTCGACGCCGAACATCTCGGCGGCGTTCCGGTAGCGGATGCGGTCCGCCTCGTCCTCGGTCAGCCCGCAGTCGACGAAGATCTGCTCGAGGTGGTCGACGTGCGACGCGATCTCGTCCGTGTTGCAGTCCGAGCCCCACGTCAGCTTCTCGACGCCGATCTCGTGCTTCACGAGCTTCCGCTCCACGGCGTGCCGCTCGATCGTGTCGCCGCCGGACATGTCCAGGTAGACGTGGTGCCTCCAGCGGGTGACGGACGCGGCCTCGTCGTAGTTGCCGGTGCCGCCCATATGCGCGCCGATGAGGCGCAGCGACGGGAAGTTGTTGGCGATCGTGTCCAGGTGGAACGGACGCATCCGCATCGCGGAGACGTCGCGAGGCTGCGTGCGCCCCATCTGCTGCATCCGCTGATAGGTCTCCGCGGCCTTCGGGTCACGTCGCGGGTGCGTGATCGCGTAGTCCACCCCGCCCCCGATCACGCCCATGTGCATCAGGATCGGCATGCCGAACTCCTCGGCGGCCGCGTACGCCGGGAAGTAGCGCGGGTCGTCGTAGGCGAACTTCGTCCCGATGATCTTCAGGCCCTGGTAGCCCATCTCGTGCAGGCGCTTGATGTCGCGGAACGACACCTCGCCCGGGTCGACCACCGCGCTCGGCACCCAGAGGTCGGCGTCGCGCTTCGCGAACTCGATGTAGTCCTCGTAGGGAAGGGACCCGAACCGGCCGCCGGAGAGCAGCGACGCCTTCACCACGCCGGCCTCACGGAGGGCGGCGCCGCGCTCATCGAGGAGGCGTTCGTGCTCCGGGTTGTCGGGCTGGTCCCAGTTCCTCGGGAAATGGCAGTGGACGTCCCAGATCGGTGGCTTCACGGGGGATCCCTCCGGCAGTTCGGTGCTCGCGCGCTGTCCGGCCGGGGGAGACGGTCGGGCTGAGGTCTTCATGCTACTGCGCGTCGTTGGCTCGGTCGTCCCGGTTGAGCCGGCTCGCGCGTGGGCCAGCCGCGCGACAGCGACGGCCGTCGCTACGGCCGACGCTACGGCCGACGCTACGGCCGACGCTACGGCCGACGCGAGGTGTTCACGGACCGCACGATGAACCCCAGCCGCTCCCAGAACGCGAGCGCGGGGTTGTCTCGGAGCACGGACGCATCCACCGAGTACGTCCCCCGCGCCCGGTGGTCGGCGAGGATCGCCTCCACGGCTGCGCTCCCGATCCCGCGCCCGCGGTAGGCCGGGAGGACGGTGAACTCCGCGATGTCAGCCACGTCGCGCGCGTCGTCCGGGAAGTCGGGATAGACGCGCACCATCGCGAGGCCGGCGCGCTCGCCGTCGGCCTCGATCCAGAGCAGCTCGCGGCCGTCCATGTCGTCCATCACGGCTTCGCGGTGGAGGGCCGCATCCCATGGGTCCTCGGCGGCCTCGGTGTCGTACTGGTCCAGTTCGTGCGCGTACTCGGTGAGCATCGCGAAGTACGCGTCGTACTCGGACGGCGTGACCAGGGTCAGCGTCACGTTCGGCGTCACGGCCATGCGAGCGGGATCTCCATCAGGGTCGTGATCGTGCGGACGCCCTCGGGCGGTGTCGCTGCCTCCGAGCGGTCGAGGTACGCGCCGTGCATCCCGGCGCGCTCCGCGCCGCTGACGTCGTGGCCGACCGAGTCGCCCACCATCACGGTCTCGTCGGCGGGGACGCCGGAGGCTTCGAGGGCGGCGCGATAGATCGCCGGGTGCGGCTTCCGGTACCCGACGCGCGCGCTGTTCACGAGGTGGTCGACGTACTCGTCGAGGCCGAGCGCGTGCACGATCTCGTCGAGCCGCCAGATGTGGTTCGAGACGACGACGATCCGAGCGCCCTCCGCGCGGATGCGTGCGAGGGCGGGGAGCGTGTCATCGAACAGGACATAACGAGTCGCGTCACCCTCGAGCTCGTCGATGCGCCGGCCGATCGAGGCGGCAGCGTCTCCGGTGATGCCGGCGCCGGCCAGGCGGCGCCGGTGGACGGCCACACGCACCTCGCTGAACGCCTCGGGCGAACCGGAGGAGGCGGGGTGCGCGGGGCCCTCGGGCGTCTGGTAGTCCGCCCATGCCTCGTCCGTCGGGAGCACTACCGACTCCGGCACGATCTCGAAGCCGTGCTCGCGGGCGGCGTCCACGTAGAGGCCGTAGGCAGAGTTCCAGGCGCCATCACGGAACCGGGCGAGCGTGTCCTGGAAGTCGAGGAAGACGGCCCGCATCGGTGTGCTCACCCGACCGCCACCCGTTCCGGCGTGCCGCTCAGGAGGCGCACCAGCGCCTCGATCGGGACCAGCCACGACTCGCCGAGCGCGTTCCGCGAGAGGCGGACCTGCGTCCGCCCGACG
Source organism: uncultured Dehalococcoidaceae bacterium (assembly GCA_964414675.1). Taxonomy (GTDB): domain Bacteria; phylum Chloroflexota; class Dehalococcoidia; order UBA2979; family UBA2979; genus W-Chloroflexi-9. The sequence continues at coordinate 18,623 of CAYPYF010000042.1, forward strand.
CGCACCCCCGCCGGGAGCTTTGGCATCAGGCGGTCCGCGAACGGACGCTCCTGCGTCGAGGTGATCACGACCTCGCCTTCCTCGGAACGGATGGAGGCGATCCCGGCGTCGCGCGCGGCGATCCGCACACGGACGAGGCGGATGAGGTTCATCAGCGGGTCGGGGAGTTCGCCCAGGCGGTCCACCGTCTCCTGTACGAGTTCGTCGGCGTCCTGCAGGGTACGGAGCGCGGAGACGCGCTGGTAGAGGGCCATGCGGCTCTCGATCTCCGGCACGTACGACTCGGGGACGTGCGCGGCGATCGGCAGGTCGATCAGTACCTTCCGGATCTCGCCGCGCTCCTCGTGGGGGAGCACCTCGCGCGGGCGGTGCTCCGCCTTCGACTTCAGGTCCTCGACCGCCTCGGACAGCATCTCGGTGTAGAGGTCGAACCCGACGGACGCGATGTGCCCGCTCTGCTCCGCGCCGAGGAGGTTGCCCGCACCCCGGATCTCCAGGTCCCGGAGCGAGACCTGGAAGCCCGCGCCCAGCTCGCTCGCCTCGAAGATCGTCGCGAGGCGCGCCTGCGCCGTCTCGGTCAGCACGCGGTTCTTGGGGTGGAAGAGGTAGGCGTACGCCTGGTTTACCCCGCGGCCCACCCGCCCGCGCATCTGGTACATCTGTGCGAGGCCCAGCATGTCGGCACGGTCCACGATCAGCGTGTTCGCGTTCGGGATGTCGATGCCGGACTCGATGATCGTCGTGCAGACCAGGACGTCGAACTCGCCGGCGGCGAACTTCTCCATCACCGGGCGGAGGATGCCCTCCGGCATCTGTCCATGGCCGATGACGACGCGCGCCTCGGGCACGAGCGCCCGCAGGCGGTCCGCGAACTCGTCGATGCTGCGGACGCGGTTGTGCAGGACGAACGCCTGCCCGCCGCGTTCCACCTCGTGGAGGATCGCCTCGCGCACGATCGCTTCGTCCCACTCCATCACGTAGGTCTGGACCGGCTGCCGGCCCTGCGGCGCCGTCTCGATCAGCGACATGTCGCGGATGCCGGTGAGCGCCATGTACAGCGTGCGCGGGATCGGCGTGGCGGACAGCGTGAGGACGTCCACCTCCAGCCGGAGCCGCTTCAGGCGTTCCTTGTGCGTCACGCCGAAGCGCTGCTCCTCGTCGATGATCACCAGCCCGAGGTTCTTGAAGTCGACACTGACTTCGAGGAGTCGATGCGTGCCGATCACGATGTCGATGTCGCCGCTCCGGGCGCGCGACGCGATCTCCCGCGCTTCCTGGTCAGAGCGGAACCGCGAGATCACGTCCACGGAGACCGGGAACCCGGCGAGCCGCTCCCGGAATGTGCGGAGGTGCTGCTCGGCCAGCACCGTCGTCGGCACCAGCACCGCCACCTGGTACCCCTCCTGCACCGCCTTGAACGCGGCGCGGACGGCCACCTCGGTCTTCCCGAAGCCGACATCGCCACAGATGACGCGGTCCATCGGTCTCTCGGACTGCATGTCGGCCTTCACGGCCTCGATCGCGGAGATCTGGTCCTCGGTCTCCTCGTACCCGAACGAGTTCTCGAGTTCCTGCTGCCACGGCGTGTCCGGCCCGTACTGGTGGCCGGGGAGCAGTTGTCGTGCCGCGTACAGCCGCAGGAGGTCGGCCGCGACGATCTCGACGGCCGCGCGGACTCGCGCTCGCGCGCGTCCCCACTCCTGCGTCCCCAGGCGCGTCAGCCGGGGGATGACGCCCGTCGGGCCGTTGTAGCGCGACACCCGGTCGATCTGCTCGACCGGCACGTAGAGCTTGTCGTCGCCCGCGTAGCGGAGTTCGAGGTAGTCGCGGCCCTCGCCATCCACGTCGCGGCGGATGATCCCGCCGAACCGCGCAATGCCGTGGTCCGCGTGGACGACGAAGTCGCCCGGGGACACCTCCGCGAGGAACCGCGAGCGGTGGCTCCCGCTGCGCTGCCGCAGCGTGCGGCGGCGCTTCACGAACCCGAACAGCTCGCGGTCGGTCTGCAGGGAGACGATGCCGTCGCCGGTCTGGACGGTCCACCCCTCGGGCAGTCCGCCCTGGAGGAGGATCACGTCCCCGCGGTTGAGTTTGCCCTCGATGCGGCCGGAGACCAAGGTGGCGACGCCATGCTCGCCCAGCACCTCGGCGTAGCGTTGCGCCTGCTGCGTCACGATCACCGTGCGGTCGGCGCGCTGCTGCTGGCGGTGCATGTCCTTCGCCGCGGCGTCCAGGCGTCCCGCATAGGCATCGGCCTGGCGGAAGGGGAGGCGGAACGCCCCGCTCTCGTTCCCGGTCACCCACCGTCCGAGTTCGGCGCGGCGGCTGTGCCCGTCCAGCATCACCCGGATCACGTCGCGCGGCTCGTGGGGGAGGGGCGCGCCGGCGTCGAGCTCCCCGCGCTCCGCGAGGTCCGCCCGGCGCTCCGCCACCAACTCGTCGAGGTCGGAGAACGCGGCGTCGACCGCTTCGCGCTCATCGACGATGACGATCGCGTCGCGCTTGAGGTGGTTGAGGATCGTGCTGTCGCCGGAGAGCGGGCCATAGAACTCGCGGGCAGGCAACTCGCCGCCACGCAGCTGGCGGACCTCGTCGCGGACGGTTGCGGACTTCACCTCGTCCACGCGGTCGGCGAGTGCGTTCAGTTCGAGGCGGGTCGGGAACCACTCGGTAGCGGGGCCGATGCGGACCTCGTCGAGTTGCTGGCGCGTCCGCTGGGTGTCCGGGTCGAACTCGCGGATCGAATCCACCTCGGCGCCGAAGAACTCGATCCGCACGGGCCACTCCGACCCCGTCGGGAACACGTCGACGAGGCCGCCGCGACGCGCGGCCTGCCCCGGTGACTCCACCAGCGGCGCCATGTCGTAACCCGCATCCACGAGGGCGCGCGCGAGCGTGTCGAGGCCGCGCTGGTCGCCCTTCGCCACGACGCCCGGCCCGCGTCCGAGGTCGGCGGGACGCAGCGTATGCTCGGCCACCGCGGCGGCTGAGGCGACGATGAACGGCGGCCGTTCCCGTCCGCCCTGCGCGAGGCGGGAGAGCGCGCCGATCCGCTGCCACGAGACGCGCGAGTCGTGCCCATCCCGTGAGTAGGCGAGCGCTGCTCGCGCCGGGAAGTAGACCGCCGCGTCGCCGATCCATGTCTGCATCTGTTCGGCATACGACTGTGCGTCCGCCTCGCGCGCGGCGATGAACAGCACGGGCTGGCGGTTGCGCCGCCACAGGAGGGCCGCCGTCGCGGTCTTCGCGGCATCCGGCATGCCGAGGCGGACCGCGTGCCCGGCGTCGAGCGCGGCATTCGCATCGCTGAGGGCGTCGAGCGTCCCCAGCGATGGCAGCAGTGCGTCGAGTCCCAGCGTCACAGTCGCAGCGTCACAGTCACTCCTCGGACGGCAATCGGTCGCCCACGCGCGAACAGGGCCGCCCGAGTTCCGGGGGCCCTGCGGGCGTCGTGCTTCGTGTCCCCCTCAGTGTACCGCGCGGGCGAAGTATGCCCTCGCGACGGTGTCAGTCCTCGCGGTCAGGGGAGGAGCCATCGGACGGGCCATCCGGGCGGCGCGCGGTGGCGTTCAGGCGGTTCATCGCCACCTCGTACCCCTCGCGCACGGCGGCCTCGATGGCGTCGATGGTGCGCTCGACGGCCTCCTCGAGGATCCGACGGTCGCCCGGCGCGGGACGGGAGAGCACCCAGTTCGCGATGCGCTCCGGGTCGCGGACCGGGGCCCCGTGGTCGTACGGCCGGTCGATGCCGATACGGAGCCGAGGAAACTCCTGGCTCCCGAGCGCACCGATGATCGACTTCAGTCCGTTGTTCCCCCCGCTGCTCCCCTTGAGCCGCATCCGCGTCGCGCCGACCGGCAGGTCCAGCTCGTCGTAGACGATCATCACCTGCTCCGGGCGCGCCTTGAGGCGCTTCGCCTCCTGCGCGATCGGCCCGCCGCTCTCGTTCATGTACGACCGAGGCTGCGCGATGTGCAGGACGCGGCCGTCGATCTCGACCCGCGCGACGTTGACGCGGCCCTCGCGGCGCGGCTCCACGTGGTAGCGCTTCGCCATGCTCGCGATCACCCACGCACCCACGTTGTGGCGGGTGCCTTCGTACCGCGCTTCGGGGTTCCCCAGTCCGAACACGACGAGGGGGCGCGAGAGGTCGGCGTCCTCGGGCGGGGGGAGTTCGTCCTCCACCTTCGGGGCGCGCTTCCGGAACTGGGCGAACCGACCACCAACGCTCATGCGCGAATCGTCGGCGAGGGGTGTCCCGGGACGCAAGCGCCCAGCGTTTGTGGCGCTCGGGGCCGGGGAGCAGGCGGTGAAAGCGTTGTGCAACCTCGCGCGCCTGTTATCGACGCTGGGCGACCGGAACGTGCAGGGAGTGTGCGTGAGTGCGTTGATAACCAGCGTTGTCGCGGGATCGCAGCCGGGTACATTGGATTCAGTCAGGCGGGGGCATCTTCCACGGCGGCTCTGACACCGCGGGGGAGATGGACAGAGACCCTACAAGACCAGGAACGGCAGACCGGACGATCGTCGGTCTGCCGTTCCGCTTTTCTGCGCTCTGACTCTCCGCCTCCAGCGGCGCTACCCTCCACCGCTGGAGGACGAACGAGTGCCGGCGACCCGCATGCACGAGGACGAGTTCGAGATCGACGACGCGCTCGCCGAGGGACTGGTCGCAAGCCAGTTTCCGGAGTGGGCGCACCTGCCGCTCACCCGCTTCGACTCGGCGGGCACGGTCAACGCCATCTACCGTCTCGGCGACGACCTGTCCGTCCGCCTCCCCCTGCGCCCCGGCCAGGCCGCCCAGATCGAGCGCGACCGGCGCTGGCTCCCGTACCTCGCGCCCAGGCTCCCCGTCGCCATTCCGGAGCCGCTCGCCGTCGGAGCACCCACCGAGGCCTACCCTCCGAGTGGGCGATCTACCGCTGGCTTCCCGGCGATCCGCTCACGGACGCGGTCGTCGAGGATCCGCGCCGCCTCGCGCTGGACCTCGCGGCGTTCGTCCTCGCGCTCCAGTCGCTCGATCCCTCGGACGGCCCGCCGCCGAGCGCGGACAACTACCGGCGAGGCGCACCACTCGCTCCGCGTGACGCCAGTGCCCGCGCGGGTCTCGAGGCCCTCCGCGGCG
>CAYPYF010000043.1:0-15633 GCA_964414675.1 uncultured Dehalococcoidaceae bacterium
GAAGACGCCGAGGGCGTGCGCACGCTGACCCTCAACCGTCCCGACCGCCTGAACGCGCTCACCATCCCGCTGCGCCTCGCCATCCAGGCGGCCGTCGAGGAGTTCGACGAGGACGACGACCTCCACGTGCTGCTCGTGACCGGGGCCGGGCGTGGGTTCTGCGCGGGCAGCGACCTCGGCGGCGGGCAGGAGCCCGCAGAGCCCCAGCGGCTGCGCGACCACGCCCGCCTGCGGTTCGGGTGGCACCTCCCGCTGGAGCGGACGGACAAGCCCACGATCGCCGCGGTGAACGGCGTCGCGGCCGGCGGCGGCATCGGCCTCGCCGCGTCGTGCGACATCATCGTGGCATCGACGGCTGCGTCGTTCGCACCGGCGTTCATTAAGATCGCCCTCACGGCGGACAACGGCCTGGGGCAGACCCTCGTACGCCGCATCGGCTATGGGCGGGCGCTCAAGTTCCTGCTGGAGGGCACGCGCCTCTCCGTGGAGGACGCCCTCCGGATCGGCCTCGTCGACGAGGTGTTCGAGGAGGCGACGTTCCGAGAGTCGGCGCTCGCCCTCGCCCGGGGCATCGCCGCGCAGCCCCCGCTGACCGCGCAACTCACGAAGCGTCTCCTGAAGGACGCCCCCGACCTGCCTCGACACGTTGAGCTCGCCTACGAGGAGCTGATGTACCGCTTCTCCAGCGTCAGCCCGGAGGCCGAGGCCGTCCGCGCTGCACGCCAGCCGTAGCGCTCGCTAGTCCGTCACGCCGGACACCATCAGCGCCACGAACTCCTCCTCGGAGTACCCCAGGAGGTCTCGGTACACGTACTCGTTGTGCTCGCCGAGACGAGGCGCAGGTCGCTTCGGGTACGCCGGCGTCGCCGAGAGGCGGTACGCCGGCGCGTCCCAGACCATCGGCCCGATGACCGGATGCTCGGTCGGCCACCAGTGTCCGCGATGCCCTAGCTGCGGGTCGGTGTCGACGTCGCGCGCATCGTTCACATGGTGCGCCGGGACCCCCGCCGCCTGCAGCGCCGCCGCGAGGTCGCGCGAGTTTCTCGACGCCGTCCACGTCGAGATCGCGGCGTCGAGGGCGTCCTCGTGCCCCTTGCGCCCCTCGACGCTGTCGAACCGAGGATCGGCGAGGTCGACCGCGCCGACGGCGCCGACCGCATCGCGCAGGGCGCGCCACTGGGCATCGGTGAAGACGCTGATGGCGCACCACTGGTCATCGCCCGCGCACGGGTATACGCCGTGCGGAGCCGCCCAGCGGTGACGGTTGCCCTCGCGTTCCAGGACCTCGCCGGTCGCCGAGTAGCGGATCACCGCATCGTCGAGGCCCCAGATCATCGACTCGAGCTGGGAGAGGTCGATGTACTGGCCCTCGCCGGTGCGGTCGCGGTGTTCGAGGGCGGCGATCAGGCTGGTCTGCGCGAGGTAGGTCGCGAACCAGTCCGTGTACGCGACGCCCGTGCCCACGGGTGGGCGATCCGGCCACCCGGTGAGAGCGCTGACGCCCGCCGTCGCCTGGAGCACGAGCCCGAACCCCTTGAACCCGAGGTGCGGCCCGCCCTGCCCCTCCATGGACATCGAGATCATGATCGCGCGCGGGTTCACGGAACGGACCCACTCGTAGTCCATCCCCACGCTCGCCATGAACCCCGGCGCGAAGCTCTCCGTGACGATGTCGGCGCGCTCCACGAGGCGTCGAGCCACCTCGCGGGCCTCGGCGTGCCGGAGGTTCAGCGTCATGCCGTACTTGTCGCGGTTCACGTTCGCCCAGTACGCGCTGCGGTCGGGGCCTTCGCCCAGCGCGAGCGGGGTGTTGTCACGGAACGTGTCGAGGCGATACGAGGACTCGACCCGGACGACCTCCGCGCCGAACCACGCGAACGTCTGCGCGGCCATCGGCCCCACGCCGACCCACGAGAAGTCGGCCACCTTGAGCCCCGCGAAGATCTCGCGTGAGTCCACCGGGCGCGACGTCGCAACGCTCGACGGTTCGTCCTCAGGAGGAAGGGCGTCGAGGACCTCGCGCGTGTGTTCGCCGAGGCGTGGCGGCAGGCCGATGCGCCACCCCGAGCGCGACATGCGGAACGGCGGGCCGGGCTGGACGAGCGTGTGTCCCGACTCAGCGTGCTCGAACTCGCGGAAGAACGCGCGGTCGCGGAGCTGGTCGTTCTCGAAGAGGTCATGAACGGTCGAGACGGGACAGACCATCAGGCCACGACGCTGTCCTGCCTCATAGAGCGTCATCTTTGGATAGCGCTTGAAGAACGCGGCGATCTCGGCGTTCAGCGGGTCGACGCGGTCCGGCCCGGGCGCGTTGCGACCGACCACCGGCAGGCGGCTCCACTCGTCCGGATCCCACGTGGGCGCCGCGCCTTCGTCCACCATCCACGCATGGAGGCCCTGCATCTCAGTCGGGCGGCGTCCCCATGCGGCGAAGCCGTCGCTCGCCTCCCATACGAGTCGAGTGCCACCGGGCTCGGTGGTCGCGCGGCCGCCACCCGCGCGCCGGAAGATCAGCTCGTCCATCACCCACGTCTGGTGGGCGTTCCCCATCGTGTTCGTCACGGCTTCCTGCATCGACACGTCGACACGCTGCCCGCCCGCGCCGAGGCCTCGCGCCCGCAGCGCGATGAGCGTCCCCACGAGCGCCTGGAGGCTCCCTTGCGCCGAGCCCTGCTCGACGGCGACGCGCAGCGGCGCACGGTCGGGATCACCGCACAGGCTCATGAGACCGCCCGCTGCCATCGCGATCAGGTCGCCGCCGAGCCAGTCTGCCCTCGGCCCGTCGAGGCCGAACGGCGTGACCGAGGTGTAGATGAGGCCCGGATGACGCGCGTGCAGTGTCGGCCAGTCGTACCCCCATCGATCGAGGTCGGCGAGCCAGCCCGACTCGAACAGGATGTCCGCCGACCCGATCAGCCGCGCGAGGTCACGCTGCCCCTCGGGAGACTCGAGGTCGAGGACGACGCTGCGCTTGCCGCCGGCGAAGTGCGCCCAGTAGAGCCCGACCTCTTCGCCCGCCTCGGTCCGCAGCGTCGGGGCCAGGCGTCGGAGCCGGTCACCCTCGGGCGGTTCGACGCAGACGACGTCCGCGCCCAGGCCCGCGAGGAGGCGTGTCGCCAGGATGCCATACTCGTCCGTCAGGTCGAGGACGCGCAGGCCCTCGAAGGGCAGGGGGCCAGTGGGTTCGGACACGGGATCCTCCGCTGGTCGGTGAGCGTCCGCATGCTAGCGCAGCCGGTCCGGTGCAGACGCGTGGCTCCGCGAGTACGAGGCCCCGTGATGTGCCGGTTGTCCGAGGACCGAGCGGACCGGGTCGAGGTCGGTGGCTACTGGAGGCGTCGGATGGTGGGGACGAAGACGGCGCACGCCCCCGCGACCAGCATCAGGATCACGCCGAGTCCCGCCACGGCGACCCGGATGCCGACGACTTCGGCCGCCATCCCGACGAAGAACGTCGAGAACTGCATCATCGCCATCTGCAGCATGAAGACGGCCATTACGCGGCCCCGGTAGACGTTGTCCACGTAGGCGTGCAGGAGTCCCTGGGACAGGCCCATCCGGAAGGACGAACCCAGCCCGAACACGACCATCGCCGCGCCGGCCAGCACGAGACTGTCCGCCTGGGCGAACAGGAAGATCCCCAGCCCGAGTGTGCCGGCGCCGGCGAGGAACATCCACCCGCGGTTCTTGTCCGAGATCGAGGCGAGGAACAGCGCGCCCGCGAGTGCGCCGACGGCGCTGACGCTCAACAGGATGCCGGCGATCGCACCACCTTCCTCGGCGGTGTCGGCGAAGATGTCGGCGGCGTAGCCGGGGAGCAGGAACTGCAGTGGCATGCCGAAGGCGGCGGTGACGAACGCGACGGCGAGGATTGCGAACATCGTGTGGTCACGCCAGATGTACGAGAAGCCACCCTTGATGTCCGCCATCGAGCTGGCCGCCACCTGCTTGAAGGTCTGGTCCGCCTCGCCGGGCGCGCTGGCCGGGCGCCACGTCAGTTGGCTCATGGCGATGATCGCCAGGAGGTAGAGGAAGCACATGGTGGTGAAGCCCCAGCCGAAGCCCCAGATGGCGACGATGAACCCGCCGAGGGCCGGAGCGAACAGCCGCATCGAGTTCATTCCGGCCATGTTCAGCGCGACCGCGTTCATGAGGCGGTCCGGCGCCACCACGTCCGGGATCATCGCCTGCCGCGAGGGCATCATGAGCGCCATCGTCATACCCTGGAGCGCTGCGCTGATGAGCAGCAGCTCGATGGTCATCACCCCGGTGAACTCGGCGGCCGCGAGGGCAGCCGCGTTCAGCAGGCTCGCGCCCTGCCCCAGTTGCATCACGGTCTTCTTCGGCATCCGGTCGGCAATCACGCCGCCGAACATCGAGAGCACCAGCTGGGGCATCGCGCCCGCGAGGCCCACGAGGCCGAGGGTCGCGTAGGACTCGGTCAGCGCGTACGCCAGCAGCCCGCGGATGACGAGCTGCATGTTCATGGCGGCCATGTGGCCGAGCATGGAGATGTAGAACCAGCGGAACTCGCGGTCGTAGAACGAGTCGAAGGTTCGGGGCAGTTTGATCCGTCGGTTGGGCGGGGGGCCATCCGGCCCGTCGGTGCGGGTAGCCTCGGTGGCGGGGTTCGCGGTCGAGCGCTCGGTCCGCTCAGGTGCCGCGACGGCTCGAGACACGCGATCACCGCGTCGGATGTTCAACCGTGCCAAGGCGTCACGCCCTTCCGCCGGATCCCCGCACTTTACGTACAGGGGAGGGTGCTCACCTTACCAAGCGTACAGTCAGCGACAAGAGGCCGCGGAACACGCGGAACGGTAGCGGATCCGCGGACGCGTTACTCGCCTGCGGTCTCCGCGGTCACGGCCTGTTGCGCCGTGTCCGCCGCCGGCACGTCGTCCGGGCCGCCGAAGCCCACCCACTTCGCGACGAGGACATCGCGCGCGAGGTAGTCCCCGTAGCCGCGGTCCCCGTAGATGATCTCGCCACCGCAGGTGTAGAGGGTCAGCCACTGTTCCGCCTCGGGGCGGTCGCTGGGCCACAGCACCTCGCGCATGGGCATCTCGGACAGTTCATAGCGAGTCACCCGGGCGACCTGGTAGTGACGGATCTCCCCGTCCTCCAGCTCCAGGTAGATGTCGTCGCCGATGTGGGCCTGGTGCACCGTGTAGAACGGGCCCTGCAGGTGGTTCCACGTCTCATGAGCGGAGAACACGAGGTTGCCCTCCACGTCCGGCATGCCGAAGTTCCACTTGGCCGTCCGCGGGTACCAGCCCACGGCGTACGAGCCGTCGTCGGGGGACTCCATCACGCCGTCGACGATCCCGATCTCCTCGATGATGTGGTTCAGGCCCAGGGCCGGCGAGTACATCCGGACCAACCCGCCGGCGTTGGGCTCCACGTTCCGCACGAGTTGCGGCGGCGGGGCGAAGCCGATGGAGGTCGGGTTGACCAGGCCCGGCGCCGCCAGGTCGCCCGGCTCGATCTTCGCCGCGGCGATCGGCCACGGGACAGGAGTCTCGGTTGGGGTGGGGCTCGGCGTCGCCGTTGGCGTCGGCGTGGCCGTCGCGGTTTCGACGATGATCTCGGGTTCGCTGCTGCCGCACGCCACCGCGAGGAGCGACGCCGCGAGGGCCAGCGTGAGCATCGCGCCGCGCGCGAACCGGCCGCGCGAAGGGGCCAGCACGGCAGTGCCGGAGTGTGAGTGTTGAGTGGTCACGCGTCTGCCCCGAGCACCCCGCCTGGTGGTCGACAAGCCAGGCTACATCCTGCCTGACCGATGGCTCTGACGCTACCCCTGTTTCCCGCCGAATCCCACTAATCTGCGCTGGTGGAACCTCTGGATAATCCCGCGTGGTACGCGCTGACCGGCCCGCAGTCCGCGCTCGGCATGGGCGACAGCGCGGCGCTCCGGTTCCGGCCGGACATCGACCCGATCGCGGCCTTTCCGGACGACGTCTCCCCCGCCTCGTGGCGCGCGTTGACCCCGCTGATGGACATCGACGGCCCGCTGCTCCTGCTGCGGACAGCCGTCGACGTGCCCGAGGACTGGAGCATCCGCTTCCAGATGGGTGTGCCGCAGATGGTCGCGACGCGACCGCTCGCGCGTCCCTCCGGACTCACGTTCCGCGAGCTCGCGCCCGAGGACGACGAGGAGATGCTCGCGCTCGCGCAGGCGACGCAGCCCGGCCCGTTCGCCCTCCGCACGCGCGAACTCGGCGACTACATCGGCGTCCACGAGGGCGGACGGCTGGTGGCGATGGCCGGGCAACGCATGCACCTCCCCGGCTACCGGGAGATCAGCGCCGTCTGCACGGCGCCCGAGTTCCGCAGCCGCGGCCTCGCCGCCGCGCTCACCGCCGAGATCGGCGCGCGCATCCAGGCGGCCGGCGAGACGCCCTTCCTCCACGTGCGCGAAGACAACGCCGGCGCCATCCGCGTCTACGAGCGGATGGGGTTCGAGACCCGCCGGGTCCTCTCCGCGGTCATGGTGCGCCCGGCCCGCTAGGCGTCGGGTGCACAGACGACCACCCCTCGACTCCTCGCTTCGTACTCAGCGCCCCACGCGAGTAGTCTCGCCTCCAGGGTGCGTCCTGGATGCCGGTGATCGCGAAGGGCGAGACGTCCGATGAGTTCACGCCGACTCGGCGGCATGCCGTCCTGGGCGTCGGTCCAGCGCAGCCCGGACTCCAGCGTCGTCCTGGCGATCGCGCTCGCGGCCGGCATCGCGAGTTTCGCGATGAACTTCTGGATCCCGTTCCTGCCGCTCTACATGAAGGACCTGGGAGCCACCAGCGACGCGAATGCGTTGTTCTGGGTCGGCGTGGCGACGTCCGTGCAGGGTGTCGGGCGTCTCGTCACCGGGCCGCTGTGGGGGATCCTCTCCGACCGGTATGGACGCCGGCTGATGTTCATCCGCGCGCTGGGCTTCGCCAGCGCGACGACGGCGATCGCCGCGTTCGCGACCGAGCCGTGGCACATCGCCGTCGCGTTCGGCTGCCAGGGCATCTTCTCCGGGTTCATCCCGGCCGCCGTGGCGCTGACCAGCGTCAGCGTGTCGGATACGCGCCTCAACCCGGCGCTCAGCCTCGTCACGGGCGCGCAGTACCTCGGCAACACCGTGGGGCCGGCGGTCGGCGCGGTGCTTGCGATCGTCCTCGGGATGCGTGGCGCGATCGTCGCCGCCGCGATCATGCCGGCGCTCGCCGGGATCATGGTCATCGCGATCGTCCCCCGCGACGACGCGGGCCGCCGTGCCTCGCACGCGGACCTCGAGGGCATCGCGACCGAGGCTGCGCCCCCTCCGGACGCGTTCTGGCGCACCCTCGGCTTCCAGTTCTTCCTGGCGTTGTTCTTCTACTTCTTCCTGTTCGGCGGTACGCAGATCGTGCGGCTCGCGACGCCGCTCGCGCTGGCGGACCTCCGGGGCGGCGGCGACGTCGAGGGCATCGTCGGCGTGGCCTTCACGCTCGCCGGCATCGCCAGCATGGTCGGCGTGCTCATCGTGGGGCGTCGCTATGTCACCCCGGGGCGCTTCAGGCTCATGCTCGGCCTGGGATGCGCGGCCACGGCAGTCGCGCACGTCCTGCTGGCGCTGTCGCCTGTCGTCACCGCGTACGTCGCCGCGTTCTGTGTGATCTCGCTGCTACAGGCCGCGATGTTGCCCGCGAGCAACACGCTGATCGCCTCGAACGTCCCGCGCGACCGTCGAGGTACCGCGTTCGGCCTTGCGGGGAGCGCCCAGGCGCTCGCGTTCATCGTCGGGCCGATGGCTGCCGCGTGGTTCGCCGCCGTCTCGATGACGATGGGCTTCGCCGTCCTCGGTGGGTTGTTCCTGGCGATGGCGGCGGTGATGGCGTCGCGCATGCGCGAGCCGCGACTCGGCGAGGGCTAGCGAGGCAGAGCTATCGTCCCGCGCCGGAGTCGTACGCGTCATGGAGCAGGCGCATTTCTGCTTGCTTCTGCTCCAGGACCTCGTCGGACTGCTCTTCGAGGTCGATCATGTCGTCGTGGGCATCGCGTGTCGCCTCGATCAGTTCGTCGAGCTTCAGTTGGACCGCTTCGTTGTCCCGATTCTGGGTGGCCTGGATCAGGAAGACCATCAGGAATGTCACAACGGTCGTGCCGGTGTTGATGACCAACTGCCACGTCTCGGAGAACCCGAACGCTGGACCGCTGACCGCCCACAGGACGACGAGGGCAAAGGCGACCGCAAACACCGGCGGCCGGCCCGAAGCCCGCGAGACAGCCATCGCCATCCGCGCGAACCAGCCGGGCGAGGACTTCGCCTCGTTGTCTTTCTTGGGATCCCTGTGAGCCATGGAGCCAGTTGAGCACCACGAGGCTGCCACACGGGCGCTGCGCGCGGCGATCGACGTGGCACTTTCATCGCAGAGCTTCGTGGTCGACCTCGGCCGTCCGGGCCGGGTTGCCCGGCGCGGCATAATCAGGGCGAACACGATTGTGTTCACAGCCGCTTCAGGAAGGGGCGACATGCCAACGGCGACGATCAACGGTGCGGAGATCTACTACGAGACGTATGGCAGCGGGTTCCCGCTGGTGTTCGCCCATGGAGGATTCGGAGGGCTGGGTACCGGGGCGGGTGGCAATGTCCCCGGCTGGGTCGAGCGGTTCAGTCCGTACTTCCAGGTCATCCTCCCAGACCGCCGGTCCTCCGGGCGCTCCTCGTTCCCGGACATGCCCCACACCATGTCGCTCTTCGCGAGCGACATCCGCGAGTTGCTCCGCCACCTGGGGCACGAGCGAGCACTGGTCTGGGGCACCTCCGCCGGTGGTCCGATCGCGATGACGTTCGGACGCGAGCACCCCGACGCCGCGGCGGGCCTGGTCGTCGCGGAGACCGCGCCCTGGCTCTCCCGCGACCCCGACCTGCTCGACAGGCTCCGCGAGCGCGTCGAGACGCTCGAGACGGCCGGCGTCGACGCGGCGTACGAGGCACGTCGCGAGGGCGGCACGGTGGGCCTCAACCTCTTCGCCGCGGCTCGCCCCGCGGAGTCCGAGGAAGAACAGCGCCAGCGCGACGAGCGACGGGCTGCCATCCAGGCCCAGCTCGCGCAGGTGCCGCGCGAGGAGCGCATCTACAAGTACGGGGCCGAGCTCCGGACCTACCGCGCCCACCTCGAGTTCGACGCGTCCGAGTGGTTCTCCGAGCTGAAGATGCCGATCCTCATCGTCTACGGGACGGGGGACACCGTGTACCCGAAGGTGCCGTGGGCGAAGGTGGCCGAGGGCATGGCGAACGTCGAGTTCGCATTTCTCGATGGCCTCGAGCATGGTGCGGCCAGCAACACGCCAGAGGGCGAGGCGACGATCCTGGACTTCCTGCGGCGGCACGCCTCGTAGGTCGCCCGTCGCGCGTAACCCCCATTGCGCGTGACACAGAGACGCCGCCTCTCGGGCGGCGTCTTCTGATCTGAGCGCAGGGCCGGCTACTTCGTCGGCTTCTGCTTCACCACGATGTCGGGCCGGGGCGGAGCGACCTGCGTCGCCTTCGGAGGCTTCGCGCCCGCCTTCTTCTTGCGCTTCTCGGACTGCTTCGGGCTCTTGTCACCCATCGTGCGCTCCTATGCGTGCTCGGGCGGTGCGGCTTGCTTGGTGTTGGTCGAACGTCGACTGGCGCTTCGGAGTGGCTTACGCGAGACCTCGCGCGCCGGCGGTTCCCACGTGCGGGTCGTCTGGGTGCAGACACAGGCGCTCACCGGGCCACCGAAGCACTTCTGACAGAGTTGAGCGATCGGGCACTCCTTCCGAGATCGCGGTCGGCGCTCGACCGCTCGACAGGCGTCAGGCCTGATGTGTTCCCTGGGCGGCCAGGCGCGACGCTTCCCACTCGATGCGGGCGGTCTCGGTCGCGGCCTTGAGGCGCTCGATCTCTACGAGGACCTCGGCGGTGACGGGCTCGGCCGCCCGTCCACCCAGGACGCGCACCGGGTAGTAGCGCTCGTAGTAGCCGCGCTGGTGCGCCTTCGCTGTCTCGTAGGCTCGTCGCTTCGCGATGCGGTCGTCGGTCATCGTGGGGCCCCCTGCGTTAGACGGTACGCCGAATCGCGATAGGGGGTGTGTCAGGCTTGCGCGACTCCGTCAGGAGGGCGCCGCGAGGTCCATCGGCTCGCCGGCGTCCTCGGCCGGCGGGACCAGCACCTCCACCGCGCTCGCCGCGACGCTCGCCGCGGTGCTCGCCGCGGTCGCTGCGAGGAGGGCGCGCGCCTGGATCCCCCGCACCCGCACGAGGAACCCCAGCCCGCCCAGCAGCATCACGGACGACCCCACGAGGAACGCCACGGGGATGCTCGACATGTCCACGAGCCGTCCGCCGCCGATCGCGCCGAGCAGGAACCCGGCCGCGAAGGACGCCGATCCGAGGCTCGCCACCGTCGCCATACCGAGGTCACGGCCCGTGTCCACCTGCAGCGCCTGTGCGGAGACGTTCGCGAGCGCGGCGCCGAGGCCCGGCCCGAGCACGACGCCCGCGAAGATCACCGCGTACGAGTCGCTCCACGCGATCGTCGACATCCCGACCGCCATCGTCGCGGTGCCGGCGAACACGAGCCACGCGCGCGAGAACCGGTCCGCGAGCCGTCCGAGGAACGGCTGCGACAGCCCGCCCGCGATCTGCTGCGCCGCGAACACGAGCCCGACCATCGTCGCCGTGCTCGCGAGCGACTGTTCGAGGTGCACCGCAAGGAACGACATCGAGACGCCCGTGGCGAGCGCGAAGCAGACGCGGAGCAGCATCAGCGCCTGCATCGTGGAGTGCCGGAAGATCTGGCCCCACGGGGCCGTCACCTGCGCCGCCCCCAGGTGCAGGCGCACCGGCCGGCCGGGCAGCCACACCGCGATCAGGACGAAGACCGCCAGGTAGAGCACCGCCATCGACAGGAACACCTCGTCGAGGCCCGCGCGGTCGCGGATCACGCCCGCGAACAGCGGCCCCAGCCCGAACCCGAGGAAGTCCGCGACGCCGAACGCGCCCATGTAGCGCCCCTCGGACCCCGGGGGCGAGAGGTCGCCGACGTACGCCTGGGCGTTCGAGAAGATCAGCGCGGACCCGATGCCGGACAGGCCGCGGAAGACGATGAGCCAGGTCAGCGTGTCCGCCCACCACCAGCCGAGGGCGGACAGGAAGTAGGCGGCCGCGCCCAGCAGCAGGAACAGCTTTCGTCCGAACCGGTCCGCCAGCCGTCCGATGAACGGGCTGACCATCAGTTGCGGGATCGCGAACGCGGAGACCGTCAGGCCGATCGTCGCGCCGTCCGCGCCGAAGGTCTTCGCATAGACGGGGAGCAGCGGCAGCACCATCCCGAGCCCCATGGTCGCGGTGAACATCGACATCGCGATGATGAGGAAGGGGCGGGTCAGCATCGCGGGATCCTACGCCGGACGATGCCTGTCGACATCAACACTGGCCCGGGCGGATCGGCCTGGCCTCTGCCTGGACTCGGTCGTACAGGCGGGGCTCACGGGACGGTGCGGGCGAACGCTCGTATCATTCCCCGATTCCAGCCTCGGTCGCCCGCTGAAGGGTCCCCCGTGCGTCAACGTCGGCTGTTCCACGGATGGTGGATCGTGCTGACGGGAGCCGTCCTGCAACTGCTGCAGGGCTCCCTGCTTGGACATGCGTACGGCGCCTACGTGGTCGTGCTCCATAACGAGTTCGGCTGGAGCCGCACGCTCCTCTCCGGCGCCTCCGCGCTGCGGGAGATGGAGGGCGGCATCGTCGGTCCCTTGCAGGGCTGGATGGTGGACCGCTTCGGCCCGCGCACGGTCACGAGGATCGGCATCCTGATCCTCGCCGGGGGCTTTTTCCTCTTCAGCCGCGTCAACTCACCGGTCACCTTCTACGGTGCGTTCCTGGTCATGGCGGTCGGCGCGAGCCTGATGGGCTACCTGACCATCACGACGGCGGTCGTGCAGTGGTTTGAGCGCCGCCGATCGACCGCCCTGAGCCTCACCAGCGTCGGTGGCGCGCTCGGTGGCGTGATCGTGCCGCTCACCGTGCTCTCGCTCGAGGGCCTCGGCTGGCGCACGACGGCGATGATCTCCGGCCTGCTCGTCCTCGCGATCGGGTGGCCGATGACGCGCTTCCTCGTGCGGAGCCCGGCCGACCTCGGCCTCCGCCCGGACGGCGCGCCTGCCCCGGTCGAGGGCGCCCCGACGGTTTCGGGGGCAGCGCTCGCGGACGACTTCACGCTCCGGGAGGCGCTCCGCGAGCCCTCGTTCTGGTGGCTCTCGCTCGGCCACGGCGCGGCGCTCTTCGTCGTCGGGGCCGTCAATGTGCACATGGTCTCGCACCTCAACGAGTCACTGGGGTACTCGCTGGCCGCTGCGGCCGGCGTGCAGTCCGCGCTGACGCTCGTGTTCATGTTCGGGACGCTGGCCGGTGGCTGGATCGGCGACCACTCCAGCAAGCGCTTCATGGCGTTCTGCTGCATGGGGATGCACGCCGTGGGGATGGTGATCCTCGCGCATGCCTCGAACGGCCTGATGGTGGCCTCGTTCGTCGTGATCCACGGCGCGGCCTGGGGGATGCGCGGGCCGCAGATGGCGGCGCTGCGCGCCGACTACTTCGGCCGCAAGTCGTTCGGTCAGATCATGGGGATCTCGAACATGATCGTGATCCTCGGAGCCGTCGCCGGGCCGCTCATCGCCGGGTTCATGTACGACGAGATGGGCGACTACCGCGCCGGGTTCGATGTCCTTGCGGTGCTGGCCGGGTGCGGGTCGGTGTTCTTCGCGCTCGCGCGTCGCCCGAAGCCTCGCACCCCGGCGCGGCCCCTCGACGAGCCCGAGCCGTCACTCATGCCGCCTCAGGCCGCCTGACGCTCGAGGATTGCGCAGGACTGCCGTCCTCGCCGGTGGATACTGGACGCATGGGTACGGACGACGACGAGACCACGAGCTGCCGTGCCGAGACCGTCGACGCCGAGTGCGCGCGCGTGCGCTGCCAGCTCACCGCCGGCCACGCCGGACTCCACGACGACGGCAACGGCACGTCGTGGCGTTCGCCCGGTACGGAGCAGGCGGGGTAGCGCTACGGCAGGATCTCGATGAACGCGCGGTCGCCGAGGGCCGACCACCACGCGTAGCCGTCCTCGCTGTTCATGAACCAGATGTCGCGGTGGTCCTGCAGCACCGACCCGCCGGTGTCGGCGCACACGTACTCACGCTGCGTCGGGTCGCCCTCGATGCGGAAGCGCTGTCCGAGGAGTCCGGGCTTGCATGCCGCGGCGCCCTCGAAGACCTGCTGGCCGCTTGCCATCGTGCCGCAGTAGCCGCCGCCATCACCGTGCGAACGCGGGTCGGCGCCGGGCACGCAGTAGTAATACGTGATCGAGGTCTCGAAGTAGGTGCTGTCCTCGCTGCTTGGCGGCTTTGGTGCGTCCGGTGCTCGACGGATCGCGACCACGCCGTCCGTGCGGAGGTGGCCCTGCTGCAACGACTGCACGTAGTCCGGCAGGCCCGGCGTGTAGGAGAGCCAGCGCTGCGACTCGACGTGGAAGTACCAGACGCTGGCGACGGTGAAGTCCTGCGCCTGGACGAGGAAGCGCGGGTCGGTGGTGCCGGAGATGCCCCACGTCATGCCGTGGACCGGAGGCGTCGGCAGTTGTCTCGGCGTCCCGGCGACGGTGAGCGACGCCTCGGGCACCGTGCCCACGGTCGTCAGGGTGCCGGCGCGGCGTACGAACAGGACGTCCTCCGGGTCGAGCGAGGTGATCGAGTTCACGAACGACGGCGCCGTCGGGGAGTACTGCGACATGCGCTGCGTCGCGATGTCGAACCGCCAGATGCTGCTCACCTCGAACGGCTGTGAGGCGACGAGCGCTGCGATGTCCGAGGTGCCCGCACGGCCGATCGTCAGGCCACCCACGGGAGGTGCGACGAAGCCACCGGCCGTCGGCAGTTCGGCGATCACCTGTACGTCGCCGGGGTTGGTCGTGACATAAAAGTTCGCGACCCAGCCCGTGTCCGAGCCGGCCTGCACCTGCACCCACGTGAACCCGTCGCGCTCTTCGCTCGGCCCCAGCAGCGTGACCTCGGCGCCGTGGTCCAGGCACACGATGTCCGAGGAGGTCAGGCCGGGCGCTGACCGGAGGCGGAGGCAGTCCCCACCCGTGTCCACCCAGGCAGTGGTCGCGTGCGCAATGCCGGGCGCCCATGCGACGAGGAGGGCGACCGCCAGCGCAGCAGCCGCGAGGATGCCTCGCAGGCGTGTGAGTGGGCGGACAGGCAGGCTCGTGAGACGCACCAGGCGGATCCCGTTCTGCGGCCCCCGCCGGCAGTACATAAACGCTAACCGGGCCATCGGCGTGCGGGCAAGCGGGTCGGCGAGGGCAGGGGACGCGTACGCTGTCGCCCGCAGGCCGTGATCGGACGACATCGATGCCCGAAGTTCTCCCGCTGACTGCGCCCTATGCCGACCGGCTGCCGCCCGGAGTGCAGTCTCGGTACGTGGACAACAACCGTGGCCTGAGGATGCACCTCCTCGAGGCGGGCGAGGTCGATGCCCCCGTCGTGCTCCTCCTGCACGGGTTCCCCGAGCTCGCGTTCTCCTGGCGCTACGTGATGCCGCGGATCGCCGAGGCCGGATACCGGGTGATCGCGCCGGACCAGCGGGGATACGGGCAGACCACCGGCTGGGACGCGTCCTACGACGGCGACCTGTTCGGGTTCCGCATGCTGAACCTCGTCCGCGACGAGGTCGCGCTCCTCGCCGCCCTCGGCATCCGCGAGGTCGCGGCGGTCGTCGGGCACGATGCGGGCGCCGGCGTGGCCGGATGGTGCGCCCTCACGCGGTCCGACGTGTTCCGAAGCGTCGCGATGATGAGCGCGCCGTTCGCCGGGCCGCCCTCGTTGCCCTTCGGCACCGCCGACCGGGGGAACGCCCCGCGCGCAGCCGACACGTTCCACGAGGACCTCGCGGACCTCGATCCGCCTCGGAAGCATTACCAGTGGTACTACTCGACCCGCGAGGCGAACGAGGAGATGTGGCACTCGCCGCAGGGCGTCCACGACTTCCTGCGCGCGTACTACCACCACAAGAGCGCCGACTGGCCGGAGAACCGCCCGTTCCCCCTCGCTGCATGGACGGCAGCCGAGGCGGCGCAGATGCCGACGTACTACGTCATGCCGCTGGGCAGCACAATGCCGGAAGCGGTGGCCGTCGAGATGCCCTCGGCGGAACAGATCGAGGACTGCCGCTGGCTTCCGGACGCCGACCTCGCCGTCTACGCCGCCGAGTACGGCCGCAACGGCTTCCAGGGCGGGCTGCAGTGGTACCGCTGCAACACCAGCGGACTGAATGCCGGAGAGCTCGCGCTGTTCGCCGGACGCGCCATCGAGGTCCCCGCCACGTTCATCGCCGGCGCGCAGGACTGGGGCATCCACCAGCGGCCCGGCAGCCTCGAACGGATGCAGCAGGAGGCGTGCCGTCACTTCCGCGGCCTCCACCTGGTCGAAGGCGCCGGCCACTGGGTGCAGCAAGAGCAGCCCGAGGAGACCGCGCGCCTCCTCATCGAGTTCATCGCCGAAGCGGGCTCGTAGGCCCGGCACCGCCGAGCCCGATCTCCCCTCTCCCCTCTGGCCCCCTCCCCCCCTCGCAGGGGAGGGTTGGGG